>VFJJ01000171.1 GCA_009886115.1 Actinomycetota bacterium
ACCGGGCACGCCGGGTAGCGAAGGTAGCCGTTGCTCGCAGAGCGTGGCCATCGACTCGACGGGTTGCTTCGATGAGCGGCTCCTCTGGCGGGCGGAGGCGGATCGGGAGGCGTTCGGATCGGCGGGCCGGTAGGATCGTGGTCGCAAGTTCGATTCTTGCTAGCCCCACAAACACGGACAACCAGCAGGTCAGAGCTAGTGTGGCGTCAGTTCGTCGTGCCCGGGCATGGGTAGCACAGCGCTTCGGACGACTGATTACACGATCCCTTTTCCGATCGGGAATGGCGTCGGCGAGGGCTACTGACGACGAGCGACGGCTCGCCCGATGGCCCGCTTCCGGGGTCGCCCGCGCCGCAGCGGGTCCCGTGCCCGCCGACGTGCCAACATGTGTCATGGCACGTCATTTCGGTCTCACAGGTCTCGCGGTCATGGGTCAGAACCTTGCTCGCAACGTCGCGTCGAAGGGGTTCCCTATCGCGGTTCACAACCGCACGTCGGCCAAGACCGAAGAGTTCGTCGCCACGTACGGGCACGAGGGTGACATCGTTGGTGGCGCGACGATGGCCGACTTCGTGGGCGCCCTCGAGCGGCCCCGCGCCGTGATGATCATGGTGAAGGCGGGCGCGCCCGTCGACGCCGTGATCGAGGAGCTCATCGCTCACCTCGACGACGGCGACGTCATCATCGACGGGGGCAACTCGCTGTTCACCGACACCGAGCGCCGCGTGAGGTCGCTCGCGGCGCGAGGCCTGCGCTTCCTCGGAACCGGGGTCTCGGGTGGCGAGGAAGGTGCGCTCCACGGTCCGAGCATGATGCCAGGCGGCTCGCACGACGCCTACGCGGTTGTCGCTGAGGTCTTCACGAAGATCGCGGCGCAGGTCGACGGCGAGCCGTGCTGCACCTACATCGGCGACGGCGGCGCCGGTCACTACACGAAGATGGTGCACAACGGCATCGAGTACGCCGACATGCAGCTCATCGCCGAGGCCTACGACCTTCTCCGCCACGGGCTGGGGCTCGGCAACGACGAGCTCCATGAGGTGTTCAGCACCTGGAACGCCGGCGAGCTCAGCTCGTTCCTCATCGAGATCACCGCCCGCATCTTCGCGGTCCGTGACGACCAGCCCCCCGTGGCTGGCGTGGCCGGGGCGCCGGGTCACCTCATCGACCAGGTCCTCGACCAGGCCGCCCAGAAGGGCACCGGCCGGCAGACCGCCCAGGAGGCCCTGGAGCTCGGGATCCCGGTGACCGCCATCACCGAGGCGGTGTTCGCCCGGGCGCTCTCGGCGCTGCGCGACCAGCGGCTCGCGGCGTCCACGGTGCTTCCCGGCCCCGTGCCGGGCGACGCCCGGGTCGGCGACGACCGGCAGGGCTTCGTCGACGCCGTGCGCGACGCCCTGTACGCGTCGAAGGTGGTGGCCTACGCACAGGGCTTCGACCAGCTCCGGGCAGCGGGCGCCGAGCACGGGTGGGCGCTCGACCTCGGAACCACCGCGGCGATCTGGCGGGGTGGTTGCATCATCCGGGCCCAGTTCCTCAACCGGATCCGCGACGCGTACACCGAGCATCCCGACCTCGCCAACCTGCTACTGGCCCCGTACTTCACCGAGCTCCTCGCCCGGACCCAGGACAACTGGCGCCGGGTGGTCTCCGAGGCGGTCCGCCTCGGGATTCCGGCGCCCGCGTTCTCGTCGTCGCTCGCCTACTACGACGGCTACCGACGGGCGCAGCTCCCGGCCAACCTCATCCAGGCCCAGCGGGACCTGTTCGGGGCCCACACCTACGAGCGCGTCGACCGTCCCGGCACGTTCCACTCGGCCTGGGAGTGACCCTCGGGCCACGCCAACTCGGCACCGGCACGTTGAACAGTGCTGACACACCTCGCCGGAGTCGCCGCCCTGCCTGGTGTGATCATCGACCGAACGCGTGACGGGGCAGAGCCCCCCGGCTATCCGGCCTTGTGGCAGACGTAGTAGTTGTTGAACGGGTCGTCGGGCAGGGTGTGAACGACGATGTCGGTGAAGCCGGCGTTGGCGAAGACCTCCCGGGCCTTCTGCACGCCCCACATGGCGCCGAGACCGACGCCGTCGTAGGCGAGGGAGACGGTCATGCAGTGCTGGCACGACACCGAGTAGAGGAACGTGCCCATGGGGTGGTTGAGGTTCTCGCCGACGTGGCTCGACGCCTGGATGTCGACGCACAGCCAGTCGCCGCCGGGCTTGAGTGACCGGAAGATGCCGTCGACCATCCCTTGGGGGTCGGCCTGGTCGTGCACGGCGTCGAAGGTGGTCATGAGGTCGAACTGCTGGCTGCCGTCGAGCTTGGCGGCGTCCTGGGCCCGGAACGTGGCGTTGGTGAGCCCCCACTCGGCCGCCTCGGCCCGCCCGAACGCCAGGGCCTCGTCGGAGAAGTCGATGCCGACGAAGCGCGAGGCCGGGAACGCCTTGGCCATGACGTTGATCGCATGCCCGCGTCCGGTACCAACATCGGCAACGTCGATCCCTCTGGTGAGACGTTCGGTGGCTCCGGGGATCATCGTGAGGGTGCCGTCGACGAGACCGACGTCGAAGATCGCTCCGCTCATCTCGGCCATGGCCTCGTGGAAACGTCGGTACGAGCTGTACGGGACGCCTCCGCCGTTGCGGAACTTGTCGACGATCTCGTCCTCGACGCCGCTGCAGATGGCGATGAATTGGGTGAAGCACGCGAAGTTGTTGGGCCCCGCGGCCCGGGTGGTCATTGCGGCGTGCTCGGGCGGCAGCTTGAACCCGGCTCGCCCAGGCTCGTACTCGACGATCCCGGCGGTGGCCATGGCCCCGAGCCACTCCCGGACGTAGCGCTCGTCGAGCCCGGCGGCCTCGGCGATCTCGGCTGAGGTTGCCGCGTGTGGGATCTGGGCCATGGTGTCGAAGAGACCGACCTGATGGCCGATGCTGATCATCGTGGCGGCCATCCCGCCATTGAGGATTCCCAGCATCTTCTCGCCGAACTGTTCCAACTTCGCAGGATCGAGCTCGAGTGTCTCCGACATCTCCGGCTCCTCTCGTCGCAGCCGACATCCGTCGAGGATCGACCGTAGTACCAGCTGGCGTGCACTGACCGAGGATCAGGGACATCATGGGCTCATGACAGGTGGAGATCACGATTAGTGCTGATGCTCCCTGTTCGTCGCCGTGGCCGACGACGGGGCTCACTGGAAGTCGGTCGCCTGGCCCGGCAACGACCTGATGACGACGCTCATGGACATTCGCCTCTACTACGAAGAGGCCGCGCTGGCCCTCACCGACCACGTGCCTGCCGCCCGCCAGGCCGACGCCTGGTTCTACCGGTCCACCGAGATGGGAAAGCTGCTGCGCCGGTTCAAAGAGCAAGTCGAGTCACAGGACCCGCCCTTCAAAGGCAGTGCCTACCTGCTCCCTCAACACGAACAATGAGCCACAGCCCTCACCCGGCTGGGTGAGGGCCCCGACCACGACGGTCGAACGAGGCAGGCGGATGGGATCGAACTCGGAGCCCCTGAGGGCATGCCCCGGATGTCTGAGATGCTTGCCGCTCACCACCGACTGCCCTGCTTGCGGCCCAGCCGACGCAGGCATCGAGCCCGCTCGCCCGAACACCGGGGACAGCAGTCGCCGCGCCTCTCGATTTCGTCGACGTCGCGGAGCGATACTGGCGGTCGTCACGATCGGCGCAGCCGCCATCGGGGTGTCCGCGGTCCGGGATTGGCACCCGTCGGCCTCGGACGTTGCGGCCAGCGCCGCACCGGGGCCAAACACACAGGCTTTCCCAGCCCTGGCCACCGAGGTCTCAGCCCCGCCCGGTCCGGCCGTCTCGGATCCGCTCACCACGACGAGCATCGTCCTGGGACCGCAGCTGCCCGAACCAACCGGGACGACCCTGCTCATCGCCGACGATGGCGACACTCAGCTCCTCGCCTTCGAGCTCGACACCGGGACCGTCACCATCGTCGACCTGCGCGTCCCACCAACAGGCCTCTCCCCCAGCACGGTCATCTCCGTCGCCGGTGGGATCATCGACATCCACGGACCCACGATCCGCTTCGTCCCCATCGACGGATCGCCTCCGGTCGACTTGGCACCGAACCGTTGCGGTGCCCTCGCTGCCGATCAGCTCGATCAGGTCTGGATCGTCGACTGCGAACCACGAATCTCGGTTCGAGCCGTTGATCTCGACGGTCGTCCTCTCACCGACGCGATCGTGCTCCCCGCGAACAGCTACCCCATCGGCGGCTGGTCGGACGGCGTGGTGGTCCAGGGTGTCGGTCAGATCTCCCGGGTCGACGCCGCCGGCGCCGTGACCCCGATTGCTGACGGACTGTCCTCGGGCGTCGCAGGAGGCCGACTCCTGCGCACGTCATGCCGCAACGGCGACGGCTGCCGGGCCGACATCGTCGACATCATCACCGGCGTCACCGTCGCGTCCCTTGCAAGGCCGACGCTCGAACCCCAATCGACCGGATACTTCGGCCGGACGAGCGCCGCCGTGTCACCCGACCGGAGCCAACTCGTCGTCGCTTCGGGGTTCGGCCCCGACAGCTCACCCACGTTCACCGCTATCGACATGCGCAACGGCACCGGGGCCAGGGTTCCCGGCGCCTCGATCGACCTGTACCGAGACGGAGTGGCCTGGTCCGACGACGGCCGCTGGCTCTTCTACCGCGGACCCGATTCGATCCTGAGCGCATGGAGAATCGGTGACCCCGAACCGATCAGGCTCACTGACGCCCCCCGAGGCCCCGTGCTCGCAAGCGCCCCGACCCCCGGCGTGAAGGCCACCCGCTGAGCAACCGGAACATCGAGATGCGAATTGGCGATCGGACATCCCGATCGTCAAATACTTTCCCCCGCCCTGGCGAAGGGGCGGTCCTTCACTCGGAACCCCCCCGTGCCGTGCGACGACCTCTCGGTCGTCGCAGCAACGCCAGCACGAGGCGAATCTCAGACCCGACGCTGTGCCACGACCGGCCTTCATCGGCGTCAAGCCCGTGACCATGACGTCGTTGGCGTGACCTCACTCGGCTGGAACGCAGTTGGGCTCCTGTGGGGAGCCCCGGTCGGGCTTGACCCCGGGTCCGGTCGTGGGTCATGGCGCAGCCATGGGAGCGCAGCGCGGAGGTGCGCTCCCGCCTGGAAGGGACGGGAACCGTCACTTGGAGGTTCCGAATGGACGCCATCCAGCACATCGCTATCCGGCTCTTGACCACACCCGAACGTGTCCGGCACGGCTGGCCACTCGACGCCCGCCCCTTCGAGGGACTTCCAATCCTCGGGCCGAGCAGCGTCGTGATGTTGCGCTGGGTGGCCCGACACGCGGACGAGCTGATCCGCTACCAACGGACGCCGTTGGCCGAGCTGGCGGCAGACCCTTTCGCCGACAACCACAGCCCTGTCGGCCTGTCGTGTCGCATCTCTCGAAGCGACGCAGGTACCGACGGCGCGCCCTCGGTCGACGAGTTCATTGCGTTGCTCTTCTCATGAGGGCGGAACGATGCCTGCTGGCCGCCTGTTGAGGGTTGCGCTGGTTGACTGCTGTGCTGGTTGTCTGCTGAGCCGGGCCGGTGCTCGCCGGGGTGGTGTCCTTGCTGCTGTCACCGGCTTCGTCTCGGGAGCCTGGTGGCTGCTTGCCGTCGCCGCAGTGCTCTGCATGCTGGCGCCCATCGGCCTGCGCCACCGATCCCACTCGGCCCCCGAGGAGTTCTGACATGCCCGAGCCGGTTGACCGTTATCGGGTCCAGGAGCTGCTCGCCGCGGGAGCGCAGCTCGTCGAGGTGCTCCCGGAGGAGGAGTTCGCCGAGGAACACTTGCCCGGCGCTTCCAACATCAACCTGAAGCGTCTCGATGCAAAGGCGGTCGCCCAGCTCGATCCGGCTCGACCGGTCATCGTCTACTGCTGGGACGCTCTTTGAGACATGAGCCCACGTCGACCCGAGCCCGGCTATCTGTGCGCCCTCCGACCCGGTCGGTGATGTCGCCGCGATGGTCGCTGTGCAGGGCAGCGTCCTGGTCGTTCAACACGGAGTTCTGCTCGGTCGTGTTCGCTCGAAGCACCTCGCCGGCGTGCACCCGGCCACGCCGGAGGAGGAGGTCATGGGCCCCGGTCCGGCCACGGTACGGGCGAACGAGCCGCTCGATGCTCTGCTCGAACGGATGGCAGCCCGCAACGTCGACGAGATGGTGGTGACCACAACCGACGGGCACCTTCTGGGCGTCGTGCGAACAGAGGACGCCTCGTGAGATCCGACCAGTCCCCAGCGGCAACCCGCGACCTGGCGGCATCTGAGGGCGTGTTCCGACTGCTCCGAGCACACACAGAGTTCGGTCGCCTCTTCCTGGCCCACTCCATCTCGCGTGCCGGCGACGCCTTCAACACCTCGCCCTTCGCAAGACGGTCGGGCGAGCGGCCTCCGTCGAGGTGCACGGCGGTACCCAAGCCCTCCAACGTGCTGAACGGGTTCCCGTCCGGTCGGGCGATCGAACCGCCCTGGTGCCCCGCCCGAACCTGCTCGGCGCGATCATCATCAAGGCCGCCGCCAGTGGCAACGACCCGCGACCGCGCCGGCACCTCCTCGACCTTGCGCTCTTGTGCTCCCTCGTCGAGGACCCACTCGCACTTCGCGAAGACCTCACCAGCAAAGACCGCACGCGGCTCCGCCTTGCCCACAAGCTCGACGATCGCACCCACGAGGCATGGCTCCTCGTCGACGCGTCCGGGACCGTGTACGCCGCCTATCAACTCCTCCACCAGAGCGGCTGACACCAGGGCCACCTACAGCACTGGTACTTGATGACCGTCGCCTGACGGGATGCCCTCCGCTCCGTTATCGATGCCGACCCGGCCGTCTCCCGCTCTCGCCCCAAGCCGCTTGTGGCGTTGCGGCCACCGATCGGTGCCCGATGGCTGCTAGTCGAGGAAGGCGACTCGGATGGTGGGGCTGGGACCGTTGACCCGCCAGCTCCCGTCGGCCTGTTGTACCTGGACCGAGACGAACACGAACCGGACCTCGGTCGAGGTGAACGACAGATCGATACTGCGGGCAGCGAGCCCACCGGCCGTGCGGCACAGCGAGCGGGTGCTGGTGGACAGGTCGCTCAGGTCGGACCGTTCCCAGGTGACCCTGATGCGAACGCAGCGTCCGGTGAATAGGTCGTCGTGGTAGAGCAGGCCCTGGACCCGTGCGGTGATCGGCCCGGTGAGCGACGTGCCCGACCATGAGACGGTGCCCGGTTGGGTCGGCGCTCCGAACAGGTGCGGGTTGTTCCCGAAGTCAGCAGCGCCGCCGTCGAGGGTGATGTTGTCGGTGTCGAGATTCCCGGCGGCATAGGCCGGGGAACCAGCCACACCGGCCAGCACCAGGGTGCACACGCCGACCACCGCAGCGATCAGGCGCAGCTTCCGGCGGGGAACTCGAAGCGTTCGTGTCGTGGCCATGGCCTGTGCTCCAACTCGTGAGGTCGATGTCTGCTCACGACTACGGGAGAACGACCCGATCCGTTCACGTGCTCGAATGCATCGCCCACATAGGCCCGGTCGTCGGGAAACTGAGCACCAACTCGGGCATTGACGTTCTCGCCGCCGCGACCATGGGCATGCTCTTGGAATCCGCTCCCGAATCTGAAGGTCTTCACCCGAACATCACGACCGGGTCGAGCTCGTCGCCACGGACGACGAACACGCCGTCATCGGGCCCCGGGGTGAGCCGTACCCGTGGTGAGCGGTCCAGCGCCATGAGCACGAAGCTATCGCCGGGAACCCAGGAACACTGGGGCCGCTGCGGGGTATCGGCGTTCCACGCGGCGTCCGATGACGAGGTCGACGCGCTGTGCGAAGCGCAACTCGTACGGTTCGACGAGGTGGTCGTGTTCCGGCGTGTCGACCTCGAAATGGTTGGTATCG
>VFJJ01000074.1 GCA_009886115.1 Actinomycetota bacterium
CACGACACGGCCGCCCACCACCACCACGACACGACCGCCCACGACCACCACGATCCCACCGTTCTGAGCCTGGAGTTCTGACGGAGCCGCCCGTGGTCAAGCCGCGACGCCGGCCGGCCGATGCCCAGGCATGGTCGTGCGAGCCTGCCAGCATCGGAATCTGTCGAACCCTGCGCCACCGTCGGACGATCCGATCTGGCTCACCCACCACCACCCGGCCCACCACGATCGATGCTTGGTCGTGGCGGGCCGCCGGGTGTGTCGCCGCTGCCTCGTCCTCTACCCGATTGCGTTCTGCGTGATGGCGGCGTCGCTGGCTGGCGTCCACTGGCCCGGGAGCTGGGACGGTCTCCTCATGCTCGTCCTGCCGGCTCCGGCGATCGCCGAGTTCGTGGCCGAGCACACCGGCCGGCTCTCACACCGTCCCCGCCGACAGGTCGCGCTCACCCTGGTGGCCGCGCCGGCACTCGGTCGGGGCCTGGCCCGATATCTCGAGACCCCAGCAGACCGTCTGTGGTGGACGATGGTCGTGGGCTACGGCCTCGTCGGCCTGGCAGCGACCCTGCTGTCGAGCCGGGACCGAACCGTGACGTGATCGCACGCGATGCGACCCCCTGGGAAGCCAGGAGGGTCGATCGGTGCGTACGTGAGGACGAGACTGTGCCCAGGGCCCGACCTCACGACGTGAGACCAAGGCCCGGCGGTCCCGCGGTTGCCGGGGCTCAGCCCTCGGCGACGACCTCGGGCTCAGCTGCGGCCTCGACCCCACCGGCCGCCTCGACAACCACGTCGCCATCGGCATCGTCGGCACCTTCGGCAGCGTCGTCGCTGGCGCGGGCCGGGGCCTCTTCGAGCTCGGGACCGATGTAGTTGCCGTGCTCGTCGAAGTTCTCTTCGCCGTAGAACTCCCGGTACTCCTCGGCGACCACCCCACCCTCGGCGGCCTGCTTGATCGACAGCGAGATGCGCCGCCGTTCGAGGTCGAGGTCGATGATCTTGACCCAGAGCTCCTCGCCGACGGTTACGACCTGATCAGGCGTCTCGACGTGGTGCGAGGCCATCTCGGAGATGTGCACCAGACCCTCGATGCCTTCGCCCACCTGGACGAACGAGCCGAAGGGCACCAGCTTGGTGATGCGGCCGTACACGAGCTCGCCGACGGCGTGCGACCCGGCGAACTCCTGCCACGGGTCCTGCTGGGTGGCCTTGAGCGAGAGGCTGATCCGCTCACGCGACAGGTCGACGTCGAGCACCTGCACCGAGACCTCGTCGCCAACCTGCACCACCGACGACGGATGATCGACGTGCTTCCACGACAGCTCGGAGACGTGCACGAGGCCGTCCATGCCCCCGAGGTCGACGAACGCCCCGAACGGCACGACCGACGAGACCACGCCCGTGCGGATCTCGCCGGGCTTCAAGTTGGTGAGGAACTCGTCGCGCTGCTCCTTCTGGGTCTCCTCGAGCCAGGCCCGGCGTGAGAGCACGACGTTGTTGCGGTTCTTGTCGAGCTCGATGATCTTGCATTCGAGCTCGCGGCCCACGTACGGGATGAGGTCGCGCACCCGGCGCAGCTCGACGAGCGATGCCGGCAGGAAGCCTCGCAGCCCGATGTCGAGGATCAGACCGCCCTTGACGACCTCGATGACCGGTCCCTTGACGACGCCCTCGGCCGCCTTGACGGCCTCGATCGTGCCCCACGCCCGCTCGTACTGAGCCCGCTTCTTCGAGAGGATGAGCCGACCCTCGGCGTCTTCCTTCTGGAGGACCAGCGCCTCGATGACATCGCCCAGCGCCACCACCTCGTGCGGGTTCACATCGTGGCGGATCGACAGCTCCCGGTTGGGGATCACGCCCTCGGACTTGTACCCGATGTCGAGGAGGACCTCGTCCTTGTCGATCTGGACGACCACACCCTTGACGATGCCGCCCTCGTCGAACTCGACGATCGTGGCGTCGACGGCATCGGCGAACGACATGCCCCCCAGGTCGTCGAAGACGACGGTGTCGACCGGCTCTTCGACCGGCTCTTCGACCACCGCTTCGACCACCGCTTCGACCGGCTCTTCGGCCACCTCTTCGGCCGGCTCTTCGACCACCGCTTGCACCACCTCCGTCGGTGCTTCCGCCGTGTCGGTCGGGGCAGCTTCAACGGGTGCGTCGGCAGCGTCAACTGCCGTTTCGAGCGCGGAATCGGTGACTGCGGTGGGGGTCTCGTCGGACATCGGAGGACAGCTTTCGTCAGGACGGGGATCGAGTGGGCATGGCGAACTGGTGATCGGGCGCGCGCGTCATCGGTCGCGACCGCGACCCAAGGCTACAGGAGGTCGGACCTCGTGCACTATTTCGATGTGATCGCCACCGGTCCGTCGGGCCGACGTGCGATGAGCATCACGCCCGGCCGTTCCAGGTCGACGGGGTCGGTCCCCCAGCCCCCGGGCGCCGAAGCGCTGATCGACTCCACGACCAGCCCCACGCGCTCGGCGAGCAGGCGCAGCTCCCGAGGGGTGTAACACGTCGTCCACAGCTCGAACGCACGCTCGTCACCATCGGGACCCCGCACGTTCGCGACCTCGTGGTTCACCCCGGTCATGGGGTCGAAATCATCGTGTTCCTCGCGAAAGCGGACCGCGAAGTAGGCGCTGAACGTGTCGAGGACGACGGTCCCCCCGGGCGTGCAGGCTCGGGCCATGCGCGTCAACACGAGCGGATCATCGTCGCCGAGGAGCCCGAACGCCCCTTGACAGCATGAGAGCACGAGATCGAACTCGGCGTCCCGATCGAGGTCGCGGGCGTCGAGGCACTCGAATCGGCACCGCTCGGCGACTCCCGCATCGAGTGCCGACGCTCGGGCCAACGCGATGAACTCCGCCGAGAGGTCGACGCCGGTCACAACCATGCCCCGCCGGGCCAGCTCCAGGGCGTGACGACCGGGGCCGCAACCGACATCGAGGATCGCCGAACCGGGTCGGAGTCCGAGCTGTTCGACCAGGAAGTCGACCTCCCTGGTGGTGCCCTTGGTGAAGGCGTTGCGGAGGTAGGCCGGGCCGAGGAACCGGGCGACGGGCTGAAACCAGTGGCTATCGGTCGTCTCGGTCATGTCGTCGTGGTCCGGGGCGGTACGGGTGGTCCGGGTGGTCTCCCGGGTGTGGTTGGGCCCGCGTGCGATGTCGCTCTCGGGGCACCGAACCGGGGGCCGCATGGCCCGAGTCTGCAACCTACCGCGCTACTGGGCCACCGGTACGACGACACCGGTCAGCTCGGCGAGCGGTCCATGGGGCTCCCACGTGGCGAGCAACGCAGCGAGCGGATCCGGGGCGACCGGACGGCCGAAGTAGTACCCCTGGGCCTTGTCACAGCCGAGCGGGGCGAGCGCGGCGAGGTGCTCGACGGTCTCGATCCCCTCGGCCACCACGATCAGGCCGAGGACGTGGGCCAGGTTCACGACGGCCTCGACGATCGAGGAGCTCTCACGGTCGACCCCCAGGTCCTGGATGAAGCTCTGGTCGATCTTGACCACGTCGACCGGGAAGCGTCGGAGGTAGCTGAGCGACGAGTGACCCGTCCCGAAATCGTCGATCGCCAGACCCACGCCGATCGCCTTGAGCGACGCGAGAACCCCGAGCGACAGGTCGACATCCTCCATCAGGGCGTTCTCGGTGATCTCCAAGCAGATCCTGCCGGGATCGATGCCGGTGGCCTCGAAGACCTCTCGGACGGAGTCGACGAAGTCGGGCTCGATGAGCTGACGGGGCGAGACGTTGACGGTGACCATCCCGGGCGCCCGATCCCCGAGATGGGCGTCCCAGACCGCGACCTGGCGACAGACCTGGTCGAGCACCCGCAGACCCAGGCTCACGATCAGACCCGAGCCCTCGGCCACCTCGATGAACGATCCCGGCAAGAGCAGGCCCCGCTCGGGATGCTCCCAGCGGACGAGGGCCTCGGCTCCTCCGACCCGGCCCGAAGCCAGATCGATGATCGGCTGATAGTGCACGCGCAGCTCGTCACGCATCAGCGCCCCTCGAAGCCCGTCCTCGAGGTCGAGCTGAGCCTCGGCCCGAGCCCGCATGGCGTCGTCGAAGAGCTCGTAGCGGGCCCGGCCGCGCTCCTTGGCCCGATAGGCCGCCGTGTCGGCCTCACGCAAGAGATCGGCGGAGGTGGTCGAGCCTCCACCCGTCGTGAGGGCCACCCCCAGGCTGGCACTGACGTAGATCGCACGCCCGCGCACCACAAAGGGCCTGGACATGAGGAGGGTGATGCGCTCGGCCACCGTCTCAGCGGCCGTCGTGTCCTCGATGGGGTCGCAGAGCACGACGAACTCGTCGCCTCCGAGGCGCCCGACCATGTCCCAGGATCTGACCGCCTCGACGAGCCGCTCGGCGACCGCGACGAGCAGCTCGTCACCAGCCTCGTGACCCAGCGAGTCGTTGACCACCTTGAAATGGTCGAGGTCGAGGAAGATCAGCGCCACCGTCGAGCCCACCACGCGGGCCCGCTCGAGAGCCGCAGCCGTCCGCTCGGTGAGCAGCACCCGGTTGGGGAGACCGGTGAGGGTGTCATGCGTGGCCTGATGCTCGAGCCGGTGCCGGAGCACGCGAGCTTCGGTCTCGTCGACGACCTGGGCCACGATGCGTGCTGGCGCCCGGTGCGAGGCCTTCAGGAGCGACAACGTCACCTGGCAGTCGCACCACGTTCCGGCCGACCGCTCATGGTGGATCTCACGCTGCAACATCTCGGAGCGGCCGTCGATGAGACGACCGAGGTCGGCCGCTTCGACCTGGAGGATCGCTCCACCAGGCACGTCACTCGCCAGGTGCCCGATCAGATGGTTGGCCTCGGCGCCGACGATGACGCACAACGCGGTGTTGACTCGCAGCACGGTCCCGTCGAGGCTCATCAGGGCCATGCCGATGGGGCTGTCGTCGAAGGCCCTCCGGAACTGCCCCTCCTCGACGCGCAGCGCCTCGACGGCGGCGACCCGCTTGGCCTGGGTGACCGCCAGGGCCACCAACGCCCCCAATGCGACGATGAGCCCCAGGAGCTGCGCCATGATCGAACCGGAGAAGGCTTCGGAGTAGGGGACCCACGCCTCGATCGTCCAGGCGTTGTCGCTGCGCACCCCTTCCACCTGATCGGGCTCGACGAACCGCTCGGTCATCACCGCATCGGCGATCGTCACCGACGCGCTGAGCGCCACCGGTTCCGAGTCGATCCGCTGCGCGGACGCCGTGTCGACCAGCACCAGGCCGCGGGAACGATCGACGACCCGGACCTGGCCCGCCCCGTCGACCAGATCTGTGAGACGCCGTTGGATCTCGGCCAGCAGAACCTCGAAGTGCACCACGAACTCGGTCCGGCCGTCGACTTCCACCGGGGTGGCGACCGAGATCACCCAGTCGCCGGTGTCGGGCGAGCGGTACGGCACGTCTCCCAAGACCTGCCCCGGCGCCAGAGCGAGCGCCGGCGCGAAGAAGGCATTCCCCGTCTCGTCGGGCGAGAGGTCGCCGACCTGCGCGATCTCGGCGTCGACCTGTCGAGCGAGCTCGCGCCCGGTGCGATCGATCACGCAGGCCTCGCCGACCTGGCTCGGGTACAGCGTGTGGATCGTCAAGAGGGACGACTCGAAGGATGCCCGGGCCCGGGGTCGCAGCGACGGCTCGTTCTTCCAATCGAGGAACGCCTGGTTCTGGGCCGCGATCAGGATCTCACCGCGCCACTGCTCGAACAGGGACGTCACCTCCCGCTCCATGGTGTTGACCAGGTGCTCGGCCGCAGCCCGGTCACGATCGCGAGCGGCGGAGCGCGACTGCTCGGCGAAGAGGCCGGCTGCGGCCCCGATCACCAGAAGCCCCACGACCAGGCTGCGCGCGAAGACGACTCGACTGTGGGCGCGTTCTCGACCCCAAGACTTGCGTGGCTCCGGCATCGAGCTTTTCTCGGCACGGTTCGGCACCACCTGAACCAATCGGGACGATCGTTCCCGAGCGCCGCGACTCGGGGGTCGCGACCCGTCAGCCCTTGGCGTCGGCCCAGGTCGCGCCGAACGCCAGATCGACCCGTAGCGGCACGCGCAGGGGGAACGCGCCTTCCATGACCTCCCGCACCAAAGGGCCAACCTGCGACCGTTCCTCGAACGGGACTTCCAGGACGAGCTCGTCGTGGACGGTGAGGACCATGCGGCTGCGGAACCGGCCGTCGTCGAGCGCCCGGTCGAGGCGCACCATCGCCACCTTGAAGATGTCGGCCGCCGAACCTTGCACGGGAGCGTTCTGCGCCATCCGCTTGCCCATGTCGCGGATGCGGAAGTTGTCGGACGTGAGCTCGGGGAGCTGACGGCGCCGACCGAGGAGCGTGGTGGTGTAGCCGCATGATCGGGCGTCCTTGACCACGGTGTCCATGTAGCTGCGGACCCGGGGGAAGCCGGCGAAGTACGCCTCGAGGATCGCCTTGGCCTCGTCGACCTCGATCTCGGCCCGTTGGGCGAGTCCGTACGCCTCCATCCCGTACGCGAGGCCGTAGTTCACGACCTTGGCGAAACGGCGATGCTCGGGCGTGACGTCGCTCTCGGGCACGCCGAACACCCGCGCCGCGGTCGCGGTGTGCACGTCGGCGTCGCGTTCGAAGGCGTCGATGAGGCCGGGGTCGTCGGCCAGGTGCGCGAGCACGCGCATCTCGATCTGCGAGTAGTCGGCAACGAGGAGATCGCAACCCTCGCGTGGGATGAACGCCCGTCGGAACGCCCGCCCGTCGGCCGATCGAACCGGGATGTTCTGCAGGTTCGGCTGTTCGCTCGAGATGCGACCGGTGGCCGTGGCGGTCTGGTTGAGCACGGCGTGGATGCGGCCGTCGGCCTCGACCAGCGGCGGGAACGCCAGGGCGTAGGTGGAACGCAGCTTGTCGACCTCTCGGTAGCGGAGGAGATCGTCGACGATCGGGTGGAGACCCACCAGCTTCTGGAGCGACGCCGCGTCGGTCGAGGCGCCCGTCTTGGTCTTCTTCGACGGGCTCAGGCCCAGCTTCTCGTACAGGATCTTCTGCAACTGCTGGGTCGAGCCGATGTTGAAGGGCTCACCGGCGTGCTCGTGGATGCGGTGCTCGAGCTCGTCGCGCTCTTTCGTGAGGTCGGTCGCGAGCCGATTCAGGAACTCCACGTCGATCCGGACGCCGATGGCCTCCATGGCCGCCAGCACCCGTACCAGGGGACGCTCGACCGATTCGTAGAGCGACGTGAGCTCCTGCGCCCGGAGGCCCTCCTCGAGCACCGGCGCGAGCGCGAGCGCGGCCGCAGCCCGTCGGCAGGTCTCGTGGGCCGACGCGCTCCCGTCAAAGTCGAGCTGGCCCGCTGACACGCCGTCGGTCCCGGCCAGATCGACGCCCAGGAGTCGCAGCGCGAGGTCTTCGAGCTTGTAGCTGCCGGCGCCGGGGTCGAGGAGGTAAGCCATGATCGGGATGTCGTGGTGGAGGCTGCGCACGTCGAGCGCGGGGAGGCCCCGCATGAGCTCCTTGGCCCCGTGGGCGATCAGGAACGGCCCTCCGGCGGCGACCAGACCGGTCGAGCCGGCAGCTTCGACGAAGGCACCGGTCATCGAGCCGGGCACGAACCAGGCCTCGAATCGGCCCAGGCCCCCCGGGTCGGCGCCGCTCTGCACGGCGCCGCTCTGCACGGCGCCGCTCTGCACGGCGCCGCTCTGCACGGCGATGCCCAGACCCACCACTTCGCTCTTGCCGGCCCGTCCAGCCCACCGGGGCTCGATGGCGTAGGGAGCGCCGCTCGCGACGAGACGCTCGATCACCGCCCGCAACGCTGCGGCATCGTCGACGAGCGCGACATCGACACCGAGCAGCCCGGCACGGTCGCCGGTCGTGCCCGCCGCCGCATCCCCGGTCGACCGTCCGGTCCCGGTGCCGCTGCCGCTACCGGAGCTGATGCCGAGCGCATCGAGCAGGCGGGGGTACACCTGGCGGAACGCCAAGCGGTTGAAGAGCTCCCTGACCGCCTCGGCGTCGAACGCACCCTGTCGCAGGTCGGCCGGGGCCGTCGGAACGTCGCAATCGAGACGGAGCCGCATCATCTCGCGATTGCGGAACACCCGCTCGCGCGCCTCACCCATCGACTGCCGTTGCTTGGGCGGGAGACGGTCGAGGTGCTCGTAGATCCCCTCCAGGTCGCCATGCTCGTTGATGAGCTTGGCGGCGGTCTTCTCGCCGATGCCGGGCACCCCCGGCAGGTTGTCGGACGTGTCGCCGCGCATGGCGGCGTAGTCGACGTACTGGCTCGGCAGCACGCCCGTGCGTTCGACGATCCCCGCGACGTCGTAGAGCGCATAGTCGGAGACGCCCCGACGGTTGTAGAGCACCTTCACGTGGGGATCGCGCACCAGCTGGAAGCTGTCGCGGTCGCCGGTGACGATGACGACGTCGATGCCCTGGTCGGCCGCCCGGTGCGACAAGGTGGCGATGACGTCATCGGCCTCCACACCCGGCACCGAGATCGTAGGGACGGCCAGCGTGTCGAGCACCTCGTGGATCAGCGGCACCTGGCTCGAGAAGAGCTCGGGCGTCTCCTTCCGGGTGGCCTTGTACTCGACGTCGAGCTCGTTGCGGAACGATCCGCCGGGGGCATCGAAGACGACGGCGATCCCGTCCGGACGCTCGTCACCGAAGAGCTTCACGAGCATCGTGGTGAAGCCGTACACCGCGTTGGTGAAGGTTCCGGTGGGCGTCGCCAGGTCGGAGGGGAGGGCGTAGAAGGCTCGGTAGGCCAGCGAGTATCCGTCGAGGAGGACGAGCTTCACGGAGACGCCGACGGGGATGGCCGGTCGGGGGCGGCCGGTGGCAGGCCGTCGGCAGCCGAGGGCGGGCCGTCGCCGTCCGGGGCGCCGGGACGCAGACCGTCGTCGATCACCAACCTGGCCACCTCGTGGATCTTGAGGCGGCGTCGCATGGCGTCGCTGCGCAAGAACGCGAAGGCGTCGTGCTCGGACATCCCGATGTCGATGAGGATGCCCTTGGCCCGATCGACGAGCTTGCGCGACTCCAGACGTTCGGTGAGGTCGCGAACCTCGTCGCCCAACGCCGTGAGCTCGGCGAAGCGACCCAGGGCCAACTCGATCGCCGGCACCAGATCGGCACGCTGGAAGGGCTTCACGATGTACGCCAGCGCGCCGGCGTCACGGGCTTCCTCGATGAGCTCCCGCTGGGAGAACGCCGTGAGGATGAGCACGGCGGCGAGTCGTTCGTCGGCGATGTGACGGGCCGCGGTGAGCCCGTCCATGCCCGGCATCTTGATGTCGAGGATCGCCAGGTCGGGACGGAGACGCCGAACGAGGTCGACTGCCTCGTCGCCCCGGCCCGTCTCGCCCACCACCTCGTATCCCTCCTCGACCAGCATCTCCTTGAGGTCGAGGCGGATGATGGCTTCGTCCTCGGCGATCACGATGCGCGTCGTCGCGTTCATCGTTCGGCTCCCATGCGGTCGAGCAGCGCATCTTGTTCGACCGCCAGCTCGGCGATCGCTCCGTTGATCGTGTCGCGTTGACGGCCGAGGGCATCGGCGTGACGGCGCGCTTCCCTGGACTCCCGATCGGCCAGCGGAATCTCGGCCACCAGGGCGCGCAACCGAGCGTCGTCGGCCTCGGCCTCGAAGAACGTCAGCTGCTCCTCCACCACCGCGAGCTCGGCGCGCAGGCGCTTCATGCGTTCGCTGACGTCGACGAGGCGTCGCTGCAACATCGACCGCGTCATCTCCGGTGACTCCACTCGTGGTCGGGACCATCGCAGTCTACGACCGGCACGCCCGAGGATGGGCCGATGGTCGGCCTGACGCCGACGCCACGAGGCGCGGAGCCAGAATGGGTCCATGCCCGAGCTCCGCGATTCCCGCAGCCCAGCACTCTTCGGGCAGCGGCGGCGCGGCCTCGCGCTCGTGCTGGGCGCAGCGCTCGTGATTGTCGCCGCGTGCGGCGACAAGGGCGCCGGGACCGCGGCTCCCCGCCCGTCCACGACCCCCTCGACCGTCACATCCGACACCGGGGCGGTCACGACCGCACCTACGTCGACGACGGTGGCGACCTCGCCGACGGTCAGCCCCGATCTGGCCAGCCTCCGCTTCGACCCCGTGGTCAAGGTCGATCCCGCGATCGACTACACGCTGCGCGGCGAGTACCTGCAGATCGACGGGCTCGAGACCTCGATCCTCGAGACCGTGAACTCGGCGATCGAGTCCGACATCGAGACGGCCGTCGGCCAGTTCGAGTTCGCCGTGATCGACATCGGCAACGTGCCCGACACCGGGACCGGGAGCGAGCTCGACGTGAGCTCGCGAGCCACGGCGCTGTCTCGGAACCTGCTCAGCGTCAGCACCGAGCTCTACCAGTACCTCGAGGGTGCGGCCCACGGGGGAACCACGGTCGTCACGCACGTCTTCGACCTCGCCTCGGGGCGCCGGCTCACGTTGGACGACATCTTCGCCCCGAGCGTCGAGCACCTCGACCGCCTCTCGGCCCTCACCCGGGCAGCGCTCAACGACCAGCTCGACGACCCGTCGCTGAGCGCGTCGATCGACGACGGGACCAAGCCCGTCGGTGCCTCGTTCTCGGCGTGGACCCTCACCGAGAACGCGCTGGTGATCGTCTTCCAGGAGTACCAGGTCGGCCCCTATGCCATCGGCCGCCAGCAGGTTGAGCTCCCCTATGACGCCCTTGACGGGCTGCTGGCCCCGACGTTCACGCCCCCGACCCGGTGATCGACGGGGGGTGGAGGGCGTCGACCGCCCGTCGGGGCCAGCCCCGCGCCTCCCGCCCGAGCTCGGTTGCCGGGGGCCCGCCGTGCAGGTGCTCGTCGAAGATCGCCGACCAGGGTCCCGTGGCACCGAGCCGTGAGAACAACGCCCCGAGCCCGATCACGATCCGGTTCAGGATCACGTGGTCGCGGGGCAGCGTGACCTGGCGGATCACGTCGCCGAAGGGCCCGTCGACCATGAACGTGGCCTCGACCACCTCGGCCATGTAGTCGCGTGTGTAGGTGAACTCGGGCTCGATCAGCGGCCGGAACACGAGTCGGCCGTACTCGAGGGCCCGTTCGGCGCGCACGAGGCCGGGCTCGCGCAGCCAGCCGAATCGCACCATGGCATCGACAAGGGCATCGCCGTCGCCGGTGCGCAACACGGAGATCTGCTCGCCGAGCTGGCGAACGTGCTCGTTGGCGAAGACCTTCACCAGGCCGAAGTCGAGGAACCAGATGACATCGCGCTCGGCGGCACGACCAGCGGCCTTCGGCGAGCCGGTGCGCTCTCGGGCGAAGAAGTAGTTCCCGGGGTGGGGATCGCCGTTGAACATGCCCAGCCCGAACACCGAGCCGGTCCAGAAGCGGAACAGCTGCTCGGCCGTCCGATCGCGCTCGACCGTGCTCCGGTCGGCGACGGCGTAGAACGACTCCCCCGACACCCAGTCACTCGTGAGCACCCGACGGGACGAGACGTGTTGGTGCACGCGTGGGATCCGCACCCAGGGATGCCCGTCGTACGCCCGTCGGAACAACTCCTGGCGCTGCGCCTCCAGCCGGTAGTCGAGCTCCTCCGACATGCGGTCGCGCAGCTCGCCGACGAGTTGCTCAGGATCGAGACCCGGCGCAGCCATGCGGGCGAAGCCGTACAGCACCTGGGCGTTGTCGAGATCGGCCTGGATGGCCACGTCGACGCCGGGGTACTGGACCTTCACGGCGACGGGCGTCCCGTCGGCCAGCGCGGCCCGGTGCACCTGGCCGATCGACGCCGCAGCCGCGGGCTCGGTCTCGAAGTGCCGGAACACCGTGCGGGGCGGGCGTCCGAGCTCGCTGGTGACCACCTGCTCGACGAGGCCGAACGCCATCGGGGGAGCGTTCTGCTGCAACGAGCGCAAGTTCTCGGCGTAGGTGTCGGGGAGCCCCACCGCCACGACCGAGACCAGCTGTCCCAGCTTCATGACCGCGCCCTTCATCCCGCCGAGCGCCTCGACGACCTCTTCGGCCGTGCGGAGATGAAATGCCTCGACGGCCTGCTCGTCACCCCGCCGGCTCACCCATTGGAACCGCAACCAGCGACGGGCGCCGAGCAGCGCCAACCGTCGGCTCCGGCGAAACCGTTCCCAGGACCGCAGCCACCCCTTGTCGCGAATCGACCGCACCCCGCGGGCGACGATTGCCCCTCCGAAGAGGGCCGCGGCGGCTCCGACCCAGGTGGTGGTGCGTCGCCGTAGGCTCATGGCCCCGGCACGCTACCAGCGGCGCGATCGGGGAGACGACAACGCCAAGCGGGCGTTCAAGAGCACGAGCTCGGGTTGCTGGGCGAGGTGTTTGAGCATGCGGGGCATGGCGATCATGACTCGCCACCACTGCCAGACCTTCCACAGCTTGTTGTTCCGCATGCCGATGAGGAACACCACGACCTCACGGTCGGCGCCATCTCCGAGATCGGCCGTGTAACGACCGGGGAACACCTTGGCCATCTTCCATCTCCCCTGTATCGAACGTCGATATCGGGCGGTCGACGGGGGCCGGTCGCGCCCCTCGACCAGGTCAGCCCAGGCCCAGCGCCGGGGCCAACTCCTGCCAGACCGAGAGGTGGGTCTGCTCGGGGCCGGTCGTTTGCACGTTGATCGCCACGTGGTCGGCCCCGGCATCCACGTGCTCGCGCAGTCGGGCCGCGATCTGGTCGGCCGTCCCCCAGGCGAACAGAGCATCCACGAAGCGGTCGCTGCCTCCGTCGCGGAGGTCGTCCTCGGTGAAGCCCTGTCGGAAGAAGTTGTTCACGTAGTTGGGCAGACCGAGGTAGATCTTGATCGACGCCCGACCGACGGCCCGGGCCACGGATGCGTCGCTGCACAGCACGACCTTCTGGTCGGGAACGAGGAACGGCCCGTCCCCCAGGACCTTTCGAGCCATCTCGGTGTGCACGGGCGTCACGTTGTACGGATGGGCACCCGCCGCCCGCTCAGCGGCCAGAGCGAGCATCTTGGGGCCGAGCGCCGCGAGCACCCGCTGCGGCGGCGTCGTCGGCTGGGCAGCCATGAACAGGGCCCCGTCCATCGTGTCGAGGTAGCTGCGCATGGCCGCCAGCGGCGGGCCGTACACGTGGCCCCGCATCCCCTCGACCATCGGGGCGTGGCTGACCCCGAGCCCGAGGAGGAAGCGACCGGGGAACCACTCCGAGACCGTCTTGTGGCCCTGCGACATCGACATCGGGTCGCGGGCGTAGATCGACGCGATCCCCGTCGCCACGGTGATGGTGCTGGTCCCCGACAACAGCATCGAGGCGCTCACCAACGGATCGCGCCCGACCGCCTCGGGTATCCAGATCGAGCCGTAGCCCAACGCTTCGATCTGAGCAGCCAGGTCCTGCGCCGCCGAGGCCGGCTGCTGGTCGAAGGCGAAGCTCCAGATGCCGAAGGTTCCCAGTTCGATCGTCACGGAAGTTGACGCTACCCACTCGTCGACCAGGAGGCGAGATGATGAATTCCGAGTGAACGTGCGACCAATGAACACCACCGATCGAACGGGAATCACCGATAGTGGCGTACAGGGCCTGGCAGACTGAGGCGGACAAGGAGCTGCAGGTGCCCGAGAGTCGCAAGAGCTACCACGAGACACTGGACGAGATCAACCACGATGTGGTGCAACTGTTCGCGCTGGTGACCGAAGCGGTCGCTCGCGGTACCGAGTCGTTCCTCTCGGCCGACCTCGCTGCCGTCGACCGGCTGATCGCCGACGATCGCATCATCGACGACCTGAACACGCGCATCGACGAGCGGGCCTACGTGTTGCTCGCCACCCAGCAGCCGATGGCCACCGACCTGCGAGCGCTGGTCACCATTCTCCGGATCACCCACGAGCTCGAACGCGTCGGCGACCTCATGGTCAACGTGGCCAAGGGGACCCGGCGGCTCTACCCGTTCGAGATCGATCCCCGCGTCCGCGGGCTCGTCGCCCGGCTCGGCGATCAGGCCCAGCTCCAGCTGCGGGCCGCGGCCGACGCCTTCGCCGATGGCGACGCCGCCAAGGCGGCCGCCGTGGGCGACATGGACGATGTGATGGACGACCTGATCAAGGATCTGTTCCGCCACATCTTCGCCACCGGGGCCGCTGACGAGGCCGGGGTCCAGCGCGCCGTCCAGATCGCGCTCATCGGCCGCTACTACGAACGGTGCGGCGATCACGCAGCCAACGCCGCCAGCAGGGTCGTGTTCATGGTCACCGGCTCCCGGCCCGACTCCGACCACGGCCTCGGAGCGCCACCCGTGCTGACCGAATGAACCTCGAGCAGGTCGCCACTCCGCTGGGTTCGTCCCCACAGCGGTTCTTCAACCGCGAGCTCTCGTGGCTGGAGTTCAACGCCCGGGTGCTGGCGCAGGCTGAGGATCCCCACATCCCGCTGTTGGAGCGGGTCAAGTTCCTGGCGATCTTCAGCGAGAACCTCGACGAGTTCTTCCGAGTCAGGGTCGCCGGGCTCCGAGAGCAGCTCCTCGAAGGACTCGATGCCGTCACGCCCGACGGGCGCACGCCGCGCCAACAGCTCGACCAGATCGACGAGCGAGTGAACGGGCTCGTGGACCGCCAGGCGCGGGTGTTCGTATCGGAAGTGTGCCCGGCGCTCGATGAGGCCGGGATCCGCTTCCCCGATTGGACGTCGCTGGCCCCCGAGGACGAGCAGTGGCTGGGAGAGTTCTTTCTCGAGCACGTCTTCCCCGTCCTCACACCACTCGCCGTCGACCCGTCCCATCCCTTCCCCTACATCTCCGATCTCTCGCTGAACCTGGCCGTCGTCGTGCGCGATCCGGTCGATCCCGAGGTCGACGGCGATCGTGAACTGCGCTTCGCTCGGGTGAAGGTGCCGCCGTCGCTGCCCCGCTTCGTCCGCCTGCCCGACGGACAGCGGTTCGTCGCCATCGAGCGGATCATCGGGGCGTACCTCGACCGGCTCTTTCCGGCGATGGAGATCGTGGGGTGCTACCCGTTTCGCGTCACCCGTGACGCCGAGCTCGATGTCGACGATGAGGAGGCCGACGACCTGCTCGAGGCGATGGAGACCGTGCTCCGCCGACGTCGCTCTGCGGGTCGCACGGTACGCCTCGAGGTCGAGCCCGGGATGGCCCACGACGTGCTCGAGCTGCTCATCGAGGAGCTCGAGCTCGAGCGGTCGAACGTCGACGAGATCTCCGGTCCCCTCGGCCTGAGCGGTCTCTGGGAGGTCTACAGGCTCTCGCGCCCCGAGTTGAAGGATCCCCTGTGGGAGCCCCTCACGGCGCCCGAGTTGCACGGCATCGCGCACCACGGCGAGTTCTTCAACGTCATCAGGAGACGCGACGTGCTCGTGCACCATCCCTACGAGTCGTTCACCACCTCGGTCGAGGCGTTCATCGAGGCCGCAGCCGCCGATCCCGACGTGCTCGCGATCAAGCAGACGCTGTACCGCACCTCGATCCCCGAGAGCCCGATCGTGACCGCCCTCATGGAGGCGGCTGCGGCGGGCAAGCAGGTGGTCGCCCTCGTGGAGCTGAAGGCCCGCTTCGACGAGGTCGCGAACATCCGGTGGGCCCGGGCGCTCGAACAGGCCGGCGTGCACGTGGTCTACGGCGTCCTGGGCCTCAAGACCCACGCCAAGCTGTCACTCGTCGTGCGTCAGGAGGGGGGCACGATCCGGCGCTACACCCACGTGGGCACCGGGAACTACCACCCCCGGACGGCCACCATCTACGAGGACGTCGGGATCTTCACCGCCGATGACGCCATCGGCGAAGACGTGTCCGATCTGTTCAACTCGCTCACCGGCTACAGCCGGAAGCGTCGCTACCGCCGCCTCCTTGTCGCCCCGACGACGCTCCGTGACGATCTGCTGCGGCTCATCGCTGCCGAAGCCGCACGGCCCGACGGGCGAATCGTGTGCAAGATGAACAGCCTCGTCGACCCGGCGATCATCGACGCTCTGTATCGGGCCTCGGGCGCGGGAACCCAGATCGACCTCATCGTGCGGGGCATCTGCTGTCTGCGTCCCGGAGTGCCCGGCCTCTCCGAGCACATTCGCGTGAAGTCGATCGTCGGACGGTTCCTCGAGCACTCGCGCATCTACGCGTTCGGCCCCGATCCCCTCCAGCCTCGACCGCGACCCCGCGCCGGTGAGAGCGTCGCCCCCTCGCTCACCCGCCGTCGAGGGAGGCGCTACTACATCGGCTCGGCCGACCTCATGCCCCGCAATCTCGACCGGCGGGTCGAGACGCTCGTACCCGTGCTCGACCGTCGCCTGCGGCAGCGGATCGAGGCGATCCTGAACGCGGCACTGGCCGACGATTGCCTGTCGTGGTTGCTCGGGGCCGATGGGAGCTGGGAACGGGTGCCCGGTGGCGGCGCAGTCAACTCACACCTCGACCTCCAGCAGCAGGCACTGGCGCGAGCCCACCGACGCACCTCGACAAGCGGAGTCATGACATGACACCCACGACACCCACGACACCCACGCGCCCGCCAGCCGAGCCGAGCTCGGAACCACACCTGCTCGTGGTGCCGGCACCCGCGAAGGTGCCTCGTCTGGGACGCCACCCCACCGCCGGACAGCTCGTGCAACGGGCGATCGGGGTGGCCGCGCGGCATCTCGTGCGGCACGACGCGATCATGCGCCAAGGCGACGATCCCGAGGCCGTGCACCAGATGCGCGTCGCCCTCCGTCGCGTTCGGAGCGATCTGCGCACGTTCAGCGACCTGCTCGACCCCGACTGGGCGAGCTCGGTCAAGGAGCTCGCCCGACCGGTGGCCGCCGCGCTCGGCGCTCGGCGCGACCTCGACGTGCTCCTCGAGCGCTTGCAGGCGCAGCGCTCCCGGCTCCCGATCACCGAGCAGGCGGGCATCGAGCCGGTCATCGAGCGGCTCCTCGCCCAGCGGGAGCCCGCCGACGCCGCGGTCAGGGTCGCGCTCGCGAGCTCCGGGTACCACGAACTGCTCGGGCGGCTCGGTGATCTCGAGCCGGCACTGCGCAGCCCGAGCGTCTCCGGCGACGACGAACAGGACCCAGGCGCCGGCAAGCACTCCCTCGAGCAGGCGGTCGACCAGCCCGCCGACCTGTTCGCGGAGGCAGCCGTCGAACGGGCCTTCCGCCGGTTGCGCCGCCAGGTCCGCGCCCTGCCCGACCCGGCACCCGACCAGGCATTGCACGACCTGAGGATCCGGGTGAAGCGGGTCCGCTACGCGGCTGAGGCCGCCGCCCCGGTGCTCGGTCGACCCGCGGCCCGGCTCGCAGCCGACCTGACCCGGCTCCAGAGCCTGCTCGGCGACCATCAAGACGCCGTCACGGCGGTCGCCTGGTTGCGGAACCTCGTCGACGTCGACGTCGACGGTGCCGGTGCCGGTGCCGGGGAGGGCGCCCCCGACATCGGAGTGGCCTGGGCGGCGGGACTCCTCGCCGGACTCGAGCTCGCCGACGCGACCGAGGCACGCCGGCGGTTCGATTCCGTGTGGACCCGGGTCGAGGCCCACAAGCAACGCCGCTGGCTCCAGCGCCGACCGCGATGACAGCCCCGAACGCCAAGCGGGCCGAGAGCCCCGAGATCGTCAGGGCTGCCGGCGGGATCGTCACGCGAGGTGCCGGTGCCGGTGCTCGCGAGATCCTCGTTGTCCACCGGCCCGACCACGACGACTGGTCGCTCCCCAAGGGCAAGCTCGACGAGGGCGAGGACTGGGACGACGCCGCGGCCCGAGAGGTACGCGAAGAGACGGGCATCGTGGTGCGGGCGACGCGTTTCGTGGCTTCCACCCACTACCTCGACGCTCGTCAGCGACCCAAGGAGGTCAGGTACTTCGAGATGGAGACGGTCGCGATCGAGCCCTTCATCCCCAATCACGAGGTCGACCAAGCGCGCTGGTGTCGCGTCGAGGAGGTCGCCGAGCTCCTGAGCTACGACACCGATCGGTCGGTCGTCGAGGCCTGGCGGCTCGGCACCGACCGCCGACCGGCCGGGTAGGAGATCGAATGACCGTGCTGGTCGTACGCCACGCCAAGGCCGGTGATCGCGGGCGCTGGATCGGCCCCGACGACGAGCGTCCGCTCACCAAGAGCGGATGGGCCCAGGCGGGCGCGCTCGCCACCATGTTGCCAGCCCTCCTCGGCCCCGCCGCGGGGGACTCTCAGATCCTGACCAGCCCGTACCTCCGCTGCCGCCAGACCGTCGAGCCCCTCGCCGAGGCCCTGGGCATCGATGTCGTCGACGACCGGCGCCTCGAGGAAGGCCGATCACTGCAGTCGACGCTCACGTTGCTGAGCAGCCTGCCAGCCGACCCCGTGGTGCTGTGCAGCCACGGCGACGTGATCGGCGACCTGGGCCGCTGGCTCATCAACGCCGGCCTCGACCGGGATGGCATCGACGAAGGCTTGACGCGACGTCCCGGGAACGGCACCTCCCCGATCGGATCGCCGGTGCGGGGTGGCGACGACCCGGCCAAGGGATCGACCTGGATGATCGAGCGCCACGGGACCGAGATCGTCAGCGCTCGTTACATCGGTCCTCCGGAGGTGTGAACCATGACGAGTCGATGGTCGGACGCAGCCCACGTGCCCCGCGGTGACGACTACGACGCCCGGTGGCGGGCCCTGGCCGCGGCCGGGCAGAACCCGCATGGCGAAGCCGACTTCGTCGAGCGGCTCTGGGAGCGCATGGGGCAGCCCCAGGACCCCCAGGACCCCGAGCAGCCCGAGCGGGACGAGCACGGAGCGGCTGGTTTCGCGCGGGTGCTCGACGCCGGGTGTGGAACCGGCCGGCTGGCCATCGAGCTCGACCGTCGGGGCTTCGACGTCACGGGCGTCGACCTCGACCCGACGATGCTGGAGTCGGCCCGGAGCAAGAGCTCGTCGGTCACCTGGCACCTCGCCGACCTGAGCGACGTTCGGCTCGCCAGCTCGTTCGACGTCGTGGTGCTGGCGGGGAACGTGATGATCTTCCTCGCGCCAGGCACCGAGGCAGCAACCATTGCCAACCTGGCGGAGCACCTTCGCCCGGGCGGCCTGCTCGTGGCCGGGTTCGAGCGACAGACCGGCCGGCTCCAGCTCGACGAGTACGACCAGGTGTGCGACCAGGCCGGCTTGACGCTCCACGAGCGTCACTCCACGTGGGATGACGATCCGTTCGAACCCGCACGTTCGTATGCGGTGTCCGTCCACCGTCTGGGTTGAACGCGTGACGCAACTGCGACCTCGACCGTCGGGGGACATCCTTCACCGACCCCTACCATCAGCAGCGATGCGGACCGCTGTCTTCGATCTCGGAAGCAACTCGTTTCGCCTCCTGGTCGTCGACGTCACCTCCGACGGTGCGCTCGCCACCGTGGCCCGAGACCGCGAGGAGCTGGGCCTCGGAGCCGTCGTGGCGCGCGACGGGGTCATCGACGGCCGCGCGCTCGAGGCCGCCCAGGCGGCCGTGCGCCGTTTCCGGGCCGCAGCCGAGCGGCTCGGCGCCTCGCCCGTGCTTCCGGTCGCCACCAGCGCGATTCGCGACGCCACCAATCGCGATCATGTCCTCGCGGTGCTCTCGGAGGCGGCCGGGGTGTCCGTCCGTCTGCTCGACGGCAAGGAAGAAGCCCGTCTGTCATTCATCGGGATGCGGGCCGGCGCCGGGGTGGCTAACGGATCGACCCTGACGCTCGATCTCGGAGGCGGCAGCCTCGACGTGGCCTTCGGCGACGACCATGCCATCGCCTGGGCCGACAGCTGCGATCTCGGAGGAGCTCGACTGACCGCCTTGTACCTCGAGCACGATCCTCCGACAGCGCCGGAACTCGATCGATTGCACACGGCCAGCAGCCGAGCATTGGCCCCCATGGCCGCTCGCACCGTCGCCCATCCCCCCACCCAGTGCATCGCCGCTGGAGGATCAGTCAGGGCCATCGCCCGGCTCGCGGCCAGCCGACGCTGGGTCCACCCACCGAGCACCGTGCACCTGATGACCCTGAGCCGCCAGGAGCTCCGGTCGTTGCAACGCGAGCTCGCCACCATGACCCAGGCCCAGCGGCTTGCGTTGCCGACGCTCAAGCAACGCAAGCAGGACGTGCTCCCGGCGGCATCGGCGGTCCTGGCGATCGCCTGCGAGGCGTTCGATCTCGACGAGATCGTCATCTCCGAGTGGGGGCTTCGGGAAGGCGTGATCATCGAGGCGTTCCACCTGGCATCCGAGACCAGCACCCAGGCTCGTGATCTGCGCCGGGCTGCGGTGCGCCGGCTCGAGCTGGCATGGGCCAAGGAGCCCGGTCACGGCGATCACGTGGCCGAGCTGGCCGTGGCCCTGTTCGACGCCACCAGAGAACTGCACGGTCTGGACGATGCCGATCGGGAGCTGCTCGACCATGCCGCGCACCTCCACGACATCGGTGAGTCGATCGCATTCGGCGGACATCACAAGCACGGCGCCTACCTGATCGAGCACTCCGAGCTGCATGGTTTCGGTGCCGACGAGATCGCGGCCATGGCATCCATCGTCCGCTTCCACAAGGGTTCGGGCCCGAAGCCGTATCCACCGTTCGACGGTTTGCCGAAGGAGCACCGACAACGCGTCACGACGCTCACGGCGTTGCTCCGGGTCGCCGACGGCCTCGACTGCTCTCACGAGCACCCCGTCGAGCGGGTCGACGTGAGCGACGACGGTGACATTCTCGAGGTACGGGCGATCGGAACCGGCGAGATCGAGCGTGCCCTCGACGGAAGTCGGGCCAAGGCCGACCTGCTGGCGGTCGCGCTCGGTCGGGAGATTCGCATCGTCGCCGTGCTCGGTGAGCCCGACATCGTGGGAGCAGGCTGACCGAACGTTTGGTTGTTGTACACCAAACGTTCAGGAACATGTCGTGAACGCGACACCTGACCTCCTTACGGTCGGCCGTTGTTGGACCACGACACCCGTGGCATGAGCCACGGTCACACATCAAGGGGAATCAGGTGCTCACAGCCCGAATGAAGAAGCGTGTGTTCGTCGCGCTCCCGCTGGCTCTGATGCTCGTCGCATCCGCGTGCGGCGACGATGACGACGACGACACCTCGGCCACCACCGCGCCCGCAGTCGAGACCACCACCGGAGCCTCGGCGGCGACGGTGACCTCGGGCGCAGCGGCCACCACTGCTCCACCCGCAGCGACCACCGCACCAGGGAGCGACGCTCCCGACTACTCCGCCCTCGAAGGCGAGATCGTCGTCACCGGCTCGTCGACCGTCGAGCCCATCTCGGCCTTGGTCGCCGAGGCCTTCGACGGGCTCACCGGCGGCAATGTGGCCGTCTCGGTCGACGGCCCCGGGACGTCGGACGGCTTCAAGGCCTTCTGTGCCGGCGAGGCCGACATCGCCGACGCTTCCCGGGCCATCAAGGATGAAGAGGTGACGGCCTGTGCCGACGGCGGCGTCGAGTTCGCCGAGCTGGCCGTGGCCATCGACGGTCTCTCGGTGATCACATC
Source organism: Actinomycetota bacterium (assembly GCA_009886115.1). Taxonomy (GTDB): domain Bacteria; phylum Actinomycetota; class Acidimicrobiia; order IMCC26256; family VFJJ01; genus VFJJ01. The sequence goes on from VFJJ01000074.1 coordinate 21,451, forward strand.
GCCCGACAACGCCGTCGAATGCCTCAACTACGCCGACCTCTACGCCCTGATCGGGCCGGAGTCGGAAGGTGTCGAGAACTGGGCCGACGCCCAGGCCCTGGCCACCGAGCTGGGCTCGACGACCACGCTCCCCGACCTCCGCCTGACGATCACCGCGCCGGGTGAGGAGTCGGGCACCTTCGACAGCTTCTACGAGCTGGCGTTGAAGAAGATCGGCGACGCCCGCGCCGAGGAAGGACTGGCACCTCTCGACGGCAACGACAAGCCGGTCAAGACCCGGGCCGACTACAATTCGTCGCCCAACGACAACGTGATCATCGAGGGCATCGGCGGCGAGGAAGGTTCGCTGGGCTGGGTCGGCTTCGCCTTCGCCGACGAGAACCGCGACACGGTCAAGCTGCTCGGTGTCGACGGGGTCGGCGACGGCACCTGTGTCGTCCCCGACGCCACGACCATCGCCGACGGCAGCTACCCGCTCGCCCGCACGCTCTACATCTACGTCAACACGGTCAAGGCAGCCGAGAACCCGGCTCTGCAGGCGTTCGTCGACTACTACCTCTCCGACGACGGCATCGCCAACGTCGAAGCCGCCGACTACGTGCCGCTGCCCGCCGACCAGCTCGACGCCACCCGCTCCGCCTGGGTCGGCTGAGGTTCAGCCGAGCGGCCTCCGGGCATCCTGGCCGGTATGGCCGGCACAGGACCGCCCGGTTCACTCGCCCCGCATCGGGACCCGGTGGTCATCCACCGGGTCCCGTGCGTTCGTTCACCTGACGTTCACCTCTGCCTCGGATTGTGTCCATGTTGGCCGCCTATCGTCACCCCCGGCTCACCCAACCCCGATCCAACAACCTGCGGAGGGGTCCGTGTCACGGCGCTGGCGGCGGTCGATCTCCTCCTTGGTGATCCTGGCGATCGTCGTGTTCCTCTGGGCGACCGAGGGCGATCCCGATTCAGCCGACGGCAACTCGTCGGCCCGCACGACGGCACCAGCCGACGGAACGCCCGCGGTGCTGGCGACGGCGGTGGGGACGTCCCCCGCCTTCACCTCAGCAGTGACCGTCGCCGCCTCGGGGCCTGCATGAGCACGGCCGGCATCCGGGCCAGCACCGTGATCGGAGCGCGATGACGCAGTTGACCCCGATGCTTCCGGGCCCGGAGCCGATGAGCCTCCGGGGCAGCCCCCGCCGGAGGCGCAAGGAACGCTCGGTCCACGTGGTGTTGTTGTCGGCGGCACTCATCTCCATCCTGATCAGCGTCGGCATCGTGTACTCGTTGGTGGGCAACGCCATCGACTTCCTCCAGAAGATCGACCTGTCCCAGCTCTGGACGACCGGCTACTTCCCCCGCCGAGGCCTGTTCGACCTCAAGACCCTGTTCATAGGCTCGTTGCTCATTACCGGGGTCGCCCTGGTCGTCGCCGGCCCGATCGGGCTGGGCGCGGCGATCTACCTCTCCGAGTACGCCTCCCCCCGGATGCGGCGCATCTGCAAGCCCATCCTCGAGGTGCTGGCGGGCATCCCCAGTGTCGTGATCGGGTTCTTCGCGCTGACGTGGATCGCCCCGAACATCGTCCAGCGGATCTTCTCTCAATCCGGGACGTTCAGCCTGGCCGCCGCGGGCATCGGTGTCGGGATCCTCATCATCCCGATCATCGCCTCGGTGGCCGAGGACGCCATGCGAGCCGTACCCCTGGCACTGCGAGAAGCCTCCTACGGGTTGGGCGCCCGCAAGATCACCACCAGCGTGCGGGTGGTGCTGCCGGCCGCCGTCTCGGGCATCGTCGCCGCGTTCATCCTCGGCATCAGCCGGGCCATCGGCGAGACCCTGGTGGTGGCCCTGGCCGCCGGAGGATCGGGGGGCTCGGTCTTCACGACCGACATCACCGGCCCCGGCCAAACCGTCACCGCAGCGATCGCGTCCCTGTCGTTCGGCTCCGACCAACCGGCCGGCGACGACGCCGCCTTCCAGAGCCTCTACTTCCTGGGGATCATCTTGTTCATCTTCACCCTGTTGCTGAACCTGGCGGGCGACGTGTTCGTCCGCCGCACGAGGCAGCACTACTGATGGCCGCCGCTGCCCCCCCGGCCAACCCGGCGTCGATCACCACCCTCGCCGTCGAGCGCTCCCTCGCCTCACGCAAGCGTGATTGGCTGGGCCAGGTCTTCCAGGTGGTGTTGCTGCTCTCGTTGATCCTGTCCCTTGCGATCATCGTCTTCTTGTTGTCGAACGTCCTCGGCGGCGCCTGGCGGGTCTGGACCGATCGGGGCACCGACTTCCTCACCGAGGGCGGATCACGCCAGGCCGAGGCAGCCGGCGTCTGGCAGGGCATCCGCGGCACGCTGACGCTGGTGGGCTTCGTCGTGCTGCTCGCCTTCCCCATCGGCATCGCCTCGGCCATCTATCTCGAGGAATACGCACCCGACAACACGCTGACGAAGTTCATCAACGTGAACATCCGCAACCTCACCGGTGTGCCGTCGGTCGTGTACGGCCTGCTCGGCCTGGCGGTGTTCGTGCGCACCTTCGGGCTCGACCGCAACGACGAGGGCGGGCTCACCGGGGGCAAGAGCGTGATCTCGGCCGGTCTCACGCTGGCGGTGCTGGTGCTGCCGATCGTGATCATCACCTCGGCCGAGGCCATTCGGGCCGTGCCGCGTTCGATCCGCGAGGCGGGCTACGGCGTCGGGGCTTCGCGGTGGGAGGTGACGCGGATGCTGGTGCTCCCGTCGGCCGCACCCGGAATCCTCACCGGCACGGTGCTGGCGATCTCCCGGGCGATGGGCGAGGCGGCTCCGATCCTCCTGATCGGCGCCAACACCGGGTTCTTCTCGTCGGGGAACCAGAGCTTCGTCGAACAACTCCAGGGAACGTTCACCGCGTTGCCTGCGGTGATCTTCGGCTGGGCCCGCGAGACCTCCGAGTTCCGCGATGTCACGGCAGCCGCGATCTTCGTGTTGCTGGTGATCACCGTCCTCGCCAACGGCACCGCCGTCTGGCTGCGCAACCGCTTCGAGAAGCAGTGGTAGGAGAGGTCATGAACCAGCTCACAGAGCAGACGTTGGTCACTGTCACGCTCCCCGAATCCAGCCCTGAACGCTCAGGCGACGCGGCGAACAGGGCCGACGACGACAGCGTGTTCAGCCTGCGCGGCGTGAACGTCCACTACGGCTCGTTCCACGCGGTCCGCGACATCACGATGGAGATCCCCCGCCGCCAGATCACCGCGCTCATCGGCCCGAGCGGCTGTGGGAAGTCGACCCTGCTGCGGTGCTTCAACCGGATGAACGACCTCATCACGACGGCCAAGGTGAGCGGCTCCGTCATCTACAACGGCGAGAACCTCTACGACAGCTACGTCGATGCCGTCGAGGTGCGTCGCCGCATCGGCATGGTCTTCCAGAAGCCCAACCCCTTCCCGAAGTCGATCTACGACAACATCGCCTTCGGCCCCAAGGTCAACGGGATCAAGGGCAACATGGACGACCTCGTCGAGCAGGCCTTGCGCGACGCAGCACTGTGGGACGAGGTCAAGGACAAGCTCAAGCAGAACGCCTACGGGCTCTCGGGCGGCCAGCAGCAGCGGATGTGCATCGCCCGGGCCATCGCGGTGCAGCCCGACGTGATCCTCATGGACGAGCCGTGCTCGGCACTCGACCCGATAGCTTCTGCACGCATCGAAGACCTGATGACCGAGCTGAAGGCCCAGTACACGATCGTGATCGTCACCCACAACATGCAACAGGCCGCCCGTGTCAGCGATCGGACCGCGTTCTTCACGGTCGAAGTCGACGAAGCCCGGAGCAGCCGGACGGGGATCCTGGTGGAGTTCGACACCGCTCAGCGGATCTTCACCAATCCGTCCGACTCCCGGACCGAGGCGTACATCACCGGTCGATTCGGTTGAACCTCGTGTCGGTTCCGACGCCACCGACCGCGGGTCGTCATCGGCGCGACGACGAGCTCGAGGAATTGCGCGACAGCATCGTCGAGCTCGGTACCCTCGTCATGACCATGGTGCGGCGTTCGAGCGTGGCTGCGATCGCCGAGGCCGGTTCGATCACCAGCGTCGCCTCGATCGAGGACCAGTCCGTCGTGGCGTTGAGCCGCACTGTCGATGACCGTCTCCAGACGTTCCTCGCCCGCCAGCAACCGGTCGCCAGCGACTTGCGGTGGGTGTTGGCCGACATGCGCGTCACCCATGGGCTCGTCGGGATCGCCCAGCTGGCCCGTGAGGTGGTGGTCCGCTCACATCGTGTCTATCCGCACGGTGTCGACCCCAGCCTCGGGCCGCTCCTCGAGCTCATCGCGTCACAGGCGATCGCCGAGCTCGATCTCGCACTGGAGGCATTCCGAACGTCGGAGCTGGCCTTGGCTCGGGCCATCGAGGACATGAACTCCGTGATGTCCGACTTTCAGCGGGAGTTCATCCGCTGCCTGATCGATCGCTCCGACGGACGCGACGTCGTCGTCCCCATCCAACTGGCGTTCATCGCTCGGTGCTTCGAGCACATCGCCCATCATGCAGTGTCGATCGCCGATCAGGTCGTCTTCGGCCAGACCGGCCAGCTGACGGGCGAACCTGGAGCGCTCCTGCGCACCCTCCCGACGATGGGCGACGGCGACATCGTGCTGTGAGGAGTGCGTGACGGGTCGGGCTCGGCTCTCGAGCCCTCAGCGGCTCAGAAGCCGTCGAGCGGGATCGTGATCGTGAACGTCGACCCGACTCCTTCTTCGGACTCGACAGACACCATGCCGCCGTGGCCTTCGGCCACATGGCGGACGAAGGCCAGGCCCAGACCCGTCCCACCCGTAGCTCGGGCCCGCGCCCGGTCGACCCGGTAGAACCGCTCGAAGATCCGCTCGCAGTCGCGAGCCGGGATCCCGCAGCCCCGGTCGCTCACCCGGATCACGATCGTGGAATCAGCCATGGACGCCCCGACATCGACGATCGAGCCTGGCTCCGAGTACTTGAGTGCGTTGTCGAGCAGGTTGTACACGGCGCTGACGAGGCGGCGCCGGTCGACCAGCACCCGTCGATCGGGAACGCACTCGACCACGTGCACATCGATCTTGGCGACACCGGCCGCGGCTTGGATGCGCTCCACCGCCTCGATCACGATGCGCCCGAGCGACACCGACTCCCGGGGAAGCTCGTCGAGGGTCTCGAGGATGCTCAGGTCGAGCAGGTCGTGAACGATCCGCCCGAGGCGCTCAGCCTCGGTGGCCAGGTGTTCAGCGAGCTGATGGATCGTCGCGGGATCGTCCTCCTCCGCCAGCGTGTCGGCGAGCACGGCGAGCGCCCCGATGGGCGTCCTCAGCTCATGGCTCACGTTGGCCACGAAGTCGCGTCGCACGTCGGCCAGCCGCCGGATTTCCGACACGTCACGGATCACCACGACCGCGCCGCTCGGGGCCTCGCCATCATCAGTGGTGAGCGGCCGGGCCCTGACCTCGAGGACCTGCCGGGGCGGACCGACGAGCACCACCTCCTTGCGGAGATCGACATCGGCACCGAGACCCGACAACACGGCGCCGACGAGCTCGCGTGTCGCGGCCTCGACGAGCGCATCGCCGTGACGTGCGCTCTCGTAGCGCCGGGCGATGGCGTTGCGCACGACGGGCTCGCCGTCCTCGTCGGCCACCACGATACCCATCGGCAAGCCATCGATCGCAGCCTCGAGGCGCCGCCGGTCGGACTCCTCGTCGTCGCGCTGAGCCAGCACCCGAGCCGCCGCCCGGTCGACGGCGACGATGGCATCCTCGTGATCGAGCGGAACCGTCGTGTCGCTCACGGCCGAGCGCACGTCGAGCCGATCGACGAGCGCCGCGACCGCTCGAGCATGACGCCGGGACGATCGCCGCCACAACACAGCCGTGGCCACCGTCGCCAGAGCGAACAGAACAGCCAGGATCGTCATCGAGGCCCCGAGTGGGGCACGCCCCGGCTGGACCAGCCGAGCCTCGCGAGCACCATCACCGCTCGTTCAGCGCCCGAGATCGGAATGCCGGCCGAGGGCCGCGTGCACGATCGCGGCGACATCACCGTCGTCGTCGACAGAACCAGCCGCATACACCGATCGCAATCGGGTCACGGTGATCCACCCGTCCTCGATGAGGCCCCGATCGGAGTTGGGGTCGACGTCGCGCAGGCGATCGGCGAACCGGAGCTCGAGCACCCCCTCGCCGGCGACGTCGAACGCGGTACGCACCGTCCCGAACCTCGCGAGCGGGGCCGCGGTCACGCCGGCGATCGACTCGTCAGGCCGGTCGGGTACGTTCAGGTTCACCACGGTGCCGGCAGGCTCGAGCGCGAGCCAGTCGATGAGCGACGCGGCAGCCCGGGCCGCAGTCTCGAACCGACGGCCGTCGGCGCTCACGGCGATCGCCGAGATCCCGAAGACCCCGGCGGTCAGCGCCGCCCCGACGGTCCCCGAGAACAGCACAGCGGTGCCGGTGTTGGCGCCGTCGTTGATGCCCGAGACGATCAGGTCGGGATGGGCTCCTCCCATCCCGTGGAACCCGCCCAGGATGGCCGTCATCACGCACATGGCGGGCGGGCTGTGGACGGCAAAGCCCCTGAGCCGGAGCCCGTCGGCGACGATGAGCTCCCGCTCTTCGAAGAGCACCTGGCGGGTCAGGTGCACCGGACCCAGCGCCGCTCCCGAGCCCGAGGCGTCGTACGACGGCGCCACGACGACCACCTCGTGGTCGAGGCTGGCCAGGGCCCCGGCGAGCACGAGGATCCCGGGCGCGTCGATGCCGTCGTCGTTGGTCACCAGGATGCGCACTCGACGATGGTAGGTGGTGCGGTCATGCGTCCGGCAGTCGCAGCGATGCCCTGTACCGCCGAAAGAACGAGCGATGCCGTCACGGGTTCGAGCACCCGGCGACTGGGCTACCTTCGCTGGTCGTGCCCGCCGATGAGATCAGCCGAGCCGAGCTCGAAGCCGCGACCGAGCGCTGGTTCCTCAGGCGCGGCATCCCCCACTTCACCGATGACTACGACGCCCGCACGAACGTGCTCACACGGGCGTTGCCGGTGCTGGTCCTGGTGTTCCTCGTCGAGCTCACCGCAGCTCTGAGCGCTGCGTGGTCATGGTGGGTCAACGGCTTGGCCGCCCTGGGTGGCTTCGGCGTCCTCGTGACCGCGTGGGGTGCCGCCAACCGGTTGCGCTCCCGAGCGTTCTTCGCCCGTCCCGATCATGTCGGCTTCGCCGAGGTGGCGGTGTTCGTGGTGGCTCCGGCGGGGCTGCCATTGATCTTCGGTGGTGACACGCTCGACGCCGAGCTGATAGCGGCGGGCAACCTGGCGTTCATCGTCGTCGCGTACTTCACGACGTCGTTCGGTCTCGTCCCGATGCTTCGCTGGGCAACCTTGCGCATCTTTCGCGAGCTCGGCGCCACGGTCAGGCTCGGCACCCGGGCCTTGCCCCTGATGCTCTTGTTCTTCACGTTCTTGTTCATCAACGCCGAGGTGTGGCAGGTCGGCCACGATCTCGAGGGCCCGTTCCTCGCGGCGGTCATCTCCCTCATCCTCTTCACCGGCGTGGCGTTCCTGGCGGCACGGCTGCCCCGGGAGATCGAGCAGCTCGCCCGCTTCGAGTACATCGGGTCCTCGACGGCCCTGATCGTCGGCACCCCCGTCGAGCACGTGGTGGTCGACCGCGATGCGATCGACTCTGTGGTGCCCTTGAGTCGACGGGAATGGGGCAACGTGGCCCTGGTGCTCGTGTTTGCCCAAGGTCTGCAGGCCGTCCTCGTGAGCGTGACGCTGGGCGTGTTCTTCGTGGTGTTCGGGCTCCTCACGATCACCCCGGCGACGATCGAGGTGTGGACCACGGCGGCGCCGAACGTGCTCGCCGAGTTCGAGCTCTGGGGCCGGCAGATCGTGCTCTCACAGGAGTTGCTCCAGGTGTCGGCCTTCCTCGGAGCGGTGTCAGGCCTCTACTTCTCCGTGTACGCGCTCACCGACAGCACCTACCGGGAGGAGTTCTTCGACGAGGTGTGCGAGGACGTGCGCGTCGCGCTCGCGGTGCGGGTGGTGTATCGGGCCGCGCTGGCCACCAGCGACAGGGACACGGCGTAGCCTGGCCTCGTGCTGGCGCCGGCGAACGGGATCAGGATCTCCTACGACATCTCACCCAGGCCCGGTTCCGGTTCCGGGGCCGCCGCTACGACCACCGCTACGACCGGCGCTCGCCGTCACACGGTGGTGCTCTGCAGCGGCGCCGGTGAGGGGCCCGAGCAATGGCGGATGGCCCTGGGACCGGATCTCGTCGAGGCCGGGTTCCAGATCGTGACCTACAGCTACCGGGGGATCGAGCCCTCGTCGTGTCCTGACGGTCCGGTCACGATGGCCCAGGTCGTCGGCGACGTCGTCGGGCTCATCGAGCACCTCGTCGACGCGGGCTCGGTCGAGGCGCCGGTCTCGATCGTCGGCTACTCCTCGGGCGGCTGGGTCGCCTGCGAGGTGGCGCGGCACCGCCCCGATCTGGTGACGTGCGTGTCGGCCATCGCCGGGATCGGACGCTCGCCCGCCTACGAGCGCCTGTGGCTGCACGGCCTGCTCGAGGTGGCGCGCACCGGGACGAGCCTGTCGCCCGAGGCGGCGGCCACGAGCGCCCTGCCCCTGCTCCTCGGCCCGTCGAGCATGCAGGACGATCAGATGGTCAAGAGCTGGCACCGACTCCTCGTGGGCGCCGCATCCGGGCCCTCCCCCACCGTGGACCATTGGGCCGCCTGGCAGGAATGGGTCGACGGGCCCGACGACAAGCACCTCGACGAGCTCCGGAGTCCCGTCCAGATCGTGGCCTTCGAGCACGACATCTTCCTGTCGCCCGCCCTGGCCGAGGCTGCGGCAGCGCAGATCGTCGGGGCCGACGTCGATCTGGTGATCGTCGACGATTGCGGCCACCTCGGCCTCTTCGAGCACAGTGACGTGGTCGTGCCCGCCATCGTGCAGTTCCTCCTCGACCATGCCGGCCCTGCCAGCGGCACCCGCGATCCAGACCTGGGCTGCGTTGGCGGCGAACCCCACGAAGGAGTTCACGCGTGATCACAGGCGATCAGAGCGAGATCGGGCCTGCGCTCTCGGCCCTGGGAGCTTCGACGTTGGGCGAGTCGGGTGGCCGAGCCATGGCTCCGAGGATCAGGCCCGTGTGGCCAGGCGCAACCGTTGCCGCCGCGGCCTACACGGTGCAGTGCCCGCCCGGCGACAACCTGGCCATCCACACCGCGGTCGTCAATGCCCCCATGGGTTCGGTGCTGGTCGTCGATGCTTCCGATCGTCCCGAGCTCGGCTACTGGGGCGAGGTGCTCACGACCACCGCGAAGTGGCACGGGCTCGTGGGCTTGGTGATCGACGCCTGCGTTCGCGACGTGGATGCCTTGGAACGACACGGGTTCCCGGTGTTCAGCGCCGGCATCGCCCTGCCGGGAGCAGCGAAGGTCACCGGCGGTTCCAACGGCCGCGCCGTGAACGTAGGCGGCGTGCTCGTCGAGACGGGCGACTGGATCGTCGGCGACCGCGACGGGGTCTGCGTCGTGCCCGGGGCCGCCCTGACCGACGTGCTCGCGCGGGGACGGGCCCGGGCGGCCAAGGAAGATGGGTTCTTCAGCGCCCTGCAGGGCGGAGCGACCACGATCGATCTCCTCGATCTCGACGCCTCAGCCGTCGACGTCGCCCCTCGCTGACCACTCGGTGGCCTCCCAGCCCGAGATGGCCGGGGCCGATCGGGCCGGCCTGGGCCGACGGTCACACGCAACCCGGGCCCCGAGCATCGTGGCCGGGAGTGGCGACATCGAACCCGACGCCCAACACGAGTCGGGTCCGATCGACCACCACGTCCATCGACGGGGTGAGATGCACCGGATGGTGATCGAGGCCACGGGGCGCCGGGCCTCCTACCTTCTCCCCCACCGCGTTGAACTTCGATCCGTGACACGGGCACTCGAACAAGCCCGATGACCCACAGTGCTCGGTGCGACACCCGAGGTGTGTGCAGCGCGCCGAGAGGGCAACAACGCCGATCCGGATCCCGTCGTGCAGCGAGGCGGGGTAGACGTCGAGGGCTGCGTCCACGTCGCTGGTACGGAAGGACACGACGAACACGAACGGTCGCTCGTCGTCGATCACCAACGGATCGGTCGAGGCGGCGAATCGTTCCTCCAGCGCGGCGAGGGAGCCGACGTTCGTGGAGCCGTTGGCCGCGCCCGCAGTCTCGTCCTCGCGCCACGCGTCGACGATCGCCGAGGCGCCGGCACCGCCCAGGACCCCACCCCCGATCCACAGGGCGCGCTGGAGGAACGGGCGCCGTCCCATGGCAATCGGCCGGCCCGGGTCGTTCGCGACCGCGCCAACGTCGTGACCGCCGTCACCGCCGTCGTCGTCGCTCATCGGGCCGAGGGGCAACGGCTCGAGCGCATCCAACCACCTGTCCATCAGGCACCCCCTCCGCAGGCGTCGAGCCCGAGGGCCCCGATCGCTGCTTCGATTCGGCTCCCGAGGTCGTCGAGCGCGCGGGCGATCGCCCGATCGCCGTCCGAGAGGGGTTGGCCGGTCTCCAGTGTTCGGACGTACGCCGGAAGAAGGTCGTCGAAGAGTCGGGTCGACTCGGCAGCGTCGGCCACCATCGCGGCGACGGTGGCAGCCGCCTCTTCCGGAACCGCCAAGGCGCCGATTGCGTCGATCTCTCGGTCGGCGATGTCGCGCACCCGTTCCACGTGGGCCACCTTGACCTCGATCGGATCAGCCGCCGACGGCACCACCAGGGCGCCGCGCTCGGCCGCGGACGCTCGACAGATCGCGTTGGCATCGATCCGGAACGACTCCGGCGTCGCGCCCACCCGGACCGACCCCGAAGGCTCCTCGGCCCTGAGCGCCCCGCCGACGAGCCCCACGATCGAGACGACGACGACGGCGGCGGCGCTCGCGGCGAGCGAACGTTGCCAGCGTCGGCGGCGGCGACGGGACGGAACGGCCGCAACGACACGGTCCCAGAGCGCAGCGGGCGCCGGCGGCTCGGGCCAGCGCTCGGCGATCTCCTCCAGCCGTCGTTCGGTCCCTCGCTCGTCAGTCATGGACCGCGTCCTCGCCGTGTCCTGCCGCCCGGAGCCGGCGCTCGATCGCGGCGAGGCCCCGCTTCATGTGGGTCTTCACGGAACCTCCGGCGATACCCAGGGTCCCGGCGATCTCCGACTCGCTCAGGCCCATCCAATAGCGCAGCACCAGGCACTCGCGCTGTCGGGTCGGGAGTGAACGCAGCGCGTCGACGACCTGGCGCTGGGCCGAGCTGCGCAGGGCGTCGTCCTCGGCCGAGCTGTTCGACAACGGCTGCTCCGGCGGATGGCGCTCGACCACCGATCGGTGTCGCCACCGGTTCCGGCACAGATTGACGACCGTGGTCCTGAGATAGGCGCCGGCCCGGTCGGGCTCGCGGAGTCGACGGCCGGCCACCGCCAGGCGTACGAAGGCCTCCTGGACGACGTCCTCGGCGGCGCCCGGGTCGCGGACCAGGACCCCAGCCAGACGCAGCAGGCGCGGGGCGTGCTCGGTGTAGAGCGTGGCGAGGTCGGCCGTTGTCCAGGACAGATCCGAGACCGCCATCGCCGTCGACGGTGGATCGGGGACGACCAGGGCCATGGCGTGGGTGTCCTCCGGGGGCGGGCGGATCGATGGTACCGACACCTTGGGCGGTCGATCGGGTGACATCGACTCCCGTCGGCCGTCACATCGATCTGGGCCAGACTGCCCGCGAGCTCGCCCCGATCAGGCTTCGAAGACCCCGCCATCTCCCAGGCCGTCGATCCCCGGCGACGCGGCGTCGTCCGCAGCTTCGTCGTAGAGAGCCGATCCGTGGCCCAGGGGCACGAGACCGTCCCACGCCGCGAGCAACGCCTCGCCGGTGGCGCCGCGGCCCGTCCACGTGGGGTCGAGCGCCGGCGCCCGCAGCACGATCCCCGTGGGATCACCCCGCCAACCGGGCCGACAGTCCCACAACAGGGCCGGACGGTTGCCGTGCCAGCGGATGGCGACCGACAGGCGACCCCGACTCCCCGGGAGATCGTGCACCTCGACCGGCTGGCCCACCCAGGACGCCGAGAACCCGTCGAACACCGTGACCTCACCGGTCGGACCTTCTGCCACCAGCGCGTTGCGACTCGGCGGGACGAGGGCCGCGGCGCCGACGCCGAGCGGAGCGCCCGGCTCGCGGCGGCTCCGGCCGCGGCTGCGCCGGAGGGCCTCTTCCACGGCCGCCTCCATCAGGCCGAAGAGGCGGTCGGACGCGGCTCCGGCGCCTGCGAAGGCGTTGACGACCTCGAACGTGTCGAGGAACGCACCGGCGCTCACCTCGACGCCCGCGGCGATCCGGAAGCCGCCCGAGCCACATCGCAGCAGCGCGTACGACCGTAAGGCCTCGGCAGCCTCGGCCCCGTGCCCCCACGAGGCCAGCGTGGCGATCCGGGCCGGGGCCAGCCGCTCGGCTTCGCAGGCGGGCATGAGCGCCACGAGCCGCTGCTCGGCGATCTCGTCGAGCAGTGCGCCGTCGGGAACCGAGACGCGCGTGGCCCGTCCGAACAGCGCCCGCCACCCGCTCACCGCACGGTCGTGCCCAGGAGCCGTTACGGGATCTCCGGGACCGTCGGGCACCGGTTGCTCGCTCCCCGGGCCCGTGCGACCCGGCACGGTCGGACCGATCGGGATGGTCAGGCGCACAGCGGTGCGGTGCGCCACCGGGAACACGACGGCGATCGACGCCCCGGCATCGGGCGCGCTGTCGGGTACGAGCTGGTCGCTCCCCTGCGCCGTCGACTCGAGCACCTGCTGGGCCAGGACACGAGCCAGCGACTCGCGATCGAGCGCCCCGCCTTCTCGCAGCGGGAGTCGGGGCAGCTGCGCCACCACGGTACCGTCGAGCCCGTCGAGGCGTACCAGCACGCCGTCGCGCACGAGCGGGATGGCTCCACGAGGCCCCACGGCCCGCAGCACCAAGGCCACCGAGCAGGCGCTCGCCGTGTCGTTGGCGATCTCGGAGATCAGCGTCGGGGCCCGGCCCGGAACCGGGACGGCCCAGACCCGGCCGACCACGTCGCCACCGGCGATCCGCATCGCCGTCTCCACGACCGCGGAGCGCTCGATGCGGTGCTGACGCACCGTCGTCTCACGGGCCGGCCTGCGCCAGCGCTCCCCTGTGCCGACCCACCACTCCACGAACAGCGTGGCCGCCTGAGACTCGCCGGCCGGGCCGAGGGGAACCTCGATCGCTCCGGACGGCCGCACGGTTGCCCTGGCGGCTCCCACGACGCCGACGGCCAGGCCGGGCGTTCCGGCCCGCTCGTCCGTTCGTCCTGCGGTGGTCTGCGCGCTCACGACGGCCGCCCGATACCGTGTTGCTCGGGTTTGGCCGAGCGCAGCATCAGGTTCTTCACCACCTCGCTCGGCGATCGACCGCCGTAGAGGACGGCGCCGACCTGCTCGGCGATGGGCATCTCCAGCCCGAGCCGCGCCGCGAGCTCGAGAACGGCCGAGGTCGTCTTGACTCCTTCGGCGACCATGCGCATGTCGGCGACGATGTCGGCCAACGTCCGCCCGCGGCCCAGTTCGATGCCGACCATCCGGTTGCGGCTCTGCTCGCTGATGCACGTCGCCACGAGATCGCCCATGCCGGCCAGGCCGGCGAAGGTCAACGGCTGACCACCCACCGCCACGCCCAGACGGGTCAGCTCGGCCAAGCCTCGGGTTATCAGTGCTGCCTTGGCGTTGTCGCCGTAGCCGAGGCCGTGGGCCATCCCCGCGGCGATGGCCACGACGTTCTTCAGCGCACCGGCGGTCTCGCAGCCGATCACGTCGGGGTTCGTGTAGACCCGGAACGTCGGGCTCATGAACACCTGCTGGAGCATCGTGGCGATCGCGTCGTCGGCCATGCCGATCACGGCTGCTGCCGGCTGGCCGGCGACGATCTCCTTGGCCAGGTTGGGTCCGGTGAGCACGCCCACCCGTTCTGACGGGTGCCCGTCGAGCACCTCGAGGACCACCTCGGTCATGCGTTGGAGCGTTCCCTGCTCGATGCCCTTCGAGAGGCTCACCACTGGCAGCGCGCCCAGGCGACCGGGGCGGAGATGGGGACGGGCCTGCTCGAGCACGGCCCGGAACCCGTGCGAGGGCACGCCCATCACGATGATGTCGGCTCCCGTGACGGCTTCCTCCAACGAGGCCGTGGCTCGCAACGACGAAGGCAGCATCGAGCCCGCGAGGTAGACGGGGTTCTCGTGGCGGAGGTTGACGGCCTCGGCGATCTCAGGATTGCGAGCCCACAACACGGTGTCGGTGTTGGCCGCCGTCAGCGCAGCCACCGCAGTGCCCCACGATCCGGAGCCCACGACAGCGACCGTCAAGTTCATCGGAATCCGTCCTCTCGCCGGCTGCTGGTCGGTCACCCGACGTGTCCGCCGATCGTACGGGTTGGCGAGAGCCCGATCCGCTCCGCCGGTCCGCAGTCGCTTCCCAGGCTCGCGCATTGCGCGTCCGTGGCGTTGACGCCGGGGCGTGATGCCTGGGCGTGCCGCCGCCGCGCCGGCGGGACCGGTACGATCCCCGACCGATGCCTGCTCGCCCGACCATCTCCGCCGGCGTGGTGCTGCCGATCCGTACGTTCATCGGCGGCAAGTCGAGGCTCGCTCCGGTGCTGAGCCCGACCGAGCGCCAGGCATTGCTCCAGGACATGGCCACGACCGTCGTGCGGGCTGCGGGTGAGCTGGTCGTGCTCGTCGTGTCGAGCGCCCCCGAGGTCAAGGAGTGGGCCGGACTCCACGATCTCGAGGTGGTCCACGATCCCGGATCGCTCGATGACGCTGCGGCATACGGTCGCCGGCTGCTGTCGGCGCGTGGGGTCGCACGCGTCGTCGTCGCCCACGCCGACCTCCCCCGAGCGATGTCCCTCGCTCCGGTTCTGGTCGACGGTGATCACCCGGTGATGGCGATCGTCCCCTGTCACCGCGACGACGGTACCCCTGTGATCTCATTGCCCGGTGCGACGCCGTTCCGCTTCGCGTACGGACCGGGTTCGTTCCGGGCCCACCTGGCCCAGGCCCGGCACCGGGGGCTCGCCATACGGGTCGTGCGCGATCCGGATCTGGCGTTCGACATCGACGGCCCCGACGACCTGCGGGTGCTGCGAGTCTGACCCGGAGTCGCGGAGCCGCGACGCCCCGGCGCTCGGAGCGGTGGTCTGAACGCGGTGCGGCCGCCCCGGAGGGCGGCCGTCCGCTGTCCGCTGTCGATACGTCGTTGACAACCCGTACGTCGAGGTATCGCTACTTCTTGGCAGCAGGCTTCTTGGCCGCAGCCGGCTTCGCAGCCGGCTTCGCAGCCGGAGCCTTGGCTGCGGGCTTCTTGGCCGCAACCGGCTTCGCAGCAGGCTTCTTGGCCGCAGCGGGCTTGGCTGCCGGCTTTGCAGCAGCCTTCGGTGCCGGCTTCGCCGAGACCGTGGGGGCCTTGGCGTCGCCCTTCACGATGCCCTTGAGCGTCGCGCTGGCCGTGAACTTGGGGGCCTTGGTGGCCTTCACCTTCACGGTGGCACCGGTCTGCGGGTTACGCGCGGTGCGAGCTTTCCGAGCAACCCGGCTGAACTTGCCGAGGCCCGGGTAGCTCACGTCCTCACCCTTGGCCAGCTTGGCCTGGACGACGTCACGAAGTGCGTCGAGGACCTTCTCCGCGTCGGCCTTCGATCCCACTCCAGAATGCTGGTGGACGAGGTCCACGAGCTCAGCCTTGGTCACCGCTACCTCCATAGGTTGATGGTCCCTCTCGGGGGTGGCCCACCGCGTGGGCCACCGTCGGATCAGCGAGTTCCATGGATGAAATCACGCGAATGTGATCCAACGGGAGAAGTTGACCGCGAATCGACAAGAAGGTCAAGCATTTCGGGGCCCTTCGGGGCGGAAATCCCGAAAAAATAGGGGTTTCGGCCCCGAATTCGAGGTCGTGGCGTCTCCAGAGCGCCCCGGAACGGTAGTCAGGGCATCGGTTTCCGGTTGCCGACACCCGGATCGAGCGGATTCCCAAGGCTTCGCGGACGCCGGAACTCGACAGATCAGGACGACGTTGCGCCCCTAGGGATTCCGGCCGGCGCCATCGTGAACCCCCGTGTGGCCAAGCTTCACGCCGGCGGCCTCCGTCCCGAACACAGATCATGACGAATAGCGTTGACCGCTCGGAACCCGGTGCACGAGAGGGCGGAGACATGACCCAGCGCTACGACGTCGTGATCATCGGGATGGGCTCGGCGGGGCTCACCGGAGCGCAGTTCGCAGCGCGACTCGGTGTGAGGGTGGCCGTCGTCGAACGCCACCGCGTGGGTGGCGACTGTCTGTGGACGGGCTGCGTGCCGTCGAAGGCCCTTCTGGCGGCTGGCAAGGTGGCCCATCACTTCCGAACGGCCGACCGCTACGGGATCGCGTCGGTTGAGCCGGCGATCGACCGAGCCGCCGTATGGCAGGGGATTCGCGACATCCAGCACCAGATCGCCGAGACCGACGACAGCCCTGAGCACTACCGCGCGCTCGGCGTCGACGTCGTGCTCGGCGACGCCCACATCGCCGGTCCGAACACGGTGGTCGTCGGCGACCGCACCATCGAAACCCGGTTCATCCTGATCGCCACGGGTAGCCGGCCAGCCGTTCCCGAGATCGAAGGGCTCGCCGAGGCGGGCTATCTCACGAGCGAGAACCTGTTCGAGCTCGACGAGCCTCCGTCCAGCCTGGTGATCGTTGGTGGCGGACCCATCGCCGTCGAGATGGCGCAGGGCTGTCGCCGCTTGGGCATCGCGGTGACCCTGCTGCAGAAGCCGCACCGCGTCCTACCCCGCGACGAGCCGAGGCTCGTCGATCAGCTCGTGGGTGTGCTGCGAGCGGAAGGCGTCGAGGTCGTCACCGACGTCGCCATCGAGCGGGCGACCATCGTCGACGGCACCAAGGTGCTGCACGGCACCGAGGGCGGGTCTCCCCACACCTGGGCGGCCGCCGAGCTCCTGATCGCCACCGGCCGGACGCCGAACGTCGCGGGTCTCGGCCTGGCTGGGGCGGGCGTGAAGACCAACGCCCGTGGAATCGAGGTCGACGCCTACCTCCGTACCTCGGTTCCGTCGATCTTCGCGTGCGGTGACGTGGCCGGCCGACACCTGTTCACGCACTCGGCGGCGTACGAGGCGGTGCGGGCTCTGCGCACGATGTTCTTTCCCGGCAAGGGCAAGGCCGATGCCCTGGTCCCCTGGTGCACCTTCACCGATCCGGAGCTCGCTCATGTCGGGCTGACCGCCCAGGAGGCCGTCGCCCGCCACGGGGCCGACGACGTCGAGGTCTGGCATCACGATCTCGAGCACTCCGATCGGGCCCGGGCCGACCGGAGTGCCGTTGGTGGCTTCGTGATCGTCACGCACAAGGGGCGACTCGTGGGTGCTCACGTGCTCGCGACCGCAGCCGGCGAGACGATCCACGAGCTGGCCCTGGCGATCTCGCTCGGCGCCGACATGGGCGACCTCGCGAACATGGTGCACGTGTATCCGACCTACACGACATCGGTGGGCGTGCTCGCGGGCGACGCAGCCTTCGCCAAGGCCGACCGCTACCGCTGGCTGGTCCGCAAGGAGCGCTGAGCGCGTCCATCGTCGACCCCGGGCGCGCCGGCAGGTCCTCCCTACCCTGGGGGAAGGCAGGCAAGGGGCGTGGGCCGGGGGCGCCAGGTCAAGCGAGGCGGCGCGAGGCCTGGGGTCAGGCTGCGGGCACGGCACCGACGCGGACGGTCGAGCCCCGGGCGCCGCGAACGACCTCGATGCCGAACCTGATGCGCTCACGCAATGCGGGTACATGGCTGATCACGCCGACGAGCCGACCTCCGTCGCGGAGGACGTCGAGCTGTGCCATGGCCAGATCGAGCGCCTCGGGATCGAGCGATCCGAATCCCTCGTCGACGAACAGCGTGTCGAGACGAATCCCGCCGGCGTGCGAGCGGACGACGTCGGCGAGCCCCAGGGCCAGCGCCAGCGAGGCGAGGAACGTTTCGCCCCCCGACAGGCTCTGAACATCGCGCTCCTCGCCCGTGTGCGCGTCATCGACCCGGATCCCCAGGCCCGACTTGGCATTGCCCCGGATCCGCCCTGCGTCGAGGCACAGCGTGTACCGACCGTCGGTCATCGTGTGCAGCCGAATGCTCGCCTGCACGCAGATCTCGTCGAGGAAGGCGGCGAGCACCCACCGCTCGAGCGACGTGCGGTTCGGACCGGCGCCTTTGCATGCCTCGGCCAGCCGCCTGACCCGCGTCGCCTGCGCGCGACGAGGACCCAGCTCACCCGAGAGCGCTCGGTGCTCGTCGACGCGGGCGAGGACGACGTCGGACGCGGCTGCGGCCCGGTCGCCGAGGCGACCGGCGCGATCGCGCTCGGCCCGAGCGGCGAGCTCAGACACCTCGATCGAGGACAGGTCCGGACGCGACCGCGAGACGCCGAGGCGATCGAGCTCGTCGAGCTCCGATCGAGTGCTCGTGACCACAGCGTCGTGGGTGGCAATCGACTCCGACCACTGCCGCTGGAGCTCGAGGTCGACCAGCGCCGCCTCGGCCTCGACGATCGTGGCGAAACCCCGTCCTTGCGTCAGCTCGGCTGCCGACCGTTCGAGGAGCGAGCACTCGGCGTCGAGACTCAGCAGGCGCTGTTCGTGCTCGGCGAGCCCGGACGCGACCGCGGCGACCGCTACCGTCGACCGTCGGGCCGACTCGACCGCTGCGATCATGCTCACGAGCATGCCGGGGTCGCGGGGGCCGGGCTCCGACGCGGCGTCACCGAACCCCGAGCCCAACCCCGAGCCGAGGCCGAGGAGCTCCACCACGTCGGTGACGAGCCGGCTGGACTGGCGCAGCAACTCGACGCGCCGTGCTCGCTCCGTCGCAGCCTGCTCCTGGAGCTCGACACCTCGATGCCGGGCGCGATCGCTGCTGGCGCTCACCCGGTCGCGTTCGGCCTCCAGCGGCTCGATCTGCCCCAGCCCCTGCCGCGCCTTTTCGAGGAGCGACGTGGCAGCCGCCAACGCCCCCTCGAGCGTCTCGTGATCGCCCGCATCGCACACCAGGCGGCGCTCGCGCGTCTGAAGCTCGGCCATGTCGACCAGGAGCGCTCGAAAGCGGGTGTCGAGCTCGTCGACTCGCCGCCGGGCCTCGTCGACCGCTGCTCGATCGCTCGGCGCCCGGGTCTCGTCACCCGCTTCGGAGGGTGAGCGAGCGGGCAGCGAACGAGCGGGCAGCGAACCCTCCGGCGCCATCGCTCGTCCGTGCGATCGACACACGGCTCCACACACGGGGCAGGCCTGGCCGGGCTGGAGCTCGGCAGCCAACTCCTCGGCGAGGTCGGCGAATCGTCGCTCGAGGAGCTCGTCGTGATCGTGCCGGGCCTGACGGGCCTGTTCGCCCGTGACCGCAACCGCTTCGGAGCACGCTTCGAGCTCTGACCGCAGCCGGGCCAGCTCCTCGGTCGCAGACCGCCGCTCCACGCAGTCGTCGAGCTCGCGTTGGCGCTGCGGGAGCACGGCCGCGAGCGCCCGGGCCCCGGTGAGCTGTTCGGCGATCTGTGCCAGGCGACCCGTGCTCTCGGCAATCGAGCGGCGGGCGTCGTCGACCTCGCCGTCGAGCGCGCCCGCAGCGAGGTCGGCGAGATGGGCCTCGGTCGCCGAGCTCTGGGCGATCTCGAGATCGGCGCGGGCCCGGGAGAGCCGCTCCCCGTGAACCTCGAGCTCTCGGACCAGAGCCGCCGCGTTGGGATCGCGGGTCCGGTGGAGCGCCACCCGGGCCGAGAGACCCTCGACCGACCACCGGGCGACGAGCGACGCAAGGCGCTCGGAGATCGCAGCGTGATCAGCATCCGCCTGCTCGTGGTTCGACCGGGCCGCGCGGATGTGTGCCCCGACGACCCGTATCGGCTCGGCGGCGACGGCCCGCTGCCACGTTCCTCGGAGCACATCGATGTCGGGTGCCACCCGGGTCAGCTCGGCCCAGACGGTCGACACCCGGGCGTGCCGGTCCCATCGCTCGGCGACCTCGATCGCCGTCGCAACCTCGGCGGCCCGTTCCCGCCAGCGCGTCTCGGCCTCGTTCCGGCCCGCCTCGAGATCGCTGGCCAGGGCCGCGAGCGCAGCGGCGATCTCGGCCACGCCTGCGAGCTCGGTGGGCGCCACCACGAGCGGCGACGGACCGGGACCACCGGCGGGACGATCTTCCCGGGCGACATCGAGTGCCACCCGGGCCCACTCCTCGACCACCCGGGCCTCGATGGCTCCGATCGCGTGCTCGAGCCCCGCCACCTCGGCCTCGATCGTGCGGGCATCGAGATCGAGCCGATCGGCATAGAGCTTGAAGCGCTCCGACTGGAACAGCGACCGCAGGAGCTCCTCGCGGGCGCCGGCATCGGCTTGCAGGGCCTGCTGGAACAACCCCTGCGGCAACAGCACGACCTGCTGGAACTGGTTCACGTCGAGCCCGATGAGATCACGAACGAGTCGATCGACCTCCTTGACCTTCGAGGCGATCGGACGCCAACCCTCGCCGTCGCGTCGGAAGAACGCGGCGCTCGCCGGGACCGGTGCCGCCCGGCCCGGCCGGTCGTGCGCCGCTGTCCGTTCGACGCGAGCCACCCGTCCCTCGACCTCGAACTCCAAGGCCACCCTGGGGACCGCGCCGGCGCCAGCATGGTCGGAGCACAGGCGGGTGAGCCCGGAGCGCGCCCCGGGCACCGCGCCGTAGAGCGCGAAGCACAAGGCGTCGAGCAAGGAGGTCTTGCCAGCGCCGGTTCGGCCGTGGATCAGGAAGATCCCCGAGCCGTGCAGCAGGCCGAAGTCGACGACCTCGGTCCCCGCGTAGGGACCGAAGGCCTCGATCTCGAGCTTCAGGGGTCGCACGGGTCGTGCTCCGTGCCGGCGATGGCATGCTTGACGACCAGGCGGTCGTCCTCGGAGGGCTCCGATCCGAGCGTCTCGGCCAGGAACGCCTCGACGAGCTCGTGGTCGGAACGGCCCCGGATCCGCTCGGCGACCGCGTCGCGTCCGAGGGGACGGCCAGTCGGCGGACGGTGCACGAGCAGGACCGCCCGGGAGAACCGCCGTTGCAGCCCGGCCATCGCCCCCGCCGGGACGATCGGGTCGGTCAGCAGGATCCGTACCCAGTCGTCGTGGGCCGACGTGAGCGCGGGATCGGTGAGCAGCTGCTCGAAGCTCCCCTCGATGGTGCGCACCGAACGCCCGACGCCCAGCGGCGCGAACTCGGCCGAGATCGGCCCCGAAACCGGGAGGTCGACGATCCAGCAGCCCTTGGCCTCCGACTCGGAGAAGGAGTAGGCCAGTGGTGAGCCGCTGTAGCGCACGTGACCTCCGCCCAGGACCTGCGACCGGTGGAGATGCCCGAGCGCGACGTACCCGAAGCCCTCGAAGCACCGCAGCGACACCCGATCGGCGCCCCCGACAGCCAACTCGCGTTCAGAGTCGCTCGGGTGACCACCGGCGACGAACGCGTGCGCCAGCACGATCGACCGTTGCACCGGGATCGATGCGGCCTGAGCCCTCGAGCCATCGAGCACACGGCGGAGGATGGACTCGTGGGTGACGGGGACGCCGACGGGGACGCCGCGCGGCTCGCCGTGCAGGCTCGGGCGAGTAGCCGGGGTGGGCCGACCCTCGTCGTCGAAGAGCCGCCCGAGGAATGGATCGTCGTCGTGCGCACACCCGTCAGACGACGGACCACCGACCGCGGCGCTGATCGCGGAAGCGATCGCTGCGGCGGCGACCATCGACCCGTCGGCCTCCCGCCCGCTCGACGGCTCCTCCGCGGGAAAGAGCCGCCGAGCCACCATGGGCTCGAGGTAGGGCACGGCGTGCACCACGACAGGGGGACCCCCGTCGTCACACGGGATCTGGATCGGTTCCACGCCCCGGGCCGGATCGCCCCGCACGACCACGCCGCCGGGGGCCATCACGCGCTCGCCCCAGCCCACACGGACGCCCGAGTCGTGGTTCCCGGCGATGGCGACGACCCGAGCGCCCGCGCCCCGCAGCGAGCACAGCGCATCGTCGAGCAGCATCACCGCATCGGCGTTGGGGATGGCTCGGTCGTACAGATCGCCGGCAATGAGCACGAGGTCGACCTCGGCCGACCGGACCAGATCGACGACGGCGTCGATCATCGCTGCCTGCTCGTCGGCGCGCGACGCGCCGTGAAACGGCCGCCCGAGATGCCAGTCGGAGGTGTGGAGGATCCGCACGGACCGAGGATGACACGGCCATGTGACAAGAACGCGGACCCCGCCGTCAGATCGCCTCACTGGGATACCGTGAACCCGTGCCGCAGATCCCGTCATCCGATGCACCGGACGAGCGCAACCGCAACGGCGACCGAGCCGACGACGACATGACCGACGGCGGCGGAGGCGACGACCCGGCTCCCGGTGCACGGCCACGGCCGCGCATCGCCCGATCGGCCGGCGGCCAGGTGCTCGCGGCAGCCATGCTCGGGTTGCGAGATGCCATCGAAGGACCCAAGGACCACACCGTCGCCATCGTCGTCGACTCCCCGGGCGAGCCCCACGATCCCGACGCCGACTTCGACCTCGAGCTCGACTTCGACCATCCCGAACGGTCACGCGTGGTCATGCGCGCCCCCACCCGCGCCCCCACCCCTCCCCAGGTCGCCGCCCCTGAGGTCCCGCCGGCCTCGTGATCTCAGTCGGCCAGGCGTTCCCACCCCGGCGGTGGCGGCGCCAGACGCCAGTACTGCTCGGGCACCGCGGCATCGAGCCGGGCGCTGAGGCCATGATCGGCGTCGAGTGGCGGGAGTTGCGTCCGATAGCAGGCGATGGCAGCCCGCTTGCGCTCCGAACCCGGATCGACCGGGATCACCGCGGGTGTGGGCCAGATCCCGGCTCGGAAGAGCTGGGAGATCCGCCAGGCGAGCATTCCGGGGATGTGCTTGTAGCCCCCGTCCTCGTAGCAGAACCAGGCCCACTCGTCGCGACGACGTTCGTGGACGAGGCGCGCCGCGTCGTGGGTCATCACGTGATCGGGATTGCCCAGCCCGAACGGCACGAGCACGGCGGTCGGGTCGGCTGCCGCGATGGCCGTATCGAGCGCGTCGGCGACCTCAGCCGGTGCATGGGGCCGCCCGTCGCGGTACACGTGCTGGTCGAAATCGAGCCAGACCGGTGTCGCTCCCAACTCGGCGAGAGCGGCAACGTCTTCCGCCCGACGAGCCGCCATCACGTCGTCTCCTGCTGCGAAGCCCCCGGCGCTGTCCCAGGCGCCCATGGGCTCCGGGTACGCCGCCGGCGTGCGTGCCGTGACCGTGATGACCGTCGCCCCCGGGTGACGGGACATGAGCTGACCGCATCCGAGCACGGCATCGTCGAGATGGGGCGAAACCACCACGGTGCGCGCCAGCACACCGTGTTCGATCGGGAAGGTCCACACCCGCATGGGATCGGTCACGACGCCAGTCTCCAGCACGCCTGTGCCGCCCGTCGACCGCCCGTCGACGATCGCCCCGCTCTTCATTGCTTGCTGCAAGCATCTTGCTAGGATGACCGGGTGAGCCCGACCCGGAGACCCGATCCATCGACATCCGATGCACCTGTCGACGACGATCCCATCCTGGCGATCGACCGGGCGTTGGGCGCGGTCGCCCGCTCGATCGCGTCGTCGCGGGCGCACGAGAAGGTGATCATGCGTGCCGGTCTCGATGCTCGCATCGACCGGGCCGGGTTCACGGCGTTGGCCCGCATCCACGATCACGGCCCGCTGCGGCTCTCCGACCTTGCTGCGCTGCTCGGCGTCGACCTGTCGACCGTCAGTCGCCAGGTGCGCACGATCGAGGACCAGGGCCTCGTGGTGCGTCGGGCCGATCCCACCGACGGCCGGGCGGCCATGGTCGAGGCCTCGGCCGACGGTCGACAAGCGCTGCAACGCCTGCGGGAGAGCGCCCGGGCCCGGCTGGGCGAGATCCTGGTCGACTGGTCCGACGACGAGCGCCACGAGCTGGCCCGTTCCCTGGCCCGGTTCGACGAAGCCATGCGCCGCTACGGCGATCGACCATGAGCGACCCCGACACCGACACCG
>VFJJ01000141.1 GCA_009886115.1 Actinomycetota bacterium
AGTCTCAGTCGGTCGGCGTGCGAGGCGCCAGATCGGCCAACCGATACAGCTCGTCGATCACCGCCATGTTCGCGACAGCGTCGTCGACGCCGGTCGGAAACGGGGCTCCATCGAGCACGGCTGCGCAGAACGCCTCGAGCTGGTGGAAGTAGGTCGACGTGCGCTCGGCTCGACGTTTCACGGCGGGACGTCCGTCGACCGACAGTACCGTGCGCCCGAAGAACTGGGGAGCCAGGGGATTCCTCACTCGGAGCTCGCCGCGGCTGCCGACGACCCGCAGCGAGATGCGCAGAGACGACGACATCGAGCACGTGAGCAGCGCCGACGGTCCTCCGTCGGGGAACTGCAGCTCTGCGCCGACGGAACGGTCGACGCCGGGAGCGTGGAGGCGGGCCCGGGCCGAGACCACGCGTGGCTCGCGCCCGAAACCGCTCGGGCCTGCACCCGTCACCGCCTTGCCGAGGTGGCGGATCATGCTCACCGGGTAGCAGCCGGCGTCCATCAAGGCCCCCGGGGCGAGCGCCGGGTTCCACCGGATGTCACCGCGCTTGAGCAGTGGGAAGCAAAACGCTGCTTCGATGAGCGCCACATCACCGAGATCACCTCGTTCCAGGATCTCCAGTACCTGCAAGGTCTGGGGGTGGTAGCGCCAATGGAACGCCTCCATGACGACCAGGTGCGGATGCGCCCGGGCCACGGCGGCGACACGCTCTGCCTCGTCGGCATTGGCTGTGAAGGGCTTCTCGCACAGCACGTGCTTGCCGGCCTCGAGCGCGGCGATCGTCCAGCGACCGTGCAGCCCGTTCGGCAGCGGCACGTAGACGGCATCGATCTCGGGATCGCCGACGAGGTCGTCGTACGACGGGTGCACCCGGGGGATGCCGTGCTTGCCAGCGAAGGCCTCGGCCCGCGATATGTCGCGAGCAGCGACAGCAGCAACGACCGCACGCGAACCCAGACGAGCCGGCTTGATCAGAGCCGCCGGCGTGATCGCAGCTGCTCCCAGGATCCCGATCCGTACCCGTCCGTCGATGGCGGCCATGAGTCGTGCCTCGCTGGGAGTGAATCGCTGGCTTGAGACGGAGGAGGAGCCGAGACTCCCCCTGGCATCTGGCTCAGCAGAGTAGAACGATGGACCATGGCACAGACCACGGGGCTCCTGATCGCCTACAACAAGTGCATCCGCCTCACCGAGGCACCCGAGTGGGATGCCTGGTACGACGACATCCACCTTCCCGACCTCATGGAGGGCGACGGTCCGAAGGTCGCGACGCGGTGGATCCTCACTGATCCGCCCGCTCCAGGGATGCCGGGCATCGGGTTCACGCACCTCACGATCTACGAGTTCACGGGCGGCGACATCGGCCACAAGGTGCGCTCGTTCCTCGATCGCGACCGGGAGTTGCGCCGAGCCGGGCGAATCCATCCCACGCACGCGGTGATCGACGTGCACGCATTCGTGGCCCACGGCCGCTGGAACGACAAGCCCGAACCGTCACCGGCATTGAAGAGCCACGTGCTCACGCACGTCCTGTGCACCGATTCCCGAGTCGAGCTCGAGTGGGACCAGTGGTACGACGACCAGCACGTCCCCGACATGCTCGGTTCGGGCGCGTTCACCACGGCGACCCGGTGGCGACGCCTCGATCCCGTCGCGAACGGACCCAATCACATGACCCTGTACGACGTCGCGTTCGATTCCGTGCAAGAAGCCGTCGAGAAGAGCGCCGCCGTGATGCCCGGCCTCCTTGCTGCCGGACGCAAGCATCCGTGCCACACCGGTGCGATGACCCTCACGCTGCAACCGGCCGGCCGCCACGGGGGAACCGGTCTGCGCCCGTCCGACTGAGCTCGCCCGGGCGGGCCCGTGACCTCGGGCCCGTGACGCCGGGCCCGTGACCTCCGCCAGCGGCCCGCATCGGGAGGCCGCCCGGGCCCGCATCGGGAGGCCGAGCGCGGGAATCGCTCTGGCCGATTTCCGCCAGCATCGGACCCGGAGAGGCGCGACGATGGAGGCATGATCGAGGACGTCGAGCGGTGCTACCGGATCGTGTGCAGCCGTGACCCCCGCTTCGACGGGTGGTTCATCGTCGCCGTCACGACCACGAGCATCTACTGCCGTCCCTCATGCCCGGCCACCACGCCCAAGCGGGCCAACGTGCGCTTCTACCCCACGGCCGCGGCGGCTCAGGCGAACGGCTTCCGGGCCTGT
This sequence comes from Actinomycetota bacterium, assembly GCA_009886115.1. Taxonomy (GTDB): domain Bacteria; phylum Actinomycetota; class Acidimicrobiia; order IMCC26256; family VFJJ01; genus VFJJ01. The sequence goes on from VFJJ01000141.1 coordinate 2,213, forward strand.
CGCCGATGCCGCCCGGACGTCACACCCGGCTCGCCGCAGTGGTCGGTGCGCGGCGATGTCGTCGCCCGCGCCATGCGCCTCGTTGCCGACGGTGTCGTCGACAGGGAGGGAGTGTCAGGTGTCGCCCGCCGGCTCGGCTACAGCGTCCGTCATCTGAACCGCCTGCTCACCGAAGAGCTCGGAGCCGGCCCGCTGGCGCTCGCTCGAGCGGAGCGGGCCCGCACGGCCCGGGTGCTGATCGAGACGACCGACCTCCCGTCGAGTCACATCGCGTTTGCCGCTGGCTTCTCCAGCATCCGCCAGTACAACGACACCATCCGGGAGGTCTTCGCATCGTCGCCGTCAGATCTGCGGACCCGCAGGCGCGGCATGAGCCCCGGCGTCGATGGGACGATCGCCGTGCGGTTGCCCGTACGGTCCCCGTTCGACGCGCAGCACCTGCTGCGCTTCCTCGGGGAGCGGGCGATCGAGGGAGTCGAGGAGGTCGACGGAGCCACGTACCGCCGCAGCCTCACGCTCACGAACGGCACGGGCATCGTCTCGCTCACGCCGGTTTCGGTGCCGGTCGCTCACGTGCACGGTGTCTTCAAGCTGCAGGACCTGCGAGATCTGGCGGCAGCCGTGGCCCGGTGTCGGAGCCTCCTCGATCTCGATGCCGATCCCCGGGCCGTCGACGACGTGCTCGGTGCCGATCCCGCGCTCGGTCACCTGATCGCAGCCCACCCCGGGCGGCGGGTGCCGGGGACGGTCGACGGTTCCGAGCTGGCCGTGCGAGCGGTGCTGGGCCAACAGGTGAGCGTCGCTGCGGCGCGAACCCAGGCGAGCCGGCTGGCCCGGCGGCGGGGTCGGCTCCTCGACACCCCCGACGGCGCGATCACCCGGTGCTTCCCGACCCCGGCCGAGCTGGCCGACGGCGAGACGTTCGAAGGGCTGCCCGGGATGCGTCGCAGGGCGCTGGTGGCCCTCTCGAAGGCCTTGGCCGACGAGACCCTCGAACTGCACCCCGGCGTCGACCGCGCCCAGGCGACCGGCCGGTTGCGGGCGCTGCCCGGCATCGGGACCTGGACAGCCGACTACGTCGCGATGCGAGCGCTGCGCGACCCCGACATCTTCCTCCCCACCGACCTCGCCGTGCTCGGAGCCCTGCGAGCACTGACGCTGGCCACGAGCCCGCGCGAGGCCGAGCGTGTTGCCGTCAACTGGCGTCCCTGGCGTTCGTACGCCCTCGTCCACCTCTGGAGCCGATCATGACCGTTACCTCTGCCCCCTCGAACGCCGCCCGTCGCTCGAACGGACGTGCCCGCTCGAGCACCGTGACCACGCCCGTTGGGCCGTTCTCCGTCGTGGCCGACCTGAGCGACGCCGTCATCGCCTCAGGCTGGACCGACGACATCGGCGGGCTCGTCTCCCTCGTGGCACCGTCGCTCCGACCCGATCGGATCGAGCACCGGGGTGATCTGGGCGAGCTCACCCGGGCCATCGTCGCCTACCACGAAGGCGAGCTCCACGCCGTCGAGCCGATCATCGTGAACCAACGATCGGGACCGTTCCTCGACCTGGCGTGGAAGGTCCTCCGAGCGGTCGGGCCCGGCGAGCCCGTCAGCTACTCGGAGCTCGCGCTGCGCTGCGGACGGCCGACAGCGGTACGCGCCGCGGCGTCGGCCTGTGCCCGGAACTCGGCCGCGCTGTTCGTCCCGTGTCACCGGGTGATCCGCGCCGACGGATCGCTCGGCGGTTTCCGGTGGGGTCTGGCCGTGAAGCGGTGGCTTCTCGACCATGAATCTCACGCTATGTAGCGACGAGCTGCATGGTGTGGGCCCTCGATGTCGATCGTGCGACAACCTCATGAACAGCAGGCGCCAAACCCTGTTCTTACCCTCGAATTACCTTGCCACGGAAGGAAATCTCGGTAAACCTGCGAGGGGAGCAGTGCACACGGGCTCGTCCATCGAAGGGAGGCGCAGTGACGTTGACGATTCAGGTGGACGGCATGGGTTCACGGAGCGCGTCGTCTCCCCTTCGGCCAGCGGTCGAACCCGCCTTCAGCGATCTCGTCGTCGTGGCCAACCGCCTTCCGGTCAAGCAAAAGGGAGGTGCCGAGCGCCCTGTGCTTCGGACGATCGGTTGGGAGACGAGTCCCGGTGGTCTCGTCGGCGCCCTGGCCCCGGTCCTGTCGGCTCGGACGGGTGCGTGGGTCGGATGGCCCGGGTGCTCGGGCCCGGCACCCGGCCCGTTCGATCACGAGGGCATGCACCTCCACCCCGTGGCCCTGGCCCGGTCGGAGTACGAGGCCTTCTACGAGGGCTTCTCGAACGCGACCCTCTGGCCGCTCTATCACGACGCCATTCGCGCGCCCGAGTTCCGCGCCGACTGGTGGGACGCCTACGTCGCCGTCAACTCCCGCTATGCCGAACGCGCCGCAGCGGTCACGGCGATCAACGGATCGGTGTGGGTCCACGACTACCAGCTCCAGCTCGTACCCGCGATGCTGCGACGCCTCCGCCCCGATCTGCGGATCGGCTTCTTCTTGCACATCCCGTTTCCCCCGCCCGAGCTGTTCATGCACCTCCCGTGGCGCCACGAGATCATCGAGGGCCTGCTCGGTGTCGACGTCGTGGGCTTCCAGGAGCCCGTGGCCGCGCAGAACTTCTCCCGCCTGGCCCGCCGGGTCGCCGGCGCGACAGGCGCCGCGAAGCACCTGCTCCATGGCGGTCGTCGCATCGAGGTGGGCGCCTTTCCGATCTCGATAGATGTCGACGCCGTCACCCGCATCGCCGGGAACCCCATCACGACGGTGCGCGCCGCCGAGCTCCGACGGAACCTCGGCGCGCCCACCACGCTCCTGCTCGGCGTCGATCGGCTCGACTACACCAAGGGCATCGAGCTCCGCCTTCGGGCGTTCCAGGAGCTGCTGCGCGACCGACGCCTGAAGCCGGGCGAGTGCGTGATGGTGCAGATCGCCGTCCCGTCTCGCGGTGAGGTCTCGAGCTACGCCGAGGAACGCGAGCGCATCGAGCGTCTCGTCGGCGAGATCAACGGCGAGTTCGGTCAGATGGGCCGGCCCGTCGTCCACTACCTCCACCGCAGCCTTCCCTTCCCCGAGCTCGTCGCCCTGTACCGGGCGGCCGACGTGATGCTCGTGACCCCCTTGCGGGACGGGATGAACCTGGTGTCCAAGGAGTACGTGGCCGCTCGCACCGACGGGGCCGGCGTGCTGGTGCTGAGCGAGTTCGCCGGCGCGTCCCGAGAGCTCTCGAGCGCGCTGTTGGTGAACCCGCACGACCACGAGGGGCTCAAGCACACGATCGAAGCCGCGGTGAACCTCGATCCCCTCGAGGCGAGGAAGCGGATGCGGTCGATGCGAGCGGCTGTTCGTCGCCACGACGTTCACGCCTGGGCCGCCGAGTTCCTCGGGGCGCTCAACGGGCATTGACCCTCGTTGCGCGCTCCGAGAGAGCACACTTCCCCCATGCGGAACCACACTCCCGAGCTCGACGGCCACCTCGACGAGCTGGCCCGGACGCCCGTGCTGCTCGTTGCCTGCGACTACGACGGCACACTGGCTCCGATCGTCACGAACCCGAGCGACGCCCGACCCCGAGCCGAGTCGGTCGTGGCGCTCCGGACGCTCGCCGGTCTGACCGACACCCATGTGGCGGTGATCTCGGGACGGTCGCTGCGCGATCTGGCCGTGCTGAGCCGCCTCCCGTCGGAGATCCATCTCGTCGGTAGCCACGGCTCCGAGTTCGACCTGGGCTTCGCCCACGACCTCCCGGCCGAGATCCGCGCCACCCACGACCATCTCTGCGCCGACATCACCACAATCGCCACGAGGGCGACCGGGGTGAGGGTCGAGGTCAAGCCGGCCGGGCTCGCCGTGCACTACCGCGAGGTCGATCCCGAGGCCGTCGGCGACCTCCTGCTCGCCGTCGAAGGCGGACCGAGCCGCCGTCAGGGCGTGCACACCAGGCACGGCAAGATGGTCGTCGAGCTCTCGGTCGTCCCCACGAGCAAGGGTCACGCTCTCGAGATCCTGCGCCATCAGGTCGGGGCCACGGCCGTGTTGTTCCTGGGCGACGACCTCACCGACGAGGACGCCTTCACCGTGCTGACCGGGCCCGACGTCGGCGTCAAGATCGGTGACGGGCCGACGGCTGCGGCACACCGGGTCAACGACACGATGGCCGTGGCCCAGCTCCTCGCGGGGCTCTCGGAGCGCAGACGGGAGTGGGTGTTCGGGTTCCGCGCCCCGCCGATCGAGCGGCACGCCCTGCTGTCGAACCGGAGGACGGTCGCGTTGGTCACCCCCGACGCCCGGGTGGCCTGGATGTGCCACCCCCGAGCCGACGGCTCGTCGGTCTTCGCCGAGCTGCTCGGTGGAGCCAGTGCCGGCTACTTCTCGGTCGGCCCTCGCGTGCCGTCAACGCCGCTCGGCCAGCGCTACCTCCCCGGTACCTTGACGGTCGAGACCCGCTGGCCGGGCATCACCGTCGTCGACTACCTCGACACGGCGATGATCGTGCCCGACGGGCCACCGCGCAACCGCAACGACCTGGTGCGGGTGATCACCGGCTTTCGCACAGCCCGCGTGGAGTTCGCGCCCCGACTCGACTACGCCCGCAGCCCGACCCGGCTCAAGCTCGTCGACGACGGGCTCGAAGTGCTCGGCGGTGCCGACCCGATCGTGCTGCGCTCACCGGGGGTGGTGTGGGAGATCACCGAAGAGGGGTCGCACCACACGGCCCGGGCCGATGTCGAGCTGGCCCGAGGCCCGGTCGTGCTCGAGCTCCGCTGCGGTGCGAGCCATACCACGGACGAAGGTCCACCCGTCATCGACCGCAAGCGGATCAGCGACCGTTCGTGGATCGATTGGGCCGGCCGTCTGGTCGTGCCCGCCCTGGCCCCCGATGCCGTCGTGCGGTCGGCGCTCACGCTCAAGGCGCTCTGTCACGAACCGACCGGCGCCATCTTAGCCGCAGCCACCACGAGCCTCCCCGAGATCATCGGCGGAGTCCGCAACTGGGACTATCGCTACTGCTGGCTACGCGACGGCGCGCTGACGGCGTCGGCCCTGACCAGCCTGGGCAGCCTCGACGAGGGTCTGGCGTTCCTCGACTGGCTCGCGGTTCTACTCGGCTCGGTCTCGGGCCCCGAGCGTCTCCGGCCCGTCTACACGATCCTCGGGCAGGAGCTCATGCCCGAGGCGGCCATCACCCAACTGTCGGGCTACGCCGGGAGTCGCCCGGTTCGCATCGGCAACGCCGCCGAGCACCAGCTGCAGCTCGACGTCTTCGGACCCGTCGTGGAGCTCGTCGAGCGTCTCATGAACGCCGGGGCCACGATCACCGACGCCCACTGGATGATCGTCGAGTCGATGGTGCAGGCGGTCGAGCAGCGATGGAACGAACCCGACCACGGGATCTGGGAGATCAGGCTCGCGCCCCGCCATCACGTGTACTCGAAGGTGATGTGCTGGTCGACGCTCGAGCGCGCCATCACCATCGCGAACCTGGTGCACGGCCGGGCCCGGCGGAGCTGGCTCGAGCTCCGTGACCTGATTGCCGCCGATGTCTTGACGCAGGGCTGGAAACCGCACCTCAACGCGTTCACCGCCGCGTACGACGGGGAAGATCTCGACGCGGCCTCGTTGCACGTGGGCCTCAGCGGGCTCGTCGCACCTCACGATCCCCGCTTTCTCGGCACGGTCCACGCCGTCGAGTTGCTGCTCCGCGACGGGCCCACGGTGTACCGGTACCGCACCGACGACGGCCTTCCTGGCTTCGAGGGCGGTTTTCACCTCTGTACGTCGTGGCTGGTGGAGGCCTACCACCTCGCCGGGCGCGACGAGGACGCTCGGGCCCTCTTCAGCCAACTGACCGATCTGGCCGGTCCGACCGGCCTGATGTCGGAGGAGTACGACCCGGCAACCGAGCGCTCCCTCGGCAACTACCCCCAGGCCTACTCCCACGTCGGCATCATCAACAACGCCGTGTCACTGAGCCGAACCAGATCCTGAACCGGACCCTGAACCTCCCCGGCTCCGATGGGGAGACGGGTGCAGGGATGTTCCACACCGGAGCCCTCCTTCACACAGCGACGGAAAGGTCCTCAGCGGGAGGAGGATCGGAGCTCGATGGCTTCGTCGAGGACGGCCTGGAGACGCTCCCGGAGGTGCGCGCTGGCGGCGTGACGCTCGTGACGGCCCAGCCGCTCACCCACGCCGACGGGAGGCACGATGGGCGCGCCGACGACGAGCGCCACCCTGACCCATCGGAGGAGATGGGCCCCTCGCGGCAAGGCCTCGTCGGCTCCGGCGATGCCGATGGGCACGATGGGAGCGCCCGTCCGGGCCGACAGGTAGACCGCACCGTCGAAGACCTCACCCACCACCGCCCCGGTTTTTCGTGTGCCCTCGGGGAACACGACCACGGCCTTGCCCTCCCGCAGCAGGTCCTCAGCCGCGGTCAGGGCCTCGCGATCGAGCGCGCCCCGGCGGACCGGGAAGCATCCGATCGAGGCCATGATCCACGACGAGAACCGTCCACGAAACAGCGAGACCTTGGCGAGTGACCACACGCGGCGATTGGTGAGCGCGGCGCCGATGAGCAGCACGTCGAGGTTCGACCGGTGCACCGGGGCCACGATCATCGGGCCTGGAACCGCGAGCTGCTCCTTGCCTCGAGACCTGACCCTCAGGTACGGCAACAACAACGCACGACACGTGACCCGGAGCAACCCGTAGGCGAGGGCCGATGCACGCGAGCGCCCGATGCGGAGCACGCGATCGTGGAGCTCGGCATGGGCGGCGCTGGCGACCCTGGCGGCGTCGGCGACCCTGGCGGCGTCATCGGCAGAGGCGGCGGCTTTCACGGCGCGGGTCGCGATCAGCGGTCGGATGACCGCGGTGGATTCTTGGGCGGGAACCGCAGCGCGCCATCGATGCGGATGATCTCGCCGTTCAGGTACCGGTTCTCGATGATGTGCTGGGCCAGCGCCGCGTACTCGTCCGGGCGTCCCATCCGATTGGGGAAAGGAACCAGCCGCGACCACTCGGCCTCCACGGCTTCGGCGTTCTTGCCGTACGCGGGCGTGATCATCGTCCCGGGAGCGATCGTGACGACGCGGATGCCGACGGCGCTCAGATCACGAGCCGCCACGATGGTCATCCCGTTGACGCCACCCTTGGCCGCGGCATACGCCACCTGGCCGATCTGGCCCTCGGAGCCGGCGATCGACGATGTCATCACCACCACGCCCCGCTCGCCGTCGACGCCGGGATCGTTGGCGCTCATGTGCGAAGCGGCCAGCCGCAGCACGTTGAAGGTCCCCACGAGGAACCCGTCGATGAACTGCTTGTACCCGGCCAGTGAGTGCGGCGTGCCGTCGCGGCCGATCGTGCGGCCCGCAGGTTCGGTGATGTGCGCGCCGTGCGCGACCACCACGGCCCGAACCGGCGCCCGACGGGCCATGGCCTGGAGGGCTCCGTCGATGCTCTCGTCGTCGAGCACGTCGACCGTGAAGAACTCGACCTTCTCGCCGAGCTCGGCCAGCAACGGCTCGGCTCGCTCACGAGACACGTCGAGCACACCGACGGTGGCCCCCGCGGCAGCGAGGCGACGCACCGTTGCGCTCCCGAGACCGCCGGCGCCACCCGTGACCACTGCCGAAACCCCTAGCAGGTCCATCATCGACTCCTCGCTGACGATCGATCCACCCTATCCCCGGTCGCTCCCGGAGCTCGGGGAGTGCGACGACGGGATCTCGTCGAAGATGGCCAAGCGGTCCGTACGCCAGGCGAGATACGCGCAGTACACGAGCAGGAGCGTCCCACCCGCCGCGATCGTCGGCCGGAGCCCGACGAGGTCACCGACGCGGCCGGAGAGCAACGCGCCGATCGGCATGCCCCCCAAGAGGGCCATGAGATACATCGAGACGGCCCGGCCGCGGTACTCCTCGTCGACGTGGACCTGCATCGTGGTGTTGAGCGTGACCCCGTTGAGCACATGCGCCGACCCCATCAAGAAGAACGCCAGGAGCCCGACCCAGTACCTCGTCGTGACCACGCACAGCACCGTGGCCGATCCGTACAGCACGAGACCCGTGAACGAGACCCGTGAACGACGTCGTCGATCGCCGGTGACGACCAGCACCAAGATCCCCGAGATCGACCCGAGACCGAAGACCGTCACCAGGAGGCCCAGCGCGCTGGGACCGACGTCGTAGATCTCCTCTGCGATCCCGGCTGCGAGTTGCACCACCGACTGGGCCAGCAACGCCGTGACGAAGGCCGTGATCACGATCAGGCGCATGGCGGGGCGCTGCCACACGTAGTGCACCCCGGAGAGGAACTGGCCCAGGAACGACTCGCCGGTCGGCGGAGGCGGCACGCCGCCGACCCGCAGCGTCATCAGCGCCGCGATCACGGCAACGAACGAGAGCGCGTTCACTGCGAACGTGGTCGTCGGGCCCCAGGTGTCGAGCACCAGCCCGGCCGCAGCGGGGCCCAGGGCCCGCGCCCCCGTGAAGCCCAGTGAGTTGAGGCGCAGCGCCGACACGAGGTGCTCTCGCGGCACGAGGAGCACCACGATCGACTGGGCCGCCGAGTACTGGAAGCCGGCGCCAATCCCCGCGATCGCGAGCAGCGCGACGATCCGCCAGGGAGTGAGCTCACCCACGGCGGCGAGCACCCACATGCCCACGGCCGAGCCCGCCTGGATCACGTTGGCCCACAGCAGCACGAGACGACGCGACAGGCGGTCGGTCATGATCCCGGCCGCCGGGCCGACGAGCAGCGACGGCACCAACGACGCGAACACCGACGCCCCGACCCAGGTGTTCGACCTCGTCAGCCGGTAGAGGATGAACGGGACGCCGATGCCCTGCATGAAGGTACCGGCGTTCGACACCAACGTCGCCAGCCAGTACGTCGTGAAGTTCCGGTCGGTGAGGATGGCGCGCACTCCCGCCCGGCTCCTGAGTCGGAGCTCGTCGTCATCGACCTCGGGGGTCAGCGGATCCAAGCGGCCGCCGTCTCCGAGCGCGCCCCGATCGGCACCTACGCGGTGACCCGACAGTTGTTGCCCGCGGCGACGTCGATGGTGGCTCCGGTGACGAACCGGGCCTCTTCGGAGCACAGGAACAGCACGGCGTTCGAGATGTCCTCGGGCTCCACCAAGGCAACCGGGAGGACGTGGAGGCTCTGGAGGGCCGGGAGCACGTCGTCGAGCGTGGCCGTCGTGCCCTCGCCGCTGAAGAACGAGAACAGATGGTCGTTGATCACCATCGGCGTGCGGACGTTGCCCGGCGCCACCGCGTTCACGTTGATGCCGAACGGGGCGAGGTCGATGGCCGCCGACTTCACCATCCCGATGACGCCCCACTTCGACGCGCAGTAGTGCACCTGGTTGGCGCAGCCCTGACGGCCCAGCATCGACGATGTCGCGACGATGCGGCCGAACCCCTGGCGCTTCATGTGGGGGCTCACCGCCCTCAACGTGTGGAAGACACCGGTGAGGTTCGTGGCGATCATCTCGTCCCACATCTCGGGCGCCATCGTGTCGACGGGTGCCATGCTCGAGATCCCGGCGTTCGCCATCGCGAAGTCGACCGAGCCGAGATCGGCGACAACCCGGCCGACGAACGCGTCGAGGGCGCCGAAGTCGCGGGTGTCGACCTGGGCGCTCATGCAGCGCCGGTCCTCCTGCTCCACGAGCCGCTGAGTCTCGGCCAGATCGTCGATGGTGCCGAGCGGGTACCCCACGCTCGCGATCGGAGCCGCGATGTCGCAGATCGCGATGTCGGCGCCCTCGCGCGCGAACGCCAGCGCGTGCGAACGACCCTGCCCACGCGCGCCGCCGGTGATGAACGCGACTCTCCCGTCGAACCTACCCACTGGCCATCCCCTCGTCGGATCCCGAACGGCGGTGAGTCTCCCATGCCGGAGCCGCCGGCCCCCTCCCGAGCCCCAGCTACGCTCGGGCCAGTGGGCTCCGCGCAGAATCTGTCGCAGAATCGGCGCGTCGCGCCATCGCGCAGCACGGCCGTTCTCAGGGGCCTCGGGTTGCTCGGGTTGCTCGGGTTGCTCGGGTTGGTCGGCGCATGCACCGGCGACGACGGCTCGGACGGCGCCGCTCCGCCCGCCTCGGCCCCGGCCACGGCCGTCGTTGCTCCTGCGAACACCGCGTCGGCCGCCGAGAGCTCGACGTCGGTCACGGAGGCGGGCTCCAGCATCCAGGTCCTCGACCCGGCCGCTGCGGCGAGCGCCCTGTACACAGCCTGGCGGTCGGGCGACCGTGACATCGCCCTGCTCGTGGCCGAGGCCGACATCGTCGAGCACCTGTTCGCGATCACCCCGTCCGAGTGGGATTTCGAAGCCTGCGCCGCTGCGCCCGCACCCGGGGTCACCGTCTGCACCTTCAGCTCCGCGCTGGGCCCTGTCACCCTGACCGTCGCCGCGTCGACCAGCATCGCCCTCAAGGTCGTCGACCTCGAAGTCCCGACGGGCTGAGGGGCCGACCTCGGCGGGCGCTCAGCCCTCGCCGAGACTGTCGTCGGCAGCCCAGTCGTCGGGCCCGCAGTGCGATCCGGGAGCCGGCGTCATGAGTTCCTCGCGCCAACGGACCGCCCACTCCCGAGCCGTCCGCTGCCACCGACCCAGGCGCTCGTCGCCGGAGACGCCGGCCGCGTCCTCGGAAAGCAATCCCCGGGCCACGTCATGGGCCTTGGCCATGCGCACGTGGTGGGCCGGGTCGGTGGCCCACACCGTGCACACCTCGTAGTCGTTCATCATCACCTCGTACAGGCCCACCAGCCGGTGGCCGTGCTCGGCCATGAGCGGGACGCGCTGTTCACGCACGGCGGCCAGGTACTCGAGCGCCGTCCCCGGCCGCACCTCGGTCAGCTCGTGGACGAACAGGGTGCCCCGCACACCGTTGCCGGCCAGCGACGCCATGTTCGGACAGCCCGGTGCACCGGCCAGGAGACGGTCGAAGCCCCCGGTCCGGTACGTGTAGGCCGTCTCCCACCAGCGTTCGAGATGGACGTTGGTGCGCCGCTTGAGGCCCAACCGATCGACCTTGCCGTACCAGCCGTCCCAACCCCCGGGGATCTCCCACACGTTCACGACCTGGGGCCACCGCCCGGTGATGCCCATCGTGTACCACGTGCCCAGAAGCTCGAAGTCGACCTTCTCGTGGCCGGCCTGGGCCAGGGTGTGATTCATGTACTCCCACTGGTGCTGGCCCACGATGTCGATGTACTCGTGCAGGAACAGATCACGCTCGCTCATCGCCAGCTCCTCAGGCTCCTCGGGCTGCTCGGGCTGCTCGGGCAGCTCAGGCATCGATGATCGGGAACGCTCCACGGTTCCGGAACAGGCGGTCGTCCGTGTCTCACCCACAGCACCACCTCCAGCAACATCTCCTGCATGACTCCTCGTCACGTCTCAGTCATGTCCGGCGAACCCCGTCACTGATGCCCCTCTCGCACCCGAGGCGAGGAGCTCGGTCAGGCGGTCCTCTCCCAAGTCTGCCAGCGCCGCCGACCAGACACGCTGGTAGATCTCTCCGTCGGCCAGGACGAGCTCGCCACCGGTCGCCTCGAGCAGACCCGTGGCGCGACCCAGGAGGACGGCCGCCTCGGTATGGGCCTCACGGGCGGCGGCGATGCCGGCCATCAGCGGGGCCACGTCCACCAATGACGGGTCGACCAGTCCCACTTCCACCACCATCGCCCCGTCCGCCACCACTGCCACTTCCACCACCTCGTCAGAGTTCAGTGATGACAGCGAGGTGACCGCGGACTTCTGCCTCGCCCTGTCGGCCGACCTCGACGCGGTCTCGGCCATCGTCGACTCCTACGAGAGCGCGGGATCGACCACGGACGCGCTCGTCGGGGACGCTCAGGACGCCAACAAGGCCTTGCGCGATGCGACACCCGACGCGCTCACCGACGAGGCCAGCGCCGTCTACAACCCGATCGGCGAGCTCCTCGACGGTCTCGCCTCCGGCGAGTCGGCCAACATCGAGAACGAGTACGCCGACATGCTCGGCTCGCCCGATTTCACCGGCCCCCTCACCAACCTCGTCACGCAGTGCGGCCAAACCTCGAACGACTGACCCCTGAGCTGGGCGTGAGCTCAGTCGTGGCGGCGCCAGCATCACCGGTGACGAACACGCATCGTGGTCCGTGCGTCGCTCGCGCCCGTTGCGCTGCGAGGGCCGACATCTCGGGCTGACCCTCGGCGAGACGGTCCGTCAAGATGCCGGGTCGGGACGGACCGATCTTCAGGCCCTGTCGAAGACCGGAGCACGGCAGCCCGAGCACGGTGGGAGCCTGCCAGCAAGATCGCTGACCAGGGCACATGGTGGCCGTGCCCGACATCCCTCGTGAGCTGCAACGGTCGTGCCGACTGGTCGCGCACGGTGGCACCGCACGGACGTTGCCCGGACGCTCGGCACGTCGCGTTGGCCGTAGAGGTTGACGCCCGTCGCCACGGAGATCGACCACGGCCACGTGATCAGCCCCTGTTGAGCCCCGCGGCTCAAGGCAGGCCGGGTACCGGGCCGATACTCGCGAGAACCCAGGAATTCACGAGGAGCTCCGTGTCACTGTCACCTGTCATCTCCTCCCCGGTATCGCCCGACCTCGGGTCGGTGTCGACAAACCCACCGGCCGCCGACGGTCGGACCTTCGCCGCGCTTCTGCAGAGCGCAGCCGCGACCGACTCGGCGCTGATCTCGGCGACCGGGACGACTCCGGCGACCTCCATGACGGATCAGCTCGACGGTGTCACCACCCTCGGGGAGATGGTCGGAGGCAGCGGATGGGCGACGGGAGGAGGGCTCGGGGGTTTCGGGGACTTCGGCCTGGCAACCGCGGCCCATCCCGGCCTGAGGACAGCGGGACTCGGCGCCTCCGTGGGACCGGGGACGGGCACCCTGCTCGATGCTGCGCTCTCCCAGGTCGGCACGCCGTACGTGTTCGGCGCCGAAGCCGCCGCGACCGACCTCGACCCGGCGAGCTTCGACTGCTCCGAGCTCACCCAGTGGGCTGCGGCCCAGGCGGGCGTCGACCTTCCCGACGGCTCGTGGATCCAGTACCTCCAGGCCAAGGACTCGGGCAACGCCATCTCGGTCGATGACGCGCTGCGCACACCGGGTGCGCTCTTGTTCTCGTTCGATCAGGAGCCCACCGCCGACGGTGGCCGTCCGCCGGGGGCCCACGTGGCCATCAGCCTGGGCGACGGGCGCACGGTCGAGGCCCGCGGACGGGCCTACGGCGTCACGGTGGCCCAGGCAGGGAACCGGTTCACGCACGCTGCGCTCGTCCCCGGCTTGAGCAGCTGACGGGCTCCAGCCCGGCTCCAGCCGTCCGCTGCGGGGTGGCATCGTTACCATCGGGGGGTGCTGATCGCCGGGAGCTTCTACGACAACGTCCTGCTCGAGCTGGTGACCGCGCTCGGGGCGGCGATGTTCGCTTCCCGGGTCCTCGTGTTCGCCCGGCGCCGCTCGACACCCGAGCGCGAGCCGCTCGCCCGGACGATCATCTTCCTCCTCATCGGCTTCGTCGTGATGATCGCCGGGGCCGCCGCCCTCATCGCCTGAGCTGTCGAGCGACCGGGCCGCGCGTCGAGGAGGTGCCGTCAGCAGAGGCCGAGGTCGCGCACGGCGCGCATCACAAGCTCGCGCTGGACCTCCGAGGTTCCCTCCAACAGCTCGAAGACCTGGGCGTCGCGCAACAGCCGCTCGACGGTGGCTCCTTGGGCGATGCCGTACACCCCGTGCACCGACACGGCCTGACGGGCCACCGACAGCGCGGCGTTCGTGACGAACAGCTTGGCCGTCGCCAGCTCGGTCACGGCGTCGATGCCCTGATCCCGACACGTCGCCGCCCAGTACGTGAGCTGTCTCGACGCTTCGATGCTGGCGACCATCTCGGCGATCAGATGGTGGATGGCCTGAAAGTCGAGGATGGGATGCCCGCGTTGGAAGCGGCGCCGCGCGTAGCCGACCGCCTCCTCGAGCGCGGTCTGCATCAACCCCACGCACATCGCGCAGATCCCGACCTTGCCGATCGACATCACCTTGCGCAGCACGTCGAACGCTCGCCGACCCCGGGCCATGAGCGCGTCGGTGGGCACCCGGAGGTCGTCGAAGCGAAGCTCGTTGAGCTCGGTCCCGCGCAGGCCCATGATCGGGAGATGACTGCCGACGTGGAAGCCCGGCTGGCGGGGATCGACGAGGAAGATCGCCAGATCGTCGGCGGGCGTCTCGTCTGAGCCCGCTGAGCCCGCCGCGCCGTCCCCGGGCACCAGGGCGAACACCAGGCCCACGTCGGCGGTGATGGCGTTCGAGATCCAGGTCTTGGGCCCCGAGATGCTCCAACCGTCGCCCGTGGGACGGGCCCGTGTCTGCATCATCCCGATGTCGCTTCCCGTGTCGGGCTCGGTGAACGCCAGGAATCCCTGCGAGCGACCCGAGAACAGCTCGGGCACCCATCGGGCCTGCTGCTCGGCCGTGCCGACCTCGAGGATGGCGCCGGCGGCGATCGAGTTGACCTGGAAGTAGAGCCCCAACACCGGCAGCACGCGGGCCAGCTCCTCGTGGAGCACGGCCCAAGCGAGGAACGTCCCACCCCCACCGCCGACCTCGGCTGGGAACGGCAACCCATACGCCCCCATGGCTCCGAGATGCTCCCGGGCCTCGGCCGGGATCACCTCACCCCCGTCGATCCGCTCGACCAGGGGGCGGAAGTGACGCTCGGCGGCCATCCGGCACGAGGCGCGGAACGCTTCCAGCTCGGGGCCCAGGGTGCTGTGCATGGCTCCAGCCTCGGCTCCCGCGCCGGCACCCGTCAATCGCCCACCTCATCACGCCGACTTCGGCGCCAGGCCGGACGGGTCGGGCGCCTACGATCCCCGCCGTGCGAATCCTCGTCGCGGTGTGCTCGGTGAGCTACGAGGGTCGTCTGGCCGCCCGGCTCGACCCGGCTCGCCGGCTGGTGCTGTTCAAGGCCGACGGCTCGGTGGCCGTGCACGCCGACAGCCTGGCGTACAAGCCGCTCAACTGGATGAACCCTCCCTGCACCGTGAAGGAGGACGGCGGCACGCTCGTCATCAGCAATCCCAAGGGCGAGACGCTGCGCATCGAGCTCCACGACGTGCTCCACGACCACGACGTCGACCTCGGACCCGAGCCCGGTCTCGAGAAGGACGGCGTCGAGGCCGAGCTCCAAGTGCTCATCGCCGCCCGTGTCGCGGCGCTGCGCGACGATCTCGTGCTCGTGCGCCGCGAGTACCCCACCGACATCGGACCCGTCGATCTCCTGTGCCGCGACGGCTCAGGGCAGGCGGTGGTGGTCGAGATCAAACGGGTCGGCGAGATCGCTGGCGTCGAGCAGCTCGTGCGTTACCAGGAACGACTCGATCGCGACACCCGCTGGGCCCCGACCCGTGGGATGTTCGTCGCCACCCGGATCAAGCCCCAAGCCAAGGTCTTCGCCGAGAGCCGCGGGATCGAGTGCGTCGAGGTCGACCTCGACGAGCTGCGCGGCACCCACGTCGCCCCCCTGCGCCTGTTCTGACGAAGGTCCCCGCGACTGAGCAGGACCGTTGGCCGATTGGGCGGCGCCACGTACGACACGATCTCCGATCCGCAGTACCGCTGGGGCCTGGCCGTCATCGAGCGGATGCCCGGGCCGGGGCGGGCTGATCGACCGGAAAGCGGGCGCACATCGCTCAGTGCGCCGCGCCGTCTGCTGGTGCGACCTCGCCGGCCTGGAAGAGCCCCAGGGCCCCCTTGCCGACGTTGGCGAATTTGTGGGTCACGATCGGGTACAGACCGTCCTCGTCGAACGTGAACTCCACGTAGCCGCCCTGTGCTGGCTGCAGATCGAGGGCCTGGGCGCCACCCTGGCGGCCATCGGGCTCGAGGACGAGCGTCCCCTCCTTGAAGACGGTGTCGAAGATCGTCCCCACGATGTGGAACGAGGAGTTCTCGGAAGGCCCGGCGTCGAGCACCCAGACCCGGATGCGCTCGCCCGTCTCGACCCGGATCGGCGCGTCGCGGTACTGGTTCACGAAGCCGTTGAAGACCACGGCGTCCCAGTCCTCCTCGACCATCGGGGTCAGCTCGGCCAGCGCCCCGTCGACGCCGGCGTAGAGCTCCGACTGCACGAGCACGTACTCGTGATCGACGGGGCTGAGCTCCGGGGGGTCGACGACGATGGCTCCGTACATTCCGTTGCCGATGTGGTGCAGCGCAGGCGCCGTTCCGCAGTGGTACATGTAGATCCCGGCGTGTTGGGCCGTGAACTCGTACACGAGCGACTCACCCGGGGCGATGGTGCGCATCTCGTCGTTCCAGGCGACCTTGGAGGCGTGGAAGTCGATCGAATGGCCGACCTGGCCGTCGTTCACCAGCGTCACCCGGAAGGTGTCACCCACCCGACCTCGCAGCGTCGGGCCGGGGACCGACCCGCCGAAGGTCCACATGTCCTGGGTGACCCCGGGCGCGATCTCGACGGGCTCCTCGGTGGCGTGCAGCGTGAGCTCGTGAACGGTCCCCTGCTCGGCCGGCCCCAGCGCGGGGTCACGGGGCACGAAGCCCTCGGCTGCGGTGGCATTGAAGTCGAAGGCGGGCGCTGACGGGGGCGCGGGCGACGCGGCGCCCCCGTCCGATGCGGCCGGCGCGGCCGGCCCGGCCGCATCCGGGGCCACGGTCTCGACGCTCGCAGTGGTGTCGTCGTTGACCAACGCCGTCACACTCAGGATCGTCGCCGCGACCACGAGCACGGTGGTGAGCGCGGCCCACGCCGTGGCCGAGGTCGAGGAGGGGGGGCGCGGACGGGCGGTTTGGTCCATGTCGGGATCCTCGATCGTCGGGCGATGCTGTCCCCAGTGTCGGCTGGGGCGCTCCTCGGGCCCACCGCCCTCGGTCCCGACCCTTCGGGACGATCGGCCCGACATCCCGACAGCCACCCCGCGGAAGGGCCATGCACCCTCGTCCACTCTCGTCGGCGTGTGACGCGTCGGACGGGCGCCGGTAGGCTGGGGTCATGCCGCTCTACGAGTACCGCTGCCGGACCTGCGACACCGTGTTCGAGGCCCGCCGACCGATGGCCGAGTCGTCGCTGCCTGCCCCGTGCCCCAACGGCCATGAGGACTCGCGGCGGGTGCTGTCGGCCTTCGCATCCGTCAACGCCGGCGGGTCATCGTCATCGTCATCGTCGGCCGCCGGTGCCCCGGCCCCGTCCATGGGCGGCGGAGGTTGCGGGTCCTGCGCCTGCCACTGAGCTCGCCCGAGGCTCGGAGCGCCGAGCTGGGCGTCAGCGGCGCGGCGTCACCGGCGTGTGGCCCGGGCGAGGTGGGTCGTAGCGTGCGGTGATGCACACGCCGCAGATGCGCTTCGGGACGGGGACGACCATCCGCCGCTTCGACGAGTACCGCAGGTGGCTTTCGACGGCCGAGGGTTCCGGCTTCGATCTCCTCACCTGCGGCGATTCGCAGTCGTTGTGGGCCGAGTGCTTCACGATGATGACGTTCGCCGCCAGCCACACGACCCGGCCCGATCTGGCGATCACCGTGTCGAACCCCATGACCCGCCATCCCGCCGTGGTGGCATCGGCCGCAGCCGGCGTGCAGCAGATCTCCGGCGGGCGGTTCCGGTACGGACTGGCTTCGGGCGACAGCGCCCTGCGAAACATCGGGGTCCGGGCCGCAACCGTCGAGGAGATCGGCGCCTACGCGAGCGCGGTGACCCGCCTCACCGCCGGGGAGACCGTCGACTGGGACGGCCAGAGCATCGGGTTGCACTGGCTCGATGACGATGCCCGACGGGTGCCGGTGTGGATCGCCGCCGAGGGCCCCCGGACCCAGCGTCTCGCCGGACGCATCGCCGACGGGGTCATCCTCTCGAACAGCCTGACGCCCGAGCGCATGGCCGTGGCCCGGGAGAACATCGGAGCGGGTGCCGCGGAGGTCGGGCGCTCGGTCGACGACATCGAGATCTGGTGCATGGCCAACCTCCTCTTCGCCCCGACCGAGAGCGAGGGCATCGACTCGATCTCGTCGGTGCTGGCGGGCACGGCCAATCACGTCTACCGCTTCACCCTGGAGGGCAAGGGGCTGCCCGACGAGTTGAAGGAACCCATGACCCGGCTCATGGCCGAGTACCAGTCGCGCCACCACGCCCAACCGGGCGCCGAGAACCCCAACAACGCCCTGTTGGCCAAGTACGGACTGCGGGACTTCCTGGCTCGGCAGGGGACGATCACCGGTCCGCCCGGGCACTGCGTCGATCGACTCCGAGACGTCGCATCGATCGGCGCGACCAACCTCATCGTCGCGCAGTTCGTGAGCGACCAGGAGCAGTGGATGCGCACCTTCGCCGATCAGGTCCTCCCCGCGTTCCGCTGACCGGGCTGATCAGCTCGGCCGAGGAGACCGAGCGGTGCGCCCGAGCAGGCCGAGCAGGCCGAGCAGGCCGAGCAGCTCGGACGAGCGAGGCGCGGGCGAGCACGCGGCGCGGGCGCTCATCCGAGCCGACCTTGCCCGTTCCTAAGGTTCGCATGACCCCTCGTTGATGGACCGGCCCGTACCGTCCTCGACGATGAGCGACCAGCCTGCCTCCACCCTCGCCAGCGTCACACCCCGGCCCCGGGGTCTCACCCCAGCCCCGGCCCCGGCGTCGTCGGCCGCGGTCTCGTCGGGCGTCGCCCGGGCGTCGCTCCTGTGCAGGCCGTCGGGACTCGTGGCCGAGGCCAGCACCGCCGTCGCCGAGCTGTTCGAGACCAGTCCCGACGCGCTCGTTGGCCGGAGGATGGTCGAGTTGTTCCATCCCGACGATCGCGACCTCGTGAACCGTGTCCGCGACCGGATCCGGCACGGTCGCGCCGACGAGTGCGAGCTCGCCGTCCGCTGGGTCGACACGCTCGGGGTCGTCCACGAGATCGCGGTGCGTTTCGAGTCGCTCATCGACGAGCGCGGATCGAGCGGCATCGTCCTGCTCATCGGTGCACCCGAACCCGGTCGGCCAACCTCAGCGTCGCCCTGGCGGGACGGGCTCACGGGTCTGCCCGGCGCGAGCCTCATGGCCGATCGACTCGGTCATGCCCTCGAACGCTCCCGGCGCGATGCTCGAGCCGTGGGTGTGGTGGTGCTGGCGATCGATGATGTCGAGAGCCTCCGGCGCGTGCACGGCCGTTCGGGTGCCGATCTCGTCGTCCTCGAGATCGCCGATCGGGCCCAGCGCTGCACCCGCCCGTCCGACACCATCGCAAGGGTCGGCCCCGATCACCTGATCGCGGTGCTCGACGGGCTCGACGGTGTCGCGGTGCTCGACGCCGTCGCCGCCCGGCTCGAATCGGCGGTGTCGTTGCCGTACACGATCCGGCGCGCCGAAGCCGCGGTCTCGCTCACGGTCACCGCGGTGCTGGCCCGAGCGGGCGACGATCCTCGTACCGTGCTCGAGCGCGCCATCCCCACGGTGTCGGCAGGGTCGGCGGGGTCTACGAGCCCTCCGGCCGACTCGCTCAGCGCGCTGGCGCCGGCCGGGTAGCGCGACCGGGCGCCCGTCACTCCCGAGCCATGTTGGCGAACTTGGTGTAGTGGTCGAGGAACGCCAGCCTCACCGCACCCGTGGGACCGGCACGGTGCTTGGCCACGATGATCTCGGCGATGCCCCGATCGGGTGAGTCGGTGTTGTAGATCTCGTCGCGGTAGATGAACATCACGACGTCGGCGTCTTGCTCGATGCTCCCCGACTCCCGGAGGTCACCGAGCAGGGGACGCTTGTCCTGACGCGACTCGACACCCCGGTTGAGCTGCGAAAGCGCGATCACGGGGGCCTCGAGCTCACGGGCGAGGATCTTCAGCCCCCGCGACATCTCGGCCACCTCGACCTGCCGGCTCTCGGAGCGGCGTGACGAGCTCATGAGCTGGAGGTAGTCGACGACGACCAATCCGAGGTCGCCCTCACGGGCCTTGATGCGCCGGCACTTGGCCCGCATCTCCATGACCGTGCAATGGGGGTTGTCGTCGATGAAGAACGGGGCCTCGGCCAGCCGGCCCACGGCTTGGCTGATGCGCGGCCAGTCGCTGTCGGCCAGGTTCCCCCGGCGCAGCTTGGTGGAGTCGACCCGAGCCTCCGATGCCAGCAGGCGCTGGGTGAGTTCGACGTGGCCCATCTCCATCGAGAAGAAGACGACGGGCTTGCGGGCCTCCATCGCGGCGTGCACCGCAGCGCCGAGCGCGAACGACGTCTTGCCCATGCCGGGACGAGCCGCCACCACGATCAGCGCCGCCGGCTGGAAGCCGAGCAGGAGCTCGTCGAGATCCTTGTAGCCACTCGGGATCCCGGTGATCGACGATCCGCGGTCGTACAACGCCTCGAGCTGGTCGAGGCTGATCTCGAGGACCTGCCCGAGGTCGCGCATCGAGTCGGTGACCCGCCGCTGCGACACCTCGAAGATCAGCGTCTCGGCCCGGTCGAGGGCGTCGCCCACCTCGTCGGGCTCGTCGTAGGCCAGCTCGGCGATCTCACCGGCTGCGCCGATCAGGCGGCGCAGCAACGCCAGGTCCTCGACGATGCGGGCGTAGTGGGCTGCGTTGGTGCTCGCCGGCGTGGCGTTCTGGATGCGAACCAGGGCCTGGCTGCCGCCGATGCCCTCGAGCACGTCGGCCCGGCGGAGCGCCTCGGCCACGGTGACGGGGTCGACGGGCTCGCCCTGGCCGTACAGGAGGTGGATCGCCTCGAAGATGTGGCCGTGGGCCGGCTTGTAGAAGTCCTCGGGCTTGATGCGTTGCTCGAGCGCCACCGCCACGGCCTCGCGCGAGAGCAACATCGCCCCGAGCAACGACTCCTCGGCTTCCTGGTTGTGCGGCGGTACCCGCCCCGACTGCCTCGCGCTCGGGCGCTCGGACGTGAGCGGCTCGTCGTGCGAGCCTCTGACACCCCCACCCTGGACGCGACGCGTCGCTATCGACTGCGCCACAAGCTCCTGGCCCTCCTGGTCTTCCCGCCGACTTCACGACAGATCGTGCGCCGGTCGACACCCGCTCGGACCTTGCCTCCCCGGCAGGCAGCATGACATGAACACCCTGTGGACAACGAGGGGAACAACCCTGTGACTTTGCTGTGGACGACGGTGTGTGAGAGCGCACGAGCCTGTGCACCAACTGTGGACAACGGCCTGGGATGAACGCCCGGCTCGACCGGGGCACGGGCTCCGACCAGGGCTGGGCGACGGCGGTGCAGACCGACGCTGGGCATCGGTCGAAACCGATCGAACGAACGTTCGAATCATGGCAGATCGATCGCCCTCGGGCAAGGATCGACGTGAAGCGGCGGGCTCGTGGAGCCCGCCGCTTCACGTTCTGGGTGCTGCCTCGCCGCCTCGGGGAGCGGGGACCACTATTGGACGACCACCTCGAGGGTGAGCGTGGTCTCCACCGTGGAGTGGAGCTTGATCACGACGCTGTGCACACCGAGGGACCGGATGGGCTCGTCGAGCACGAGCTTGCGCCGATCGATCTCGACGCCGGTCTGAGCCTCGACGGCCTCGGCGATGGCAATGGCGGTCACCGACCCGAAGAGTCGACCGTCTTCGCCCGCCCGAGCCGGGATGCGGATGGCCTTGGCCGTCAACAGCCCCGACACCCGGGCCGCGTTCTCACGATCGCGCTGGTCGCGCTTGGCGCTGGCCCGCTTCATCGTCTCGGCCTGGGCGATGGCGCCTTTCGACGCGGCAATCCCCAACCCGCGGGCGAGGAGGAAGTTGCGTCCGAAGCCGTCGGCCACCTCGACCACATCGCCGCGGGTGCCGACATCGGGCACATCTGCTCGAAGTACGACCTTCATCGTCAGACCTCCTCGACGACCGCGTCGTCGGCCAAGTCGACCGCAACGTCGGCGGTCGCTTCCTCGGGGGTGTCTTCGAGACGACCCTCGTCGCGCCGAGGACGGCGCTCACCGTCGCCCCGCTTGCCGCCGCCCTTGCGGACGGTGACGGCGCGGTGCACGTAGGGCAGCAGGGCCATCTCACGCGCCAACTTGATCGCCCGGGAGACCTCCTGCTGTTGCTGCTGGGAGAGCCCGGTGACGCGACGGGCTCGGATCTTCGCCCGCTCCGACAAGAACCGTCGGAGCAGGTTCACGTCCTTGTAGTCGACCCAGCTCTGGTTGGGGGCCAACGGCGACGGCTTCTTGCGCCGCGGCGCTCGCTTGGCTGCGGCCGCAGACTTGCCACGGGGCTTGGGGGGTCGTGCCATGATCGTTCCTCGTTCTCAGATCGAAACAGCGTCAGAAGGGTTCTTCGTCGAATCCGTGATCGTCGCCCGCAAGGCTCGCGGCGCCCGGGGCCGATGCGGACGGAGCACTGTCGCGTGCCGGGGCCGGACGGCCACCACCGGCACCACCACCGGCACTACCGCCGTCACGGCCGCCGCGCTGGCCCCCGCCGAAGTCGCCACCGTCGCGACGTTCTGTCCTCGAGACCTGGGCGGTCGCGTAGCGCAGGCTGGGCCCGATCTCGTCGGCGACGATCTCGACAACCTGCTTCTGCTCGCCTTGGGCGTTCTCGTACGAGCGCTGCTCGAGGCGTCCGGTCACAACGACCCGGGCGCCCTTGACGAGCGATTCGGAGACGTTGTTCGCCAGGTCTCCCCAGCAGACGACGTTGAAGAAGCTCGTCTGTTCCTGCCACTCGTTGGTCTGACGGTTCATCCACCGGCGGCTCACCGCCACGCCCAGGCGGGCGTTGGACTGGCCGTTGGCGGTGTAGCGCATCTCGGGATCGCGGGTCAGGTTGCCGATGATGGTGATGGTGCTGGACATGGTGTCGTACTCCCTACGACTCTGACGGCGCCGGGGGACGGGTCTTGCCGTACTGAGCCGGCGGGATCGTCACCACGCGATGCCGAATGACTTCATCTGACAGGGAGAGGAACCGGTCGAGCTCGGCCACCATCGTGGGTACGGCCTTGGCCTGGAAGACCACGTAGTAGCCCTCCCACCGGTGCTTGAGCTCGTATGCGAAGCGCCGCCGACCCCAGTAGTCGATCGACCCCGGCTCACCGCCGTTGGCCTTCACGACATCGAGGGCCTTGGCGATCACACCGCGGATCGCCTCCTCCTCCAGGTCGACGCCGAAAATAACCATCGTTTCGTACGGCCTCATCAGCCGTTACCTCCTTTGGACCGCGACGTGTTCCGTCGCGGGCCCCCGTTCGCCGGGAGCAGGATTCCCGTGCGGTCACGGTCCATTTCAGGACCGAGCGCACGGCCGGATGTCTCTCGGACGGGGTCGCGGAAACGACCCTCCGTGAGAACCGGGTGAGGTTATCAGCCCACGTCTACGACCTATCGGGTCGAAGCATGCCACGGGGGTGTGACAAGAACGCCGGCGACCACCCGCGGGGCCGTGTCGACAGGCCGTCGAGAGGCCATCGAAGCGACCAGGAAACCTGGTCAACCGATCGCCAGATCGCCCTCCGGAAGCTGGCCGTTGGCGGTCTCGAGGGCGTAGCGGAACGCAGGCTCGATCCTGTACACGGGACACGAGTCGTCGTCGCCGTCGAGGCACGGCACCATCTCGAGGGCCCCGACGCGTACGCCGTCCGAGTCGTAGAAGCCGATCGAGAGTGCGATGAGCGTGTCGGCCATCGTGAACCCCACCCGGTCCTCGGACTCGAACACGAACAGCATCCCGTCGTAGGGCGCGAGGGACGTGACGGCGCGCAGGCCCTGGCCGCGTAGCTCGCCGGTGTCGGCCACGAGCACCCTGAGCTCGACGCCGCCCACCACGAGCGGGCCTTCACCGAAGGCCTCGGCGAACGCCGGGACGGTCGTGGAGCTGACGTCGCTGGCGACGGGCGGGACGGGTGCCCCGCTCGGCTGCCCCGTCGCCGGCTCCGGGGCCGATGGAGCAGCGGTCGGAGCGACCGAGGCGCTGGTGAGGGCCGCAGCCACCGTCGAGACGGCCGTCGCGCCGGGGCGCGATCCGCTGTCGTCGGCCTCGAAACGGTCGCGGGTGGCCCACACGATCACCGCGACCGGCACGAACACCACGAGCACGATGGCAGCGATCACGATCCGGTGCCGTCGCGCCGGGGGAAGGTCGGGGGCGTCGTCGCGCGCTGAGGTCACGAAGCGCCAGGGTAGGTGAGCCTGCCGGCGCTCAGGCCGACGCGGCCCCGTACAGCCCGAGCCCCGCAGCCACGTCGTCGGCCAGGTGGTACGACTCCGACGGGCCGGGGAACCGTCCGCTGCGCACGTCGGAGGCGTACTCGGCCACCGCCGCCGTCTGAGCCGCCTTCATGGAGCCGTAGCGCCGCACGAACTTCGGGAGCACCCGGTCCTCGATGCCGAGGAGATCGTGGAACACCAGCACCTGACCGTCGCAGTGCGCGCCGGCGCCGATCCCGATCGTGGGCGCGTCGAGCTCCTCGGTGACCATGCGAGCGACGACGTCGGGAACGCACTCGAGGACCACAGCGAAGCAGCCCTCCTCGACCAGGGCGTGGGCGTCGTCGGCGAGTCGGCGGGCGGCATCGAGCCCCTTGGCCTGGACCTTGAACCCGCCGAAGGCGTGGATCGACTGGGGCGTGAGACCCAAGTGACCCATCACCGGGATCTCGGCGTCGAGGATCGCCCGCACCATCTCGAGGCGTTTGCTCCCGCCCTCGAGCTTGACCGCGCTGGCACCGGCCCGCACGAGCTGCCCGGCATTGCGGACGGTCTCCTCCCGCGAGACGTGGTAGCTCATCCACGGCAGGTCGCCGACCACCAGGGCCCGGGGCCGGGTCCGGGCGACGGCGGCCGTGTGATGGGCCATGTCGTCGATCGTGACCTGCAACGTGTCGTCGTATCCGAGCACGACCATGCCCAGCGAGTCGCCCACCAGGATCATGTCGACCCCGGCGTCGTCGGCGATGCGGGCCGACGGAGCGTCGTACGCCGTCACCATCACCAAGGGGTCGTGACCCTCGCGGACCTTGCGCGACCGGATCGCCGGCGCTGTCAACTTGGCCATTGCTGGCACCTCCACCGTCCAGGGCACTGGGGCTCCCGGCAGCACCGCGATCATACGACGGATACCCGTCGAGCGCCAGGAACATCGGCCAGTCGGCCAGTCGGCCAGTCGGCCAGTGACCGTTCGACCGGGGTGCGCCGGTCTCAGCCGGCGTGGCGCCGACCGACGAGGAACGCCCGGCGGAGATGGTTCCAACCGCATCCGGCGCAGCACTCGACCTCGTAGCACTTCAGCTCGTCGTGAGCCCGGGCCAGCTTGTCGAGCTCGTCGAGCCCCACCCAGAGCTTGCCCGACGTGGAGCGCAGGTTGTCGCCGAAGGCGTAGGACACGAGCCGGAGCGGTTCGATCTCGCAGACAGGGCACGGGATCCCGAGGTCGTCACCAACCTGACGAGCCGCCCGAACGAGCTCGGGATGGGCGTCGCAGATCTGGTGGCGCGACAGACGGCCGCGTTGGAAATCTCGCAGGATCGCCTTTCGGGCGAGCGCATAGTCGACCAGTCCCCGCACGGCCGCCGAGTGTAGGGCGGTGACGGGTGTCACCGTCCCGACAGCATCTCCCCGCAGGTTCGCGGCGACCGGGCCGACGGCCTCTGACGGGGTTGTGGCCGTGTCATCCCCGCACCGGGCCCCTGGGATGCGCACAATGGAGGCGGTCGAACGAGCCATGCGGGGTGTGCCGATGAGCAATGCCGAGAGTTGGAACCGCGCCGCTGAGCGCTATCTGAGCGAGCAGCCCGCCACGGGCGAGGTGGTCACGTACGGCAGAGCCCTGCCCTCCGAGAAGGACCTCCGTCTCCTCGGCACCAGCGAGCTGAAGGGCAAGCGGGTGCTGGAGCTGGGCTGTCGAGCCGGGAACAACGCCGTGGCATTGGCGCACGTCGCTGCGCACGTGATCGCCATCGACGTCTCACGCGAGCTCGTGGCCGCGGCCCGCCGGATGGCCGATGCCGCCGAGGTGCGCGTCGAATGGCGCGTCGGTGATCTCGCCGACCTGGCGTTCCTGAGGGCCGACTCGGTCGATCTCGCTCTGTGCGCCATGGCTCTCACCGAGACCGACGATCTCGCTCGAGTGCTGCGCCAGGTCCACCGGGTGCTCAAGAACGGCGCCCCGTTCGTGTTCTCGCTCGAGCATCCGATGGCCCTGGCCCTGGTCGACGGACCGGGGAAGCGCTCGTACCTCGACCGCTCGGCCATGACCGTGCAGCGCTACGGACAACCGTTCACGCTCCACCCGCGTTCGGTGGCCGAGGTCTTCACCCAGCTCGGTCGTAGCGGCTACCGGGTCGACACCATCGCCGAGCCGGCGCCCGTCGACATGCCCGATGCGCCCATTCCCGCCGGCCTCGTCGTGCGAGCCCGGAAGGAAGGCCTGTAAGGGCTGGAAGGGCTGTTGCGCTCGGGTCCGCTCGGGTGCGGGCGGGCGAGGTCAGGTCGCGTCTGGTGACGCCGGAGGCTCGGACCGCGGCTCGGCTGCGATGCGCGTCCCCGCGATCTCGATGGCCTGCTCGGCCGCCCACGTCCCCAGGCGGTCGTAGGCGGCGTCGGCGCCGAGGGGCCCTTCGTCGAGCCGCAGCTCGAGCAGGAAGTCCAAGGCCTGTCCCACGATCCGGCCGGGTGTGACCCCGAGGAAGGCCATCACCTGGTGGCCGTCGAGGTCGGGCCGGATGGCCGAGAGCTCCTCCAGCCGGCCCAGCTCCTCGATGCGCTCCTCGAGCTCGTCCATCCGACGGGCGAGCAGCTTGACCTTGTTGGGGTTGCGGGTCGTGCAGTCGCAGCGCACGAGGTGGTTGAGCGGCTCCAGCAGGGACCCGGCATCGCGGACGTACCGGCGCACGGCAGAGTCGGTCCAGCCCATGCGGTAGGTGTGCATGCGCAGGTGCAGGAACACGAGCTGCGCGACGTCCTCGACGAAGTCGCTGGGATACTTCAAGGCCTGCATGCGCTTGCGGGTCATGCGGGCGCCCACGACCTCGTGGTGGTGGAACATCACGCCGTTGGGCCCGAACGAGCGCGTCCGGGGCTTGGCGATGTCGTGCATGAGCGCAGCCACGCGCACGAGCAGCTCGGGGCGCGTGTTGCACACCACGGCGATCGTGTGGGTCAGCACGTCCTTGTGGCGGTGGATGGGATCTTGCTCGAGCTCCATGGCGGTGAGCTCGGGCAGGAACTCGTCGGCCAGACCCGTGCGGGCAACGAGCCACAGACCGGCGGACGGGTCGGGGGCCAGCAGGAGCTTGTCGAGCTCGTCGCGGATGCGCTCGGCGCTCACGATGCTCAGGCGTCCCCGATGGCGCTCGATGGCCTCGACGAGCTCGGGGACGGGCGTCAGCCCGAGCGTCGACGTGAAGCGGGCGGCCCGGAGCATGCGCAGCGGGTCGTCGGTGAACGAGATGTCGGCGGCCAGCGGGGTGCGCAACACCCCGGCGGCCAGATCGGCCGTGCCGCCGAAGGGGTCGATGAGCTCGGCGTCGGGGAGGCGCAGGGCCATGGCGTTGATCGTGAAGTCGCGCCGCGACAGATCGACCTCGAGGTCGTCGCCGAACTCCACCACGGGCTTGCGGCTGTCGGGGTGGTACACCTCGGCCCGGAACGTGGTGATCTCGAAGCGCACCCCGTCCTTCTGTGCGCCGATCGTGCCGAACGCCTGGCCCTGCAGCCACACGGCATCGGCCCACGGGCGCACGAGCTTCTCGATCACGTCGGGCCGGGCGGCCGTCGTGAGGTCGACATCACCCGAGGTACGCCCCAGGATCAGGTCGCGTACCGGCCCACCCACGAGGTACAGCTCGTGCCCCGCCGCCGCGAACCGATCGGCCAGCGCCCGCACGGGACTGCCGGCCGCCAGGTACGGGGCCAGACGCTCGGCGATGGGGGCAGGCAACGACATGACCCCATTGTGGCGGCCGTGCGTTCTCGCGCCCGACTCGATTCCGCTGGGCGTGCCCGAGCTCGTCGGCGGCATGGAGCCCATCCGGCTCCGTGGGTCGGCGTGGTCACTCGAGGAACGTCCCGCCGGCGAACCATCGAGCGAACATGGGCGCCATGGCCGTGTCGACCAGCTCGAAGCGCGCGCCCAGGGGGGTCACCAGCATGGCGAAGCCACCCGCGCCGCCGTCGTCGGCCACCCCCGCAACCTCCATCACACAGCCCCGCGACACCAACGCCTGGGCTTCACCGCGCACGTCACTCGACCACAATCCCAGGTGGTGGATTCCCTGACCGGGAATCGGCGCCCAGGGCGAGTCGGGTGGTCCGACGGTGAGCTCGACGTGCTGGGGCCCTTGCACCGAGTAGGTGAACACCAGCTCGACATCGCGCACCTCGCCGTGCACCAACACCGGGACGGCGAAGACCTGCGGCGGATGGAAGCGCAACCCCACCGTCGCTTCCAACGACCGCATGGCGGCATCGAGATCGTCAACCACCAGTCCGACATGGAACGCCTGCGTCGTGTCAATCATCCTCTATCCTGGCACGGCCATCACCCAGGACAGCGACCACGTTCCGCTCGGTTCGACGCGTCGTACTCTCGCGATGCTCCCGCGATGTTCCCGCGATGTTCCCACGAGCTTTGGCGATCCGTCGTCGGGCTCAGAGCAGACGGCCGGTGGCGTTGGCTGAGCCGATGGCGGTCCAGAGTCCGTCGGGGGTGTGGGCGTCGCCGACGACGTGGTGCTCGATCCGGCGCGCTCGGAGCGCGTCGACGACGGGATCGCCCGCCGCCCCGCGGGCCTGGGGAGACACGAGGACCACGGTGTCGACGTCGATGCTCATCCTGGCCCCGTCAGCTCCCGATCGGAGCACAACCTTGGTGCGATCCGGCGCACCCCGCGATCCCTTGGGTCCCAGCGGTCCCAGCGGTCCCAGCGGTCCCATCGGCTCCAGTGCTTCGAGATGGTGGCCGGTGAGCAGCCGCAGACCCAGACGAGTCAGCCGCTCGCGTTGCGGGACGGCGGTCAGGTCGAGCAGCGTGCGCCAGGCCATCCGCCGGTCGGACGACGTGTAGGTGACCCGATGGCCGGCTTCGAGCAGGTGCTCGGCCACGCCGGCGGCTTCGTAGCCGCCATGGGCGTCCACGATCAGCACATCGGTGGCCGGCGACGGGAACCGGCCGGCGAGCACGTCGGCCGACGTGAGCACCGCGACACCGATGGCCTCATCAACGACGCCCGGGACAGCCCCCGCCTCGGCACCCGGCACGCCGGGCAACCATCGGGTGGGCGTGTGGGCCCCCGTGGCCACTACGACGGCATCGGCGACGCTCTCAAGCGCCCAGGTGTCGATCGACGCGGCATCGATGACGGTCGACGTGGCGACCACCACACCCAGCCGGGACATCTCGGCTGCGAGCCAGTCGGCGATGTCGCCGATGAGCGCTCGGCTCGGGAGCCGGCGGGCGTCGCGCAGCGCTCCCCCGAGCGACGCCGACGCCTCGACGAGCGTGACCGCATGGCCCCGGAGGGCGGCGACCCGTGCCGTTTCCATTCCCGCGGGACCTCCGCCGATCACGAGCACCCGGCGCGTGTGCTCGACCCGGGCGTACGCCCCGAGGGCTTCTCGCACCGCCTCGAAGCCCACGTCGGCGTTCACCGCGCACGACAGCCGCCCCCGATTGAGCCCGCCGACGCAGCCCTGGTTGCACGCGATGCACGGGCGCACCTCGGCGGCCCGTCCGGTGACGGTCTTGTGCACCACGGCCGGATCAGCGATGTGGGCTCGAGTCATCCCGACCATGTCGGCCCGCCCGGAGCCGATCACCTCGTCGGCCTCGGCCAAGCTCCGGAAGCGGCCCGTCACGATCGTCGGAGCCCGGGTGGCTGCTCCGATCGCCGCTCCCGGATCGAGCTCGTAGCCGGGCGGCTCGTGCATGGCGCCGATGATCTTGTGTGGCACATGGCAGCCTCCGAGCGTGATGCTCAGATAGTCGAACGCCCCCACTGCGTCGAGGCTGGCGACCACATCGGCACACGCGTCGCCGTCCATCCCGGTGGCCGTGGCCTCGGGCCCGATGCGCAGCCCCACGACGAGATCGCCCACGGCGGCCCGGACGGCCGCCAAGACCTCGAAGAGGAACCGTCGCCGGCGAGTGGGGTCGCCGCCGTAGCCGTCGTCGCGGAGGTTCGTGGCCGGGCTCAAGAACTCCTGGATCAAGAAGCCGTGCCCGGCATGGATCTCGACCCCGTCGAGCCCCCCGGCCCGACACCACGACGCGGCGCGGGCGAAGGCCTCGACCAGCTCGGCGATCTCGGCTTCGGACACCGCGTGCGCGACACGACGGACGCCGGGACCGGCCAGCGCCGACGGGGCCCACGGAGGACCGTCGTCGAGCGTGACCGCTTCGTAGCCGAGATGGCCGAGCTGCTGGAACACGCGCATCCCCGACGGGCGGATCGCCAGCATGAGCCGCTGGTAGTCGCCAATCACCGATTCGTCGTGCAGGCGCAGTGTGCCGGTGTCGCTGCGGTGCACCGAGGCCGCTTCGAGAACGGTCAGGCCCACCCCACCATCGGCGCGGGCCCGGTGATACGCGATCAGATCGTCGGTGACGCGTCCCTGCCCGATGTTGGTGCCATGGGCCGTCCGCACGACCCGGTTCTTGATCGCACATGATCGAACGGCGATCGGTGCCAACACGTGGTCGTACACGGGCCCATGGTGCCAGATGCCCGTCGAGGCTCGGGCGATCGAGAACCAGGCCCGACCAGCGCGCTCAGTAGTCGGACGACATGGGCATGCCGAGGCCCTGCAGTGACGCTCGCAGCTCGTGGGGATGCGCGGAGGTCGTGACCGCCTCACGGATGCCGATGACGCCGTCCTTGCACAGCTGGAACAGGCTCTGGTCGAACGTCTGCATGCCGTAGTACTCGCCCTCGGCCATCACGGTCTCCAGGTTGGGCGCTCCCGGCAGCTGCAGCAGGTTCTCGACCACGCGACTCTGGTTCACGAGGATCTCGGCCGCGGGCACCCGACCCCGCCCGTCGGGCCGTTCGAGCAGGCGTTGCACCACGATGGCCTTGAGCGACGACGCCAGCGAGGCCCGGACCATCGTGTGCTCGTCGACCGGGAACAGGTGCAGGAGCCAGCTGATCGTCTGCGCGACGTTCACCGTGGGCATGCTCGTCAGCACCAGCCGACCCGTCGTCGCCAGACCCAGAGCTCCCCGGGCGGTCTCGTAGTCGGCGGTCTCGCCGATGTAGACGACGTCGGGGTCCTGGCGCATGATACGGGCCAGCGCGCTGCGGTAGTCGGGCGCGTCCGAGCCGAGCTCTCGCTGCGAGATGATCGACCGCTTGTCGCGGAACAGGTGCTCGATGGGGTCCTCGATCGTCACGACATGGCGGCACTGGTGCTCGTTGATGACATCGAGCATGGCGGCGATCGTCGTGCTCTTGCCCGCGCCGGCCGGGCCGGCCACGATCACCAGTCCCTGGGACTCCTCGGCCAGGCGGGGCACCGCCGGCGGGAGCCCGAGCGAGTCGAAGGACGGGACACCGGGCACGATGTGACGCACCGCGATCGCCACCGTGCCGCGCTGGCTGTAGACCATCACCCGGAACCGTCCCAGGCCGGAGATGCCGAGCGCGAAGTCCAGCTCGCCCTTGGACTCCCACTCGCCGGCACGGTCGGTCGGGACGAGGGTCCGGGCCAGCGCCAGGAGGTCCTCGGCCGTCACCTCCTCGCCGCCTTGAGGTTCGAGGCGGCCGTCGATACGCATGACGGGACCCGACCCGACCTTCAGATGGAGATCAGAGGCCTTACGGTCGACGACACGCCGGAGGAGATCGTGGAAGTCCAACACCTTCCGCGTATCGGCGGGTCGTGGTGAACACCTTGAGCCGGGCCCGGTCGGGTCGGGCCCACTCGGGGCGCAGCGGTCGCAACGTCCCGATCACCACAGCAGGCGATCTACGCGAAGCGTCGCCGGATCTCACGCACCCGGTCGACGACCTCACGGCCTGGCCCATCGTGCGATGCCCGCTCGGGACGGTGCTCGACACCCAGGAGAGCAGCGGCCGCGGCTCCCACCGAGTGTCCCAGCGCCGTGAGGTCGTAGCCGCCTTCGAGGAACAGGGCCAGACGGCCGCGGCGTGGGGCGATGTGAGCGATGCGCTCGACGAGATCGGCGAAGTCGCCCGAGGTGAGCCCGAGCTCGGTGAGCGGATCGTCGCGGTGCGCGTCGAACCCGGCCGACACCAGCACCCAGGTGGGGGAGAACGCGCTGCACGCCGGCGCGACGACCTCGTCGAAGGCGCGCAGGTAGACGTCACCGGTCGTCCGGGCGGGAAAGGGCAGGTTCACGGTGAGGCCGGGGGCCTCCTCACCTCCGGTCTCGGTGAGGTCGCCCGTACCGGGGTAGAGCGGCCACTGGTGCATCGAGACGAACAGCACCCGGGGATCGTTCCAGAACGCGTCCTGGGTCCCGTTGCCGTGGTGGGCGTCGAAGTCGACGATGGCGACACGCTCGCCCCGGTCGATGAGCTGGGACGCGGTGACCGCAACGTTGTTGAGGAGGCAGAACCCCATCCCGCCCCGAGGCGTCGCGTGGTGCCCGGGCGGGCGGACGGCCAGGAGCGCGACATCGCCCAGACCCTGCTCGAGCGCCTCGACGGCCGCCATACCGGCGCCGGCGGCAAGCTGCGCTGCGTGCCACGACGCGGCCGACACCGGCGTGTCCTCGTCGATCATCCCGCCCCCGGCAGCGCACAACGCAGCCAGCGCCTCGAGGTACTGCCGCGGATGGACCCGTTCGAGCTCGGTGGTCGTGGCCGGGCGCGGGGCCAGGGGGATGATGGCCTCCTGCAGCCCCGCCGCATCGAGCCCTCGGATCACGGCTCCGAGGCGCGCCGGACGCTCCGGGTGATGCTGGCCGGTGTCGTGGTCGTCATAGGCCGGATGGGTCGCCAGCAGCAGCACGCAAGGAACGGTACTTGGCGCCTCGATGCCACCGGCGGCCCGCGCCACGCGCTGAAGGCCGACCTGGCGCGACCACGAGTCGATGTCCAGGCCTCTCGCGTGGAATTCCAGGCAGTACGCTCCGCGACGATGACGGCCAGCGACGGGGAGCTGTTCCGCTGGCGGGGCGAGACGGCCCGGCTCGGGGCCTGGCGGGCCGGCGATCGAACGGCGTACCTCGCACCGCTGGGCGTGGGTGCACCACCGTCGCTCGCGTTCCTCGACGAATGCGCGCGGCGCCTCCGTGATCTCGGCTACCGCTCGGTGGTCACCAGCGCTGTGCTCGAGGACCAGGCGCCCATGTTCGAGGCTGCCGGATACGCCGTGCACCAGCACCTCCACTTCCTCGACCACGACCTGACGACGATTCCCGAGGTGACCGTCGCCGGAAGGCGGGGTCGCCCCGGTGACCGGGCCCAGGTGGCCGCGCTCGACCAGCGGTGCTTCGACGGCTTCTGGAGCCTCGATGTCGAGGGTCTGACCGAGATCATCGACGCAACGCCGGCGAGTCGCTTCCGCGTCGTCATGCGCGACGACCTCCCGATGGTCGGCTCCGCCCGAACGCCGGACGAATCTGCGGGCGAATCTGCGGACGGATCGGGCGTCCGGGCCCTGGGCTACGCGATCAGCGGGCGTTCCGAGGGGCGCGGCTACCTCCAACGTCTCGCCGTCGACAGCACGGTCGCGGGGCAGGGCGTCGGCCGGTCGCTCGTCGCCGATGCTCTCGGCTGGATGCGTCGACGCGGCGTCTCCCGGGCCTACGTGAACACCCAGGTGGGCAACGACGCGGCCCTGCGCCTGTACCTCCAGTGCGGGTTCCGTGAGCTCCAGGTCGGCCTTCGGATCCTGGCCCGTTCACTGTGAGGCGCGCGCTGGCTGTGGTGGCGATGGTGGGCTCCTTCGTCGGAGGAACCGTCGCGTCCGACCTCACGATCCAGGCCCCGGCCCGCGCCCAGGCCCGGGAGACCTCGGTCGAGCTGATCGACCAGAGCCCGTTCGTCCACGCCGGCGACTCCCTCGAGCTCCGCCTCGGTGTCGACGGCGTCGATCCGAGCTGGACCGTGCAACTCACCCCGCACTCCCCCGGGTCCACGACCGTCGTGGATGCGCAGGGACGACAGGCAAGTCGGGTCACGCTCGACGAGCTCCTGGGCATCATGGCCGGGACCCGACCCCTGGGTGCGAGCAGAGGCGTGATGACGATCCCCGTCGACGACATCCCCGTCGACGCGAGCGGTGCACTCACGATCTCCGTGCCCACCGTCGGCGGCCCCGGTGGTGGTGCTGGTGCGCTCGACGTCCCCGTGCCTCGGGACCGGGTC
This sequence comes from Actinomycetota bacterium, assembly GCA_009886115.1. GTDB lineage: Bacteria > Actinomycetota > Acidimicrobiia > IMCC26256 > VFJJ01 > VFJJ01. The sequence goes on from VFJJ01000141.1 coordinate 36,519, forward strand.
GGTGTCGTGTACCCGCTCGAGATCGGCCTCCTCGACCCGCTCGGGCGCTCGGTCGGGCGCTCGGTGGTCACGTTCGTCGTGATGCTCAGTCGAGCCCGTCAGGTTCGAGAGGGCTGCGACCCTTCGGCCGGAGAAGCGGTGGCCTGCCGCCAGCTCTCGGTGGCGTGGTTGTGGCGCATGTCGACCGGCACCCCGGCGCATCGCCCGGACGGGACCCTCGACCCGGTCGTGCAGGCCGATCTGGTCGAGGGCGGCCGGCTGGCGTGCCTGGTCGAGCTCGCCGCGGCGGGCGACGTGCCCCTCACGTTGATCCCCGACCCCGAGCTGCTCGAACGATGGCAGACGGGCATCGTCGCTGAGCAGGACCCCGAGGCCTCGGCGCCCGCCCCGAACGCCGAGGAAACCATCACGACCACGACCACGACCACGACAACACCGACAACCACGACCGCGCCGACAACCACCAGCGTGCCACCGACCACTGCCACCTCAGCCACTGCCACCTCAGCCACCTCAGGAGCTGCCACGGTGCCCGCCACAGGCCCGGCGTCGCTCCCCGTACCAGGGGCCACGACCACCGCCACCGGCACCCTGCCAGGGGCCACGACCTCCTCCACCGGTGCCACGACCACCACGACCACCACGACCACCACGACCACAGC
>VFJJ01000187.1 GCA_009886115.1 Actinomycetota bacterium
CATCGGCGTCGACGCCCGTCCCGTGGGGAATCGAGAGCAGCGGCGGGGGCTCGGCCCGAAGGTCGGGGAACGCGAAGCCTCCCCGGTGAGCCAGGCCGACCTCGCGGACGAGCTCGGCGACGCCCCACTGGGCATGGACGAGCATGCCCCGCTCGGCCAGCCAGTCGACGGCGGAGCTGCCCGAACGGGGACGGCCGCTGTAACCGCCCATCGCTATCGACCCCGAGATCGCCACGCTGGCAGTGGCGTTCGCGGCCATCCGCTCGAGGAGCACGGCGACCTCGGGGGGAGCTCCGGCGAGGATCTGTTGGACCCGGCCCGAGTCGGCGAAGACATCGGTGACCATGCGCAGGAGGTCGGCCTTCTTGGCCGTCCCCACCACGAGCTCGAGCGCACCGGCGACGTGCTTGAGCTCCTCGACCGTGCGCAGGCCCAGCAGTGCAGCTGCGGGACGCCCGAGACCCGCGGCACCGCTGAGGGCCCTCGGGAGCTCACCGACGAGCTTTACGAGCCGACCGTCGACAGTGACCAGCGCCAGCTCGGCGAGGCGAGCCAGCCCCGCCTCGACCTGGGCCAGCGTGGCTCCCGGGCCGGCCAGCTCGGCAACGGCATCGGGGGTCACCGGTGTGGGAACCAGAGCGACGAGCTCGAGCAGCTGGTGGCTGAACTGATCGAGCCGGCTGAGGCAGCGCAGCTGCGAACCCCACTGGCTCGCAGCGACAGCCAGCCGATCGAACGTGAGGGGCGGACGAGCCAAGAGGTCGTCGCGCACCTCGAACAATCGCGTCAACGCGGCGTCGTCGAGCTCTCGTAGCTCCGCACTCAATCCCATGGTCATCCTCCCAAACTCGCCCGACCCGAGGGTAGCGAGGAATCACCGACGTGTCATTCTCGGGCGGGGCCGGCGCAGCGGGGACGATGCCGGGTGACGAACGGCGACGGGTGCGGGCGGCGGCTGCGTCACCCGGAGTCGGCAGCCAGACCTTCGGCGAAGGAGAGGACGTCAGCAACGTCCAATACGCTGCTCGAGATCCGTACCAGCACGTCGTCGGCCCGGCCGTAGACGAGAACGATGGCACCGTCGACATCGAGGACTCGGCCGGCGCGCCCTCCGATGCTGACCACTTCACCCCCGGTGAGCCCGAAGGCGCCGCCATAGGGGGTGGCGTCGTCGGGGGCGAGGCGCGACAGGCCGGGGCGGTGCGCGGCCGAGACCGTAGGGACCGTCGCGGGTCGCGTGCCGGCCGGGATGGTCCACGTGCTCGGGAACGAGTCGGCGGGCGGGGGCGGCAACGGCGGGCACGGGAGCGTTCCCGTGTCTCCGATCGGCCGCACCGGGATCTCAGGGCTTTCGCGCCACACGCACGCGTCGGACGGCGTTGCGTCGTTCAGATCGAGCCAGACCAGCCGGAGACGACGACGATCGCGTCCCGGCCTCCGTCAGAGCACGCGGCGGCTGCCAACGCCATCGCCAGGCCCGCCACGGCCGGTCCCCATCCGCGCGTCACCCTCCCAGTGCGCCCGATCCTGACGGGCCCCGGGGCGCCGGGGAGCACGGAGCAGGGAGCAGGGTCAGCGCCGGTCGGCGACGCGCAGGCCGACCTGCACCGTGGCGATGACGCAGCCGTCGGGCCCCGCCCGCCACGAGTGCTGCACACCGTTGACGAGCACACAATCGCCGACGTACAGGCGCACGGAACCGTTCTCGAGGCCGAGCTCGACGTCGCCGCGAACGACGAGCCCGTAGTCGACGGTGGGCGTGTCGTGCATGGGGGCCTCGAGCCCCGCACCCATCTCGGTGATGATCCACTTGGTACCCGCGGGCGCCACGTCGAACGACGCCGTATCGATCGACACGGTCGGATCGGCCGAGAGCAGGGCCGGCTCGGCGTCGAGACACCAGAGCTCGCTGACGACGGCCTGTCCCGGCCCCGGCGTGGCCTCGGGCGAGCCCCCAGCCACACGTCGCAACGGCGCGTCGATGCGATCGCCTCGGAAGGCCACCGGCGCGTCGCCGTCGGAGACCACGACCGAGCGGCCATCGGCATCGAAACCCGTCACCACTCGTCGCACGTCGACCTCCCTCTCGCTCTCGGCTACGGCGCGCGCCCCGTCGCCGCGGGCGCGCCGTCCGGCAAACGTAGCGACCAGCGCCGCACCGGGCTAACCCCTCCAACTGTCAGCGTGGCACCTCGGATTCGGGGTGCCACGCTGACAGTTGGGGTTCGGGGACCACGAGCACCTTGCCCAGCGCCCGCCGGTCGGCGACCTCGGCCAGCGCCACGGCCACGTCGGCGAGCGGGTGGGTCGAGCTCAGGTGGGGGACGAGCCGACCGGCGGCGAGGTGCTCGATCATTTCGGCGCGGTCGCGGTCCATCAGCGCCGGCGCTCGGTCGCCGAAGGTGCGCATCTCGAAGCCCTTGATGGTGATGCCCTTGAGCAGCACCAGGTTCAGGGCGATGCGCGGGATCTCGCCCGACGCGAAGCCGACGGTCACGAACCGGCTCCCCCATCCCAGGGCCCGCAGCGCCTGCTCGGCCGCCGGCCCGCCCACGGGATCGATCACGACATCGGCGCTGCCCCCGGTGATCTCCTTGATCCGACCGCGGAGATCGTCGCTCGTGTACTCGATGAGCCCCTCTGCGCCACGTTCTCGGCACAACGCCAGCTTCTCGGGCGACGATGCCGCAGCGATCACCCGGGCGCCGAGCAGACGGGCCACCTCCACCGCGGCCAGGCCCACACCGCCAGCCGCTCCGAGCACGACCACCCACTCACCCGGCTGCACCTCGGCGACCGAACGCAAGGCGTGGTAGGCGGTGGAGTGGGCCACCCAGAACGCCGCGGCGAGGCTCAGGTCGACCCCGTCAGGAACAGCCACGAGTCCCGAGGCCGACGCCACGACGTACTCGGCGAAGGCGCCGTTCATCGCCGCGCCCAGCACCCGGTCGCCGACGGCAGCAGCACTGACACCTTCACCCACCGCGTCGACGACACCGGCGAACTCGCTTCCGGGCACGAACGGCGTGGGGACCGAGACCTGGTACTTGTCGGCGATCAGGAGCACGTCGGGGAAGTTGACCGCCGCTGCGGCGACGCGCACCAGCACCTGGCCCCGGCCCGGCTCGGGGACGGGGATCTCGTCGATCGTCAGCGTTTCGGGCGGTCCGTACGCGTGGCAGACGGCGGCACGCATCATGGTGCGACGACCTCTCGCCGTCATCGGCCCGCCCAGCGCGGCGCTCGGCGCTCGGCGAAGGCCGTGGCGCCCTCGACGGCGTCGGCGCTGGCGAACACAGGACCGGCGACCTCGGAGATCCGGTCCCACGGCAGCGCCCCGATCGACTCCCACATCAGTCGCTTCGTGGCCTGCACGGCCAAGGGCCCGTTGGCTGCGATGCGCCGAGCGAGGTCGAGGGCCACGTCGATCAGGTCTGCGGCGGACACGACCCGGTTGACGAGCCCGAGCTCGAGCGCTCGACGAGCGTCGATCTGCTCGCCCGTGAGCCCCATCTCGAGCGCGACGGCGAGCGGGAGCCGACGGGGCAGCTCGGTCCCGCCGCCGCCGGCCAGGAGACCCCGGCTCACCTCGGGCAGCCCGAAGCGGGCGTGCTCGGCGGCCACGACGAGGTCGCAGGCCAGCACGAGCTCGAAGCCGCCCCCGACCGCGATGCCGTTGACCGCGGCGATGACCGGCTTGGCGAAGCCTCCCCGGGTGAGCAGCTCCAGCCCCGAATGATCGGCCTCAGCCTGGGTCTCGCGCGCCCCGGCTCCGGCCCCGGCCTGGGTCTCGCGCGCCTCGGCGAAGGCCTTGAGGTCCATGCCGGCGCTGAAGACCCGCTCGCCGGCGCCGGTGAGCACGACCGCGCCAACGGTGTCGTCGCCGGCGGCGCGGCGGAACGCGGCGCCGATCGCTGCCGCGGTGGGCCCGTCGAACGAGTTGGCCCGCTCGGGTCGGTTCAACCGCACGAGGGCCACCCCGCCGTGAAGCTCGTAGTCGACGCCCATCAGCTGTCCCCCCTTGGGTTTTCACGGTGCGCGCTGGCTCCCGCGCCGGCACCGGCCCGCTTGATGATCCGGCGGGCGATCGACCACCTGTGCACCTCCGACGGCCCGTCGTAGATACGGAAGGCCCTGATGTCACGGAAGATGCGGGCCACGACCGTGTCGTCGGTGACGCCGAGGCCACCGAGGATCTGCAGGCTGCGATCGGCGACACGCCAGACGGCTTCCGAGCACACGGTCTTGGCCACGCTCGACGCCTCGTTCCCCCGATCACCCTGGTCGAGCATCCACGCCGTGTGCCAGATGTGCAGGCGCGCGGTCTGCAGGTCGATCTCGTTGTCGGCCAGCATGAACCCGACCCCCTCGTGGGCGCCGAGCACCTGTCCGAACGCCTGACGCCGAGCGGCGTACTCGGCTGCGATGTCATGAGCTCGACGGGCTGCGCCGAGCCACCGCATGCAGTGCGTCAGCCGGGCCGGGGCCAGGCGAACCTGCGCGTACCGGAACCCGGCGCCCGCCTCGCCGAGCACGGCGTCCACCGGCACACGCATGTTCTCGAAGCGCAACACGCCATGGCCGCCCGTGAACGACGAGTCGAGCGTGTCGAGCGTGCGCTCGTACACGAAGCCCGGGGTGTCGGTGGGCACGAGGAGCATCGTGGCGCCGTCACCCTCCTTGACCATCACGATCGCGACGGCCGCGCCTTCGGCGCCCGTGATGAGCCACTTGCGGCCGTCGACCACGTACTCGTCACCGTCACGGACGGCCGTCGTCAGCATCATCGACGGATCGGAACCCGCACCCGGGCTGGGCTCGGTCATGGCGAAGCAGGTCCGAATCTCACCCGCCGCATGGGGGCGCAACCATCGCTCCTTCTGGGCGTCTGTGGCCACGTGCTCGAGCAGATGGGCGTTGCCCTCGTCGGGTGCCGCGACGTTCATGGCCACGGGGCCGAGCATCGAGTACCCCGCTTCCTCGAACACCAGCGCCCGTCCGATCTGGCTGAGCCCGAGCCCCCCGTAGCTCGGCGACACATGGGGCGACAGGAGCCCAGCAGAACGGGCGTGGCCCACGAGCTCGGACCGCAGCTCATCGGTCGGCCCGTGGGCGCCCCACCGCGGGTCGGCCTCGTACGGGATCACCGTCGCCCGCACGAAGGCGGCGGTCCGCTCGGCAACTTCACGGATCGCAAGGTCGGGGCTGAAGTCGATCACGGGCTCACCTCGACCGCGCCGGCTCGGACGGTCTGTGTCGTGCATCGGGACGGGCTGGCCAGGCGACGCCCGTGGGGAACGACCGATGCTACGGCCGGCATCGGCCGAGCGACCGGCCCGGGGCGCGAGACTCTGATCTGTGAGCGAGCCCCACCTTGAAGCACTGGCCTGGGCTGAGCCCTACCCCTACTGGTACGACGACGTCGATGAGCCCGACGCCAACGACACGCTGGTGCGCACCGAAGCATGTGACCTGTGCATCGTCGGCGGCGGGTACACCGGTCTGTGGACCGCCATCATCGCCAAGGAGCGCGACCCGTCCCGCGACGTCGTGCTCATCGAGGGCGACACCTGTGGATTCGGAGCGTCGGGCCGCAACGGTGGTTTCGTGGATGCCAGCCTGACCCACGGGATCGCCAATGGGGAAGCACGCTTTCCCAGGGAGCTGGCCCAGCTCGAGCGGCTTGGCCTCGCCAATCTCGACGGCATCGAAGCGGCCATCACCCGCTACGCCATCGACTGCGACTTCGAACGCACCGGTGTCATCGATGTCGCCACCACCGAGCACTATGTGTCCGAGTTACGTGACGACCAGACGTTGCTGCGATCGCTTGGCCAGGACGTCGAGCTGCTCGACCGCGACGCCATGCACGCGCAGGTGCACTCGCCCACCTATCACGGTGGCCTGTGGCGCAAGGATCGAGCCGCGCTCGTCGACCCGGCCCGGCTGGCGTGGGGCCTCAAGGCCGCGGCGCAACAGCTCGGCGTGCGCATCTACGAGCACACCAAAGCCACCGACCTCGAGCGTGACGGTGTGGGCGTGATGGTCACCACCCCGTTCGGACGTGTCAGAGCCGCCCGCGTCGCCCTGTGCACCAATGCTTTCCCGCCGCTGCTGCACAAGATGAAGCGCTACGTGATCCCCGTCTACGACTACTGCATGGTCACCGAGCCGCTCACCGCCGAGCAGCTCGCCAGCATCGGCTGGGCGAATCGCCAAGGCCTGTCAGACACCAACAACCAGTTTCACTACTACCGCCTGACCCAGGACAACCGCATCCTCTGGGGCGGTTACGACGCGGTGTATTACTTCGCCAGCAAGGTGCGCTCGGAGTTCGAGACCCGTCCCGAGACCTGGGTCAAGCTCTCCGAGCACTTCTTCACGGCCTTCCCCCAACTCGAGGGCATCCACTTCACGAACGTGTGGGGTGGGGCGATCGACACCTGTACCCGCTATTGCGTGTTCTGGGATACGGCCATGCACGGACGGGTCGCCTACGCGCTCGGCTACACCGGCCTCGGCGTGGGCTCGACCCGTTTCGGCGCCGAGGTGCTCGTCGATCTGCTCGACGGTCGCCGCACCGAGCGCACCGATCTCGACTTCGTGAAGGATCAGCCCATCCCCTGGCCGCCGGAGCCCTTCCGATTCGTAGGCATCCAGCTCACCCGCTGGGCGCTCAACCGGGAAGACAAGAGCGGCAAGCGCAACCTGTGGCTGCGCGGCCTCGACAAGATGGGCCTCGGATTCGACTCGTGAGCCCGCGCGGGCCGGTCGCACCCCCACGAACCGTCCCACTCCCACGAAATGTGCGCGGAAATGCTCACCCGGTGCGCATTTCAGCGCACATTTGGGCGGGCTCGGCCTCAGCCGGCCTCGTCGGCCTGCTCGGCCAACTTGGCCAACTTGAGCACGGCGAACGTGGCACCGTCAGGGTCGATCAGCACGGCGAAACGGCCGGGCGGGATGTCGGTTGGAGGCACCATGACCGTCCCGCCGAGCGCGGTACAGCGAGCCGCGGTGGCGTCGGCATCGTCGACGGCGAAGTAGACCATCCAGTGCGGCGGAACCTGGGGCGGGTACTCGTCGCCCATCTCCATCATGCCGCCGATCGAGCTGCCGTCGGCCAGCTTCCACTCGGTGTAGGCCATCTCGTCCATCGGAATGGTGTCGCCCGTCCAGGCGAACACGGAGCCGTAGAACGCCTTGGCCGCCTCGATGTCCCGGGTGGCCAGCTCGTTCCAGCACAGCGTGTTGGGCTCGTTCACGAGACGAGCACCGGCGTGCGCCCAGGGCTGCCAGATGGCGAACACAGCGCCACCGGTGTCCATCAGCACGGCCATGCGGCCGACGTCGAGGATGTCCATCGGGGGCATCCGCACGGTCCCGCCGGCGTCGGCCGCCAGCTTCGCGGACGCGTCGGCGTTTGCGACGGAGACGTAGGTCGTCCACACCGTGGGCTGATCGGGGTTCATCTTCGCCCCGACCCCGGCCACGGGAAGCCCGTTGACCTCCATCATCGTGTAGCCGCCCGCCTCGGGCATGGGTGCAACCGAAGCCGTCCAACCGAACAGGCTGCTGTAGAAGGCGGCCGCGGCCACCGGATCGGGGCTCCCCAGATCGACCCAGGACGGGGTTCCCGGTGCGTACGACGTGCGCTCGACCATGATGGCCTCCAAGGGCTCTATGGCATCGCTCGGATGCGCTCAACGTAGGTCGCGGCGGAGGGTACGTCCAGGGTTCGACCACGCCACGACGGCGGGCCCACGACAATCCTTGACCTCTGGTCAGCCGGCGCCGGGAGCTCCCCGTTCGGAACGGGGGTTGCCGGCCCGGTCCGTCGACACGTCGACGGCGGTGATGCCGGAGGGCACCGGGATCGGCGTTTCGTCCCAGACCAGATCGGGGACGGGAACCGCAGCCGGGAGAGCTGTTCGCGACTCGGCGCTGAGCGAGTAGTCGCCATGTGCAGGGTCACGGAGGACGGGCTCAACGGTGTTGACGGCGTTACCCGAGCGAATCCCGGTCTCGCTGCACGTCGAGCTCGACTCGGGACACCCGTCCCCGGTTCCGAGCACGTGATCGACGGGCCCGTTCCAGAGCACGTTGCCTTCGATGCGGAGGTCGTCGTCGGCCAATGAGGGCGACGGGACGCCGCTCGACGATGGCGGCTCGAGCGGCCCGTCGACCTGGAGATGCTGCCATTGCGACTGCGCCCCCGCGGGGTTCACGATCACGTTGTTGACGAAGTACACGTGGCGGTTCGGGATCAGAGCCTCCTCGCCGGCAGTCGAGCCCCAGCCGCCCGCGTCGTGATGTGCAGCGCAGACGTCGAGCGTGCCATCGCAGCCTCGCCGGCCGTGCACGAACTCCACCACGTGGCTGCGCGTACCGACCGAGTACAGGGTGTTGTAGGCCAGCACGACGTTGAAGCCGCCGGCGACACCGAGACCCGCACCCTCGGTGTCGTGCACGACGTTGTTCACGATGGCGATCCCGTATGCCTCGTAGTTCAGCCACGGCGCGGTCATGAACTCGAAGCCGGTTCCTTGGCCGGCAGAGATCCCACCGGTCCCACAATCGAAGACCTCGTTGCCGGAGAAGGTCAGGTACGCGCTTCCCCCCTTGGCGTAGAGGCACCAGTCCTGTGCGTCGTGGATCCGGCTGCCCTTGACGTGGCCGTACTGCACGGCGACGAAATCGATCGCGTTGTCCTGGGCTCCGTGGATGTCGGAGGACTCGATGTAGATGTGCTGCGACTGGTTGATCTTCACGGTCTCGTGGGCCTCGGAGCCACCCGAGAGCTCGACGTCACGGAGGAGGATGTGGTCGCACTGCTCGCAGTGGAACGTGTCGCCCTCACGGATGATGTCGACACCGAGGAGCGCGAAGTGACTCACGCCGAACATGTTGATGTCGGCCTCGAACACCGCCGTGTGGAGACCGTCGGCCGCCTCGATGATGATCGGCGCTTCGGCTGTGCCGTGACGGTCTTCCCAGTAGGTGACCGAGCCCTCGACGGGGTAGGAGCCGGCGACGAGCCGAAGGCGGTAACCAGTTTCGAGCTCGACGCCCGACGGGACCAGGCGCCAGGCCGCGTCGATGGTTTGGAGCGCGCTCGACCGCTCGCGGCCGTCGTTGGCGTCGTCACCGTTGTCGGGATCGACCCAGATGTCGAGGCCGCTGAACTCGCCGAGCTCGTAGGCCCCGCTGACCTGTCCCGGCTCCACTGATCCCGCTCCCGACTGGTTCGGCGCTCCGGCCGCTCCATCGTCGGCCCCGGAGTCGTCGACACCCGCCTCAGTGCTGGAATCCGAACGGTCTGTCGTCGCTTCGACGTCAGACCCTTCGGCCGCCGTCGAGGAGCTCTCGTTCCCACAGGCCGAGATCAACAGCGCGCCGACCGCTATCGCCGCCCACACCTTCGAGATACGCATTCGTGCTCCCACTCGCCACACCGAGCACTCGGGTCATCGTTCGATGTCGGCGCCAGGCCCAGATAGGTAAGTGAGGTCGCGTCTGGAACCCGTCCCTATCCTGGGCTCATGACGGAGACCGTCCCGCCCCATCGTCCTATCGACCCAGCGGAGGCCGAGCAGCGCGCCACGTTCGCTGTGCGCACCTTCGCCCAGCGCCCGATGGTCGCCGATCTCGAGGCGCTCCGACGCTGGCAACCCGACGTGGCCATCATCGGCGCGCCGTACGACCTGGCCGTCACGAACCGGCCCGGCGCCCGCTTCGGGCCGAGCGGGGTGCGCAACCAGTCGTACTTCAGCGGCACCTACCACCTCTCGTGGGGCATCGACGTGTTCGAGTGGCTCGAGGTCGTCGACGGGGGCGACGTGTGGATACCCCACGGCCAGCCCGAGCGGGCCCACGCCAACATCCGCCAACGCGTGCGTGAGATCGCCGGGCTGGGCATCGTCCCGATCATCGTGGGCGGCGACCACTCGATCGCCTGGCCCAACGGGACGGGCGTCGCCGACGTGCACGGGTACGGCCGGATCGGCATGGTGCACTTCGACGCCCACGCCGACACGGCCGACACCATCGAGGGCAACCTGGCGTCGCACGGTACGCCGATGCGCCGGCTCATCGAGTCGGGCGCCGTCCCTCCGCGGAACTTCGTGCAGATCGGGCTGCGCTCGCACTGGCCCGAGGCCGACACGTGGGACTGGATGCACGAGCAGGGTCTCCGCTGGTTCCTCATGGACGCGGTCGTCGAACGTGGACTCCCGGCGATCGTCGAGGAGGCCATCGCCATCGCCACCGACGGCTGCGACCTCGTGTACCTCTCGATCGACATCGACTCCCTCGACCCGGCCTTCGCCCCGGGAACCGGCACTCCCGAGGTGGGCGGGCTCACGACGGCAGAGCTGTTGCGGGCCGTCCGCCGGGTCGTGAGCGCCACGAACGTCGTGTGCATGGACATCTGCGAGGTCTCGCCGCCGTACGACCACGCCGACCTCACCGTCAACGCCGCCCATCACCTCATCATGGAGGCGTTGGCAGCCATGGCGGCCAAGAAGCGGACCGCCGCGGGCGTCTCGCCGGGCCCGCCCCAGCACGCCTGAATCGGCGCGCGGGCCCGCGCGACCGCCAACGGCTGCTCGTCGCATGCTCACGCAAACCCTGTGACCACAGGCACGACGAATGCGAGGCGACAGTGGCGAGCCCGGAGGGAGGCCGCAGGCACGATTTCAGGTACAATCAGCTGACTGAATGCCGGGGACGAGTCCCGGGCGCCAGGCCACGGAGTCCGACGACACGAGAGTCACCCAGGAGGATCGGCCTTGAGGCTCGACTACGCCATCACCGACTGCGATACGCATTGCTACGAACCACGCGATGCCTTCACGAGGTATCTCCCATCGGCATACCTCGACCGCACTGTGACCACCTTTGTCGACGCGAGCGGGTTCGAGCGGATCTTGACGGGCAGCCGGGTCGCCACGTTCGTCTCGGAGGCCGGCCTGGGCTTCGACCAGGCCTATCGCCCGGGCACGTTGAAGGAGATGCTCAGGCAGATGGGCTCGGGCAATCCCGAGGAGGCCTACCAGCCCGAACCCATGCGCCCGGAGTACCTGCGACGCGAGCCGCGGGAGGCTCTGCTGCGCCAGCAGGGCGTCGACCGGTGCGTGCTCTACCCGGCCAGCATGGCGCTGTCGGCCGAGCACTACCTCGACGACACCGACGCGCTCTACGTGAACCTCCAGTCGTTCAACCGCTGGTACAACGAGGAGTGGGGCTTCAACCGTGACGGCCTCATCTACGCGACGGCGGTGCTCTCGTTGCGCGACCTCGATCGCGGTGTCGCGCTGGCCGACGAGATCATCGCCGCGGGCGCCCAGTTCGTGCTGCTCCCCACCGGCCCGGCCTACGGGCGCTCACCGGGAGACCCCTATTTCGACCCGATCTGGTCGCGGTTGAACGAGGCCGGCGTCACCATTGCCTTTCACATCATGCCCTTCTGGTACTTCGATGCGTTGTCGCCGGCATGGGGACACGCCAACGACCCGGCGTCGTGGCACATGGCGGCGTGGCAGTGGATGAACGTGTATGGCGAACGTCCGATCATGGACACCATCTCGGCCCTGATCTTCGACAACCTCTTCAATCGCTTCCCCAACCTCAACTGCCTCGTCTCCGAGCACGGCGCCAGCTGGATCCCCCACATGCTCGAGCTCATGGACAAGAGCCGAGGCATGGGGCGCAACGGGCCCTGGATCGGCGGGAAGCTCACCGAACGTCCGAGCGCGATCTTCAAGGAGCGCGTGCGGGTCACGCCCTATCCCGAGGACGACGTGGCGGCGCTCATCGACCGGCTGGGCGGCGATTCGTCGTGCCTCGTGCTGGGCTCCGACTTCCCGCACGCCGAAGGAGTGGCCGAGCCGGCCGACTTCATCGACGGTCTCCGGTCGCTCGACGACGTCACGACCCGGGGCATCGTCTCCACCAACGCCGCCAAGCTGTTCGAGTAGCCGAGGTTCGACGGGCACGTGTCGCCCACCGGCGAGCGACACGGCCAGCGAGCGGGCGGCGTCTGGCGGACGAGCGGTCAACCGGTTCGCCGCCGGAGCCGGTGGAAGCCCACCGCGATCACGCCGTCGTCGTGGCCGTGGTCGACCAGCTCGGTGCGCACGAGCAGGGTGTCGCCGTCGCAAGCGCCGTCGACGGCCAGCGCGCCCGGGTCGTGAGCGTTGCCCGGGCCGAGAGGGTCGCCAGTTTCGGCGATGCTCGACGACGCCAGGTCGAGCGCGGTCGCTTCCAGCGTGACCAGGATGGGGCCGTGGTGCAGCGTGTCGATACCGATACGTGACGAGAGACCGGCGATCTCGTAGCCCGCGGCGACCCCTGACGTGGTCATGACCTGGTCGTGACGAGCGCGGCGACGAGCGCGGTACGTCCGTGAAGGGTCAGGCCCGTCATCTCGGTCGACAACCACATCGGGTCATCTCGACCGGGGCCTGTAACTGTCCGACACAATCATCCCAGCAGATCAACTGATCCCGATCAGATGCTCAGCTGAATGCGTCGACGATCGTGCCGCCCGTCTCCCCGAGGATGTTGCCGGCGGCCCGGAGGTGGGCGAGCCACAACGCTTCGGCGTCGTCGGCGGCGCCGACGCGGATCAGCTCGACGAGCTTGCGTCGGGTGCGTTCGGCCTTGCGGGCCAGGCGTTCGTCGCCCGGGTGGGGGACGCGTGTGTAGGCCCGGGTGACGGCCCGGGTGATGTGCTCGAGCATCGCCGTCAACAGGATCAGCGCTTCGTTCTCGGTGAGCTGCACGAGCAGAGCGTTGAACTCGCCGAACCGCTCGGGCTCGGCGACGGTGTCGTAGCTGTCGAGCCAGGTCCCGAGCTTGTCGGCGCTGGCGATCCGGTCCCGCCGACTGGCCACCCACCGGGCCGCGGGGGCCTCGACGATGGCACGCACCTCGACGACGTCGGCGATCGTGCAGCCCCGGTGCTGGAGCACGAGCGAGGCGTACCGGGCCGCGGCTTCGTGTGACGGGACCTGTACGCGCGCTCCACCCCGAGCGCCGCGCCGAACCGTGATCAGCCCCTCGGACTCGAGGATCCGGAAGGCCTCGCGCAGGGTCGGCCGGGAGATGGAGAACTCCGCCATCAGCGTCGTCTCGGGAGGAAGCGCGGCGCCCTCGCCCAGGTCGCCATGAACGATCTGGCGGCGGATCTGCTGCGCGACGAGCTCAGCCGCTTTGGGCACTCGCACTTCGACCCGCTCGAGGCTCATCGGTCGGCCTGTCGTTCACCTGAGGTACGTGGCACGTATGAATCAGTGCAACGAACTTACCTTGTCGCTACTCCAGTCAGGGATGATGGTCAGGCCCCGACACCTCGGCAGGCCCCTCGTGCTGCCGCTCGATCAATCAGCTAACCTTGTCAGCGGATTATTGCCTGCGAACGAGGTAGGGAGAGGGGCCGGGATGTTCAAGCTCTTCAGCGTCGACGACCACATCGTCGAGCCGGCCGATGTATGGAGCAGTCGGGTTCCCGCAGCGATGCGCGATCGGGCCCCCCACGTCGTGGAGGCCGACGGCCGCGAGATGTGGGTCTGGGAGGGCGGCCGGGAGCTCACGATGGGCCTCAACGCGGTGGCGGGTACGCCGATCGAGACCTGGGGGGTCGAGCCCGTGCGCTTCTCCGACATGATCCCCGGGTGCTACGACCCCACGGCCCGGGCTCAGGACTTCCTGTCGAACGGGATCTTCGCCAGCGTCGCCTTCCCGACGCTGCCCGGGTTCGCCGGCCGGAAGTTCATGACGTTCGGGGACAAGGATCTCGCCCTGGCCTGCGTGCAAGCCTGGAACGACTTCCTGATCGACGAGTGGTGCGCAGCCGCTCCCGAGATGTTCGTCCCCATGGTGATCGCCCCGGTGTGGGACGTCGACCTCGCGGTGACCGAGACGTTGCGCTGCCTCGCCAAGGGGGCCAAGGCGTTGTGCTGGCTGGAAGACCCGGCCAACATCGGGCTCCCCGGATATCACGGGCCGTACTGGGAACCGCTGTTCGCGCTGTGCGAGGAGGCCGGCCTGCCCATCTGCATGCACATCGGCGGCGCGCTGCCGACGGTGTCGTTGGAGGGCACGGTTCCGATGGTCGAGATCGCCGCAGCGTTCGCGCACGCCGCCCGGTCGTCGGTGAACATGATGGTGAGCCCCATCCCCCGCAAGTACCCGGGGCTCAAGCTCGTCTGGTCAGAAGGTGGTATCGGCTGGATCACCGCCGCGCTCGAGCGGGCCGATCGGCAGTGGCTGCGCCACCAGCACTGGACCAAGGTTCCCCAGGCCGAGGTGCTGCCATCCGAGGTTGCCCGGCGGAACATGTGGTTCTGCATGATCGAGGAACCGATCGGTCTGAGCTACCGCCACGACTTCGAGGTGGGGCACATCCTGTTCGAGTCTGACTACCCGCACGCCGACAAGCCGTTCCCGAACACGCAGGCCGCGTGCGCGACGCTGTTCGACGGTGTGCCGCAGGCCGAGGTCGACCTGATCACCCACGGCAATGCCGAGACGCTGTTCAACTTCGCGTTGTCGCCGCGGCTGATTGCCGAGCACACCGCTGCTCTCACCCCATGACCGGACTCATCGGCGGACCAGGCACGCCCGAGACCGGACGGGCAAGTGACTTCGCTCACCGCACGACCGGGCTGACCCGATGACCGGGCCGCTGCTGGGAGAGAACGTCGTCGATCTCTCCACGGGGATCGCCGGGGCCTATTGCACCAAGGTTCTGGCCGACGGCGGCGCCGACGTCGTGAAGGTCGAAGCGCCAGGCGGCGATCTGCTCCGGCGCTTTTCGGCCAGTGGCGCCACCATTCCCCCCGACGACGACGGCGCGCTGTTCCAGTATCTCGCCGGCGGCAAACGCAGCGTCGTGGCCGATCCGGCCTCGACCGTCGACCGCACGCTCGTGGCCGATCTCGTGCGGGCGGCCGACGGCGTGGTGTGGTCGCCCGGTTCGCCCTTGGCCGAGCATCCCGAGCTGTCGCCTGACGCGTTGCGGCGACTGGCCCCGCAGGCGACCGTCGTCGCGGTGACATCCTTCGGACTCCACACGCCCTGGTCGGATCGTCCTGCGACCGAGGCCACCCTGCAGGCCATGTGTGGCAGCGCCGGCCAGCGGGGCACGATCGAGACTCCGCCGCTCATCGTGGGTGGTCGCCTCGGCGACTACGAGGCGGGGATGCTCGCCGCCGTCTCGTACCTGATCTCGCGTCATCGGCGTGTTCGTCGTGGTAGGGGCGCCACGAACGAGCCCGGCCAGCTCGGTGGTCCCGGCGAGCTGGTCGACGTGTCGGCCCTCGAAGCGCAGTGCCTGACGAACGTGATGTATCCCATCACGTTCACCTCGATCGCTGGTTTCCCCATGCGGCCCGTGCGCATGACCAACCTGCCGGGGATCCATCCGAGCGCGGACGGCTTCATCGGGTTCATGGTGGTGACGGGCCAGCAATGGCTCGACTTCTGCGCCATGGTCGAACGACCCGACTGGGCCGAGGACGAAGCGCTCTTTCGCATGACGACAAGGGCCGAGCGTCGGGCCGAGCTGGTGGGCCACATCGACCGTTGGACGGGCCAGCGCACATCCGAGGAGATCACCGACTTCGCCAACGGGTTGCGCATCCCGGTGGCCGTCCTCGGGAACGGTGCGACGCTGCCCGACGCAGCCCAGTTCCACGAGCACCACTGGTACGTGCGCAACCCGCGGAGTGGATTCCTCCAACCCGACGTGCCGTACACGTTCGGGGCCGGGTCGGGAACCAGCCGCAGGGCGCCGGCAGCGGCACCCCGACTGGGCGAGCACACCGCGTCCGTCGCGGACGCGCTTCGTGCCAGCGCACGTCGCCCGCATTCGCCGAGTCCCGAGCCCCAGCCCGACCAGCCGGAGCCGCCGTTCGATGCGTCGCGGCCAGGCCCGCCACCGGGTCGGGCTGGCCACGAGCCCGCCGAAACCGGGGGGCGACCGTTCGACGGGCTGCGCGTGCTCGACTTCTGCAACAACTGGGCCGGACCCATCGTCGGGCACGTGATGGCGCTGTTCGGGGCCGACGTGATCAAGATCGAGTCGACGGTCAAGCCCGATCCCTTGCGCTTCAACACGATCAAGCCGCTCGACAGTGATCGGTACTGGGAGTGGTCGCCGCTCCAACACGGTCCCAACACGTCCAAGCGCGATCTCACGCTCGACATGGCCAGCCCCCAAGGGCGGGAACTTGCGCTCCGCCTCGTCGCCCAGAGCGATGTCATCGTGGAGAACTTCAGCCCTCGGGTGATGGAGCAGTGGGGGCTCACCGAGGAGGCCGTGCGGGCCGCCAACCCGGCTGCGGTGTTCCTTCGCGCCCCGGCCTACGGCCTGACCGGCCCGTGGCGAGATCGGGTGGGCTATGCCCAGACCATCGAGATGACAGCCGGGTTGGCCTGGGTCACCGGCCTGGCCGAGCTGGCACCCGAGATCCCCAACGGCCCGTGCGACCCCATCGCCGGGCTCCACGCCACGACCGCCCTGTTGTTGGCGTTGGAGCACCGGCGCCGATCAGGTGACGGCATGGTGCTCGAGGTGCCCATGGTCGGGGGAGCGCTCAACGTCGCAGCCGAGCTGGTCATCGAGCACTCGGCCTACGGTGCGGTGCTCGGGCGTGACGGCAATCGCAGCCCGACGGCCGTGCCTCAGGGTGCCTATCGCACGAGCGACGACGACCTGCCGTTCGGGCAGGGGCGCTGGGTGATCATCTCCGTCGTCGACGACGCCCGATGGGCGGCTCTGGTCGCTGCGCTGGGTGAGCCGACGTGGGCGACCGATCCCGAGCTGGGCACGGCCGCCGGCCGCCGAGCTGCACACGACGTCATCGACGAGCACCTCGCGAACTGGTGCCGGGAGCGTTCGGCCGGGGATGTCGAGGCGCTGCTGCTGCCGGCTGGCATCGCCGTTGCCAAGGTGCGATTGCCGCACGAGCAAACCGAGCTCGAACCCTTGGTGGCCCGATCGTTCTTCACGACGCTGGAGCATCCGGTGACGGGCGCCACCGTCCACGGCGGGTTCCCGGCGCTGTTCTCGGCCGGGCCCGACCCGGCCGCGCTCCATCGGGGTCCGCCGCCGACGTTGGGCCAGCACAACCATGAGATCCTCGGCGGCCTCCTCGGGCTCGACGCCGACGAGATCGCCCGCCTCGAATCGGCCGGGGTGATCGGCACCCGGGTCGGCGGCGGGTCGACAGCCTGGTGACGTCGTGACGAGGCGGGCGCATGAGTGAGTTGCTGGCTGGGATACGGGTGATCGAGTCGGCCATGCTGTTCAACGGAGACACCGTCGGCGCGCACCTCGGCGATCTCGGCGCCGACGTCATCAAGGTCGAACAGCCGACACGAGGCGATTACCTACGCCATTTCCTCGGCCAGTTGGTTCCCGGCCACAGCCCGGCCCATGTGCAGATCAATCGGAACAAGCGCAGCGTCACCATCGACCTCCGTTCCGAGCAGGGCCGTGAGGTGTTCTGGCGCTTGCACGCCACCGCCGACGTGTTCGTCGACGGCAACGCAGCCGACGCCTGCACCCAACTCGGGATCGGCTACGACGACCAGCGCCGCCGCAAGCCCGACATCGTCTACTGCCAATACACCGGCTATGGCGCGACCGGGCCCTACGCAGCGATCCCCACGCACGGCCAGATGATGGACGCGTTGGCCGGGGCATATCCGATGGAGATGGGCGCAGACGGCGAGCTCCATCCAGTTCCGCCCGTCGGCCCCATGCGGGGAGTCGACACTGGCGGCGAGGGAACGGCCGCGGGAGCGATCCATGCGGCGTTCCACATCGCGGCGGCGTTGGTGCAGCGAGCGCACACCGGCGCCGGGTGCTACATCGACATATCGGGTACTGAAGGGGTCATCTCCCAGGCTTGGATCGCTGCCACGTACGCGCTCAACGAGCACCGCATCACCGATTTCACCACGATGCCGGCCACCGTCGACGGCGTCATGACCGGCGCCACCTACCAGTACTACGAGTGCTCAGACGGCAACGTCGTCTTGTTCTGCTGCATCGAGCCGAAGTTCTGGCGGAACTTCTGTCGCGCGGTAGGGCGCGACGACCTGATCGCCATCCATGCCGGTGGTCGCGAAGGCGGTAACCCCGTCGATTTCGGTGTCGGCGAGACGGCGCTGCGCACGGAGCTGCAGGCGATCATCGGAGCGCTACCGCTCGCGCACTGGGTCGGCGTCGCCGCCGAGCACGACATCCCCATGGGTCCGGCGTACCGGTCGGTGCTGGAAGCCGCGGCCGACCCGCATCTCGTGGCCCGCGGCACCCTGCACACCGCCGTGCATCCGCAGGCCGGCGAGTACACGTTCGTCAAGGAAGCGGGGATCGTCGCCGGCCAGCCCTACCGCATCCGCCACCACGCACCCACTCTGGGCCAGCACACCGGCGAGGTGCTGGCGGAGCTGGGCTACACCCCCACCGAGATCGCGACCCTGGCTGGCCTCCGCGCGATCTGACGGCCACCAGCCTCGGGCCGTGCTCAGGGCCGGCGGACGGGCTCATCATCGCCTCCGGGACGGGAACGTCGCCCGCTCCCGCTCGAGCACGTTCAGACCACTGCGGCTCCCCGCCTGACCCTTTACGAGCCTTCCGAATCAGCTAGATGATTCGAGTTATCGTAGCGACGATGGTTACCGGGAGCAGCCTGGCCGGCCGGGTGGCCGTGGTGACCGGAGCCGGTCGCGGGATCGGTCGGGCGCACGCCGTCACCCTGGCCGAGCGCGGCGCCGGGGAGTTGACGCCCGTGCACCGGGCGC
Source organism: Actinomycetota bacterium (assembly GCA_009886115.1). Taxonomy (GTDB): domain Bacteria; phylum Actinomycetota; class Acidimicrobiia; order IMCC26256; family VFJJ01; genus VFJJ01. The sequence continues at coordinate 18,817 of VFJJ01000187.1, forward strand.
CCGTCAACGACCGCCGGGCCGCACGCCACTCACGATGCCGTCGACCAGAGCCCTCACCTCGGCCGAGGCCTTGAGCGGCGAGCCGGCGTCGAACGGGGGCTGCGGGTCGTACTCGATGGCGAGCTGTATGGTCTCGGCGACGGTCTGTCCGGCGATGCGCTCGACGAGCACCAGCGCCATGTCGATCCCGGCCGAGACCCCCGCGCCCGTGATCACCTTGCCCGCCACGACCACACGATCGAGCGTCGGACGAGCGCCGAAGCGCGATAGCAGCTCGAGCGCCCGCCAGTGGGAGGTGGCATCGAGACCCTCCAGGACGCCGGCCGCTCCCAGCAGCAGCGAGCCCGTGCAGACCGATGTCGTCCACGTGGTCGTGGGATGGACGGCTCGGATCCAGTCCACCACCGGGTGGCCGTGCATCATCCTGCGGGCGATCAAGCCACCGGGGACGACGATCACGTCGGGGGCGGAGGTCTCGGCCAGCGCGTGCTCGACCTCGATGGCCAGCAGCCCCGAGTCGGACCGCACGATGCCCGGCTCGGGAGCGACGAAGCGCAGGTCGACCCCGGGCATTCGCGAGAGCACCGCGTAGGGGCCGATGGCATCGAGCGCGGTCACCTCGGGGTACAAGACGATGGCAATCTGCATGGTTGCGTGCACGATCAGGGGCTCCTCGTGTGTGGTGGACTGCCGCCGCTCAGCCGGCTACGGCTCGAAAGTGCTTGCGGTACATGGCGGGTGTCGTGCCGACCACTCGAACGAACGATCGGTGGAACGTCTCGGCCGATGCGAAGCCACATCGGGTGGCCACGCTGGCGCTCGGCTCCCGGCTCGTCTCCAACACGCGCCGCGCTGCCTCGATGCGCAGCCGCTCCACGTACGAGCCCGGGGTCGTCCCGACCTCTCGGGCGAAGGCCCTCGCGAAGTTCCGGTCGCTCATCACGGCTCGGCGGGCCAGTGCCGCAACGCTGAGGTCGGCATCGAGATGGTCGGCGATCCAGGCCTGCAGCTCCCTCAGGGGTTCCCGCAGTGCCCCCTGCCCGGCCAGCTGGGCGCTGAACTGGGCTTGGCCCCCAGGTCGAACCATGTAGAGCACGAGCCAACGGGCGACCTCGAGAGCGACATCGCGTCCGTGGTCGTCGGCCACCAGGGCCAGCGCCAGATCCATGCCCGCCGTGACGCCGGCCGAGGTCCAGACGTTCCCGTCCCGCACGAACACCGGGTCGGGCTCGACGGTCACGTTCGGGTACTCGCCAGCGAGACGGTCGCAGCGCGCCCAATGGGTGACGGCCCGCCGGCCGTCGAGCAGGCCGGCCGCAGCGAGTACGAAGGCGCCTGAGCACACCGACGTGACACGGCGACTCCGGCGGGCCAAGCGGGAGACCGCTCCAACGAGGGACGGGTTCCGGGCCGCGTCGTACACACCCGAGCCCCCGGCGACGATCAGGGTATCGATCGGTCCCCGTATCCGGGCGAGCGCGGCATCGGCGACAACGGTCAGGCCGCTCTCGGTCGGCACCGGACCCAGCTCGCTCGCGGCGACGCTCACCCGGTAGCCGGGAGGCTTCAACCGCCCGGCGCCGGTGAAGACCTCGAACGGCCCGACCAGGTCGAGGGCCTGGATCCCGTCGAACACCACGATCACGACGCGGGGTGCAGCACCGTTCATCACCCGATGATGCACCGTCGCCCAGACGGCAGCAATGACAAGTTCTTGACGTTCTCAGCCACCCTTGCCCATGCCGCTCAGACGATGGCGCTGGTGTCGTTGACCAGCGCGACAAGCCCGAGGACGGCGATCCCGAGCCACACCGAGCGCGTCGCCCACATCCACCCCGGCCGTGGCTGCGACCGGATCTCCCGGGCGATCTCGCCGAACGGCAGGACCGACCAGATCGCGGTGGTGGCGCCCACGAACACCAGCACGAAGAGCGAAGCAGGGAACGCAGCGACGGTCGCCATCGGCACGATCCATCGGCGTCGCCGACCCCGGTCGAACCAGGTGTCTGCGCGCTGGGCCCAGTGCAGCATCGGCCCGATGAGCGCCCCGAACAGGGCCGGTACGGCGACGAACAACGCGACGGCGAACCAGGCCGGCTTCAACAGCGTGAAGTCGACTCCGTCGGCATGCACGAGCATCGAGCCGATCACCACGCCGGCACCCAGCGCGGTCGTCAGAGCCCGAAACCACGCCGGCCCGATCAACCACGGCTCCACCGCCCTGTAGACCCCAGCCCCGATCACCCCGAACGCCGCACCCAGAACCAGGAGGTTGTAGCTGCCGCCGAACGTGAACGTGCCGATCTCGAAGCCGTCGTCGCTCTCGACGCCCCGCACCGAGTCGGGCGACGTGAGCCGCAGCGCGAGCATCGCCAATCGACCACCGACACCGCCGACGAGCACCCCAAGGAGCACGCCCGCGAACGCGATGACGCGCAACCGCTCGAGCACGCCCCGCCCGTGAGACATCGACTCCCCGTCGACTTCCTCAGCCACCGTCATGCCCTACAGACGATCGAGTTGCACAGCCGGGTGACACGCACGCGGGCGACGCGACACCCCCGAGCGGTGGGCACGACGACGTCACACGGCACGTCCTTGTGCCCGATGCTCGGAACCAGACCAAGGGTGCGATGCCGCCGCCCAGCCGACGAATCAGCTCATGGGGACCTGGTTGAGGATGCGGCCGTCGACACGCTCGAAGATCTCAGACAGGTTGGGACCGGTGATCGTGAGGCCATGGTTCTTCTGGCCGATCACGGCCTTGCCCGGCTCGGGCGACTCGCGCACGAGCTGGGCGACCGAGCGGGCCAGCTCGATGGTGCCGCACGGATAGTTGATCTCGGTCGAGCGGATGTCGGGCATCCAGCCGTGCACATGCAGGATCGCGCCCACCTCGGGGTGCTCCCGGTAGATCATCCAGTGCTCGATGGCGTCGACCGAGACCCGCCGCGGCTTCTTCACCGACGGCGGGACCGACAGCCGGATCACTCGTCGGTCGGCGTCGAATCCCTTGACCATGAGGATGTGCTCACCGACGACCCGCATGTCCGTCTTGTCGACACCCGAGGCGCTCATCCAGAACCGTTCGGCGTCGTGGCGGGCCGAGACGTTGCCGTAGGAGAGCCCGCCGATGCCGTAGAGGCGCATGACGTGGCGGAAGTCCTTCTCCGACAGCATGTCCTGGAGCGGGAAGGGCGCCGGCAACAGGTTGAGCGAACCGAGGCGCTGGCCAGCGTCGTGGATGGCCCTGGTGGTGTCGTCGCCGTCCCACAGCTCGGGCTCGAGGTCGGGATCGAACTCGTTGTCGATGACGAGGCGAGACAGCGCCAGCGGCGCCACACGCGAGTAGAGCTCCTCGAAGTACCCGCGCTCGTCGAGGAGCGGGTCGGTGGTGGCCCGGTACACGCCCTGCTCGAGCGTGATGAAGTGCGCGATGAGCCGGTCGCCTTCGGGAACGGCGTAGAGACAGAGGTTCGACAGGGCCCGCACGAGGTAGGGGTACGCAGCGTGGATGAGCCGCTCGGGCGCGTCCGGGGCCTCGACGACGGCGAGGACGAACGTCGGGGAAGCCTTGCGTCGGAAGGGCTTCGGGTTCGCGTGGTCGACCACGTTGATGACGACGGCGGTCTCCCCGGTGGCCTCAGAGTCCTCCGGGTGCCCGTGGGCGATCATCGCCGAACGGAGCCCGTCGACGAGCCACTCCGCTCCGGGTGAGGTCGGGGTGCCCCACACGGCGAACGAGGCCTTGGCCGGTGCTACGGGTTCGTACAACACGGCGTCGAGTTCAGCGGCGCGCATCAGTCCTCCTGCGGACGGGATGCTCCTGCGGAGCGTCGATGGTGTGTAGTCGATCACGGGCTCCCGGGTCGATCCGGGATCGAACCGAGTCGGGCGAGGCGAGCGAGATGTCGAGCCCGCAGATTGTGTCGCACGGGGACGGGTACCGGGTCGATACGGCCCTCTATGCTCCCAGGCATGGACGAGACGACTCGCTCGACGAGCCCCCAGCATGCCGGCACCGACGGCCCCCATCCCGAAGGTCTGCGCCCGATCGAGGTGGCCGAGGTCGAGGTGGTCGACGGCGGTCCGACCGTCGACGGGCAACCCGCGACCGAGGGGTCTCCGGGCGCAGACGACGCCGAGCAAAAAGAAGCCGTCACCCACCCGTCGAAGCTCATCCGGATCGCGTCGATGGTGCGTACGCTGCTCGACGAGGTGCGACAGGCTCCGCTCGACGAGGCCGGCCGGGCTCGGTTGCGCCAGATCCACGAGCATTCGCTCGAGGCACTCGAGACGGTGCTCTCCGACGACCTCCGCCAGGAGCTCGAGGAGGTCGTGCTGCCGTTCACCTCCGACACCCCGTCCGAATCGGAGCTGCGCATCGCCCAGGCCCAGCTCGTGGGATGGCTCGAGGGGCTCTTCCACGGGATCCAGGCGTCGATGTTCACCCAGCAGGCCATGGCCCAACAGCAGATGGAGCAGATGCGCCGCCGGTCGATCGAGGGCGGGCAACGCCCCGGTGGCCCCGAGCGCCTTCCGGGCGCATATCTGTAGGCGCAGCTCCTCGGCGGCGAAACGCGTTCCCGGGGTCGGGGCGCCCATCGGTATCCTCGGATGCCATGAGCCTCGACGATCCCACCCGAGCCGGCTCGGCCCGTCAGTCCTGGTCGCCCGGCTCGTGGCGCGCCCGGCCGGCGGTGCAGCAGCCCGACTGGACCGACCCGGACGAGCTCGAGATGGTGATCGACGAGCTGCGTCGTCAACCCCCGCTGGTGTTCGCGGGTGAGGCCCGGAACCTCACCGCGGCCCTGGCCCAGGTCGCGTCGGGGAAGGCCTTCCTCCTGCAGGCCGGAGACTGCGCCGAGTCGTTCGAGGCGTCGACGGCCGACAACCTGCGCGACAAGCTCAAGGTGATCCTGCAGATGGCCGTCGTGCTCGCCTATTCCACGGGCGTCCCGGTGGTGAAGGTGGGTCGCATCGCCGGCCAGTTCGCCAAGCCCCGATCGACGCCCACCGAGACCCGCGACGGCATCGAGCTCCCGTCGTTCCGAGGGCACATCGTCAACGACATCGGCTTCGACCCCAAGTCGCGAGCCGCCGATCCGCACCGCATCCTCCAGGCCTACTTCCGGTCGGCCGCATCGTTGAACCTGCTGCGGGCCTTCACCAAGGGCGGCTTCGCCGATCTGTCCAAGGTGCACCTCTGGAACCTGGAGTACGTCAAGTCCTCACCCGAGGGCGAGCGCTACGAGGAGGTCGCGGCAGGCATCGCGTCGGCCCTGCGCTTCATGAGCGCCTGCGGGATCGACCTCGACACCGAGCCCCAGCTCCATGAGGTCGACCTGTACACGTCGCACGAGGCGCTGATCCTGGGTTACGAGGAGGCGCTGAGTCGGCGCGACAGCCTCACGGGCGACTGGTACGACTGCTCGGCCCACATGCTCTGGATCGGCGAGCGGACCCGTCAGATCGATGGCGCCCATGTGGAGTTCCTGGCCGGGGTGCACAACCCGCTGGGCGTGAAGCTGGGGCCGTCGTGCAGCACCGACGAGGTCATCGCGCTGTGCGAGCAGCTCAATCCGGCTCGGATACCGGGACGGCTGACGCTCATCTCCCGGATGGGCGCCGACCACATCCGCGAGATGCTGCCGCCACTCGTGCGGGCCGTCACCGACGCCGACCATCCCGTGGTGTGGGCCTGCGATCCCATGCACGGCAACACGTTCACCTCGGCCTCGGGCTACAAGACCCGCCACCTCGACGCCATCCTCGAGGAAATCCGAGGGTTTTTCGCCGTCCATCGCGCGAATGGGACCGTTCCCGGGGGCGTGCACATCGAGCTCACGGGCGAAGACGTCACCGAGTGTCTCGGGGGAGCCGAGAACGTGCTGTCGGAGCACCTCGAGCACCGGTACGAGACGATGTGCGATCCCCGGCTCAACGCCCGCCAGTCGCTCGACCTCGCGTTCCGCCTCGCAGAGATGCTCCGTTCGGGCAGCTGACGCCACGCCGACCGTCGAACCGTGAGAACGCTGGCCGGGCGAGACGGTCGAGTACCTTCGGGGTGTGCTCGCGAGCTCTGATTTCGACCAGTTCGGGCCCAACGCGGGCCTGATCGAAGACCTCTACCAGACCTGGCTGGAGACCCCGGCTGCGGTGCCCGACGAGTGGCGTCGATGGTTCGCGTCGCCGGCGGTCGACGGTGACACGATCGATCAGCGCCGGTCGGGCAACGGAACGATCACGACGACGAGTGCGCCGACCGCCCCCGAGGCTGCCGCTGGCCCGTCCGCCGTGGCCTCCACCACCGAGCACACCGTCATCGAGGTCGCGTCCCGGCCGAGCACGCCGGGCGCCACCGTCTTCGACGGCGACACCGCCGTCACCCTGCGAGGCGCTGCGGCCCGTATCGCCGAGAACATGTCGGCATCGCTCAGCGTCCCCACGGCCACGTCGGTGCGCGACATCCCGGCGAAGCTGCTCGAGGTCAACCGGACGATCCTCAACAACCACTTGACCCGCCAGCGCCAGGGCAAGGTGAGCTTCACACACATCATTGCCTTCGCCGTCGTCCGGGCCCTCCGTGACGTCCCGGCGATGAACGCCGGATTCGCATCCATCGACGGCCAGCCGACGCACGTCCGCCATGCCCACGTGAACCTGGGCCTGGCCGTCGACCTCGAGAAGGCCGACGGCTCGCACAACCTCGTCGTTCCCAACATCAAGCGGGCCGACACGATGGACTTCCAGGAGTTCCGTCAGGCCTACGAGGAGTGCATCCGCAAGGCGCGCGGTGGCAAGCTCGGGGCCGACGACCTGGCGGGCACCACGGTCACGGTCACGAACCCGGGCACCGTGGGCACCGTCCACTCGGTGCCGCGCCTGATGCCCGGGCAGGGCTGCATCGTCGGCGTCGGCGCCATCGACGTGCCCGCTGGTTTCGCCGGGGCCGACCCGGCGTCGTTGGCCCGGATGGGTGTGGGCAAGACGATCACGCTCACGAGCACCTACGACCATCGCATCATCCAGGGCGCCGAGAGCGGCGAGTTCCTGGGGCGGCTGCATCGTCTCCTGCTCGGCGAGCACGGTTTCTACGACGACGTCTTCAACAGCGTGCGCGTGCCCTACGTCCCGGCCCGCTGGACCCACGACATCAACCCGCAGGACGAGGTGCGGGGCGGACTCGAGAAGCAGGCGCGCGTCTTCCAGCTCATCAACATCTACCGGGTCCGAGCGCACCTCATGGCCGACCTCGATCCCCTGGGCATGCGCGCGCCCAAGACCCACCACGAGCTCGACCTCGCGTACTGGGGCCTGTCGATCTGGGACCTCGACCGCGAGTTCCTCACAGGCGGGCTGGCGGGCCGTCCGGTCATGGCGCTGCGCGACATCCTCGGGGTGCTGCGCGACGCGTATGCCCGCACCATCGGCGTCGAGTACATGCACATCCAGGAGGTCGACCAGAAGGGTTGGATCCAAGATCACGTCGAGGGCGTGCCCAACCCGGTCACCCACGACGATCGGGTGCGCATCCTCGAGCATCTGCGCGCCGCCGAGCTGTTCGAGCGTTTCCTGGGCACCAAGTACCTGGGGCACAAGCGTTTCGGGATCGAAGGCGGCGAGAGCCTCATCCCGATGCTGGTGAGCCTGCTCGATGCGGCGTCCGACGACGGATGCACCGACGTGGTCATGGGGATGGCACACCGCGGGCGTCTCAACGTCCTGGCCAACGTGATCGGCAAGTCGTACGGGCAGATGTTCCGGGAGTTCGAGGGCGATCTCGACCCCACCACCACCCAGGGCTCGGGCGACGTCAAGTACCACCTCGGGGCTACGGGCAAGCACACCTCGCCCGCCGGAAACACCATCGATCTGCGCCTGTCGGCCAACCCGTCGCACCTCGAAGCAGTCGACCCGGTCGTGCAGGGGATGGCCCGGGCGATGGGCGACAAGCGAGGCCCCGACGGCGCCCGCAAGGTGATTCCCGTGGTGTTGCACGGCGACGCCGCGTTCGCCGGCCAGGGCGTGGTCGCCGAGACGTTCAACCTCTCGGCCCTGCCGGGATACGGCGTCGGCGGCACGATCCACGTGGTCATCAACAACCAGGTCGGGTTCACCACCTCACCCGACCAGGCCCGCTCGTCCGAGTACCCCACCGATGTCGCCAAGATGGTGCAGGCACCCATCTTCCACGTGAACGGCGACGATCCCGAGGCCTGCGTCAGGGTGGCGCGCCTGGCGTTCGCATACCGCCAGGCCTTCGGCCGCGATGTGGTGATCGACATGTGGTGCTATCGGCGCCACGGCCACAACGAGACCGACGAGCCGAGCTACACCCAGCCCCGGATGTACGGCGTCATCGACAAGCACCTGTCGGTGCGGGAGCTGTACCTGGCCAAGCTCGTCGACCGGGGCGACGCCACCGAGGAGCAGGCCACCGCGGCGCGCCACGAGTTCGAGGCCCGCCTCCAGCTCGTGTTCGACGAGGCCCATCTGGCCCAGCCCCAGGACCCGGCCCGGCTCCCGATCACCCCCGACATGCGCGACGCCACCACGACGGCTGTCGCCCACGACGTGCTCTCCCACGTGGTCGACGCTCTGGTCGCGGTGCCCGACGGGTTCACCGTGCATCCGAAGCTCGCTCGCCAGATCGCGGCCCGGCGGGAGCTCTTCGAGCACGGAGAGGTCGACTGGGCGCTGGCCGAGCATCTCGCCGTGGGCTCGCTCGTGATGGAAGGCCACTGGGTTCGCGTGGCCGGACAAGACAGTCAGCGGGGCACGTTCAGCCACCGCCACGCCGTCCTCGTCGACCATCTCACCGAGGCCGAGCACACCTCGTTGGCTCATCTGACCCCGATGCCCAGCCCGGCCGGAGCGGCTGACACGGTCCCGATCCTGGGTCGGTACGAGGTCTGGGACTCCCTGCTCTCGGAGTTCGCCGGTCTGGGGTTCGAGTACGGCTACTCGGTCATCGACGAGTCGGGGCTGGTGTCCTGGGAGGCCCAGTTCGGCGACTTCGTCAACGGCGCCCAGGTGATCATCGACCAGTTCCTCGTCGCCGCCGAGTCGAAATGGTCGCAGCGCTCGTCCCTCGTGATGCTGTTGCCCCATGGGTTCGAGGGCCAAGGGCCCGAGCATTCCTCGGCCCGCATCGAGCGCTTCCTCACCCTGTGCGCCGAGGAGAACATGCGCGTGTGCTACCCGACGACCGCTGCGCAGTACTTCCACCTCCTGCGCCGGCAGGTGCACTCGTCGGCTCGTCGCCCGCTCGTGGTGTTCACGCCGAAGAAGTACCTGCGCATGCCGTCGACCCGTTCGAGCGTCGACGACCTGATCTCGGGGCACTTCCGCGAGGTGCTGGGCGACACCACGGCCGAGCGTGAACCGGCGGCCGTGACCCGGATCCTCGTGGCTTCGGGCAAGATCGTCCACGAGCTCATCGAGCGCCGCGACCAGCTCGGCGCTCCGGTCGCCGTCGCGCGCCTCGAGCAGTACTACCCCTTCCGCGACGACCTCCTGCTCAAGGTGCTCGAGCGCTACCCCAACGCCCGTCAGGTCACGTGGGTGCAGGAGGAGCCCGAGAACATGGGCGCCTGGAGCTGGATCGACCGGCGCCTGTTCATGCTGGTGCAGGGACGGTGGATCCTCGACGTCGTCGCCCGGCCCGAGAGCGGCTCGCCGGCCTCGGGCTCGTCAGCAGTTCACGACCGCCAGCACGAGCATCTGCTTCAGCAGGCCTTCGCCGACCTGTGAGGTCGGCGGCGCAACGGGCGGACGGGACGGGCGGACGGGACGGGCGGACGGGACGGGCGCTCGGGACGACGCTGGGATGGCCCCGGATCACGCCGGGTCGTCGACCTCGACACTGCTGACCATACCGAGATCGACGTGGCTCTCCCCGGCGTCGTTCGCCACGTAGCAGACCAGGATGTACGTGCCGGAGTCGATCGACACGACCATCTCGGTGGTCTCGCCCGGAGCGGCGATCATGGCTACCGGATCGGTGACCACCGCCGAGAAGTCGGGAGCGGCGAGCACGTCGGCCACCGTGACGCCGGCCACCATGGGCCCGAAGATCAGCTCGTGGTTCTCGAGGCCCTCATTGGTGAACCGTAGGAGCCCCGTGGGGGCGATCGTACGAGGGTGGCGGTACTCGTACTCGAGGCCGACCACGTCGAATGCCTTGAGGGCCACCGGTTCGCTCGACGTCGCCGCGGGGATCGATGTCGCCGTGGACCCCGTGGACCCCGTCGACGAAGCGGAGACCGACGTTGTCGAAGGCGTGGTTGGCTCGGCAACGGTCGACGCGACTGAAGACGCGCCCGGTGCGACAGTCGTCGACGACGCCAGCACATCGCCGATCGAGTCGCCCATGCCGCACGCCGCCCCCACGAGCGCAGCCGCAACCCCGAACACCAAGACCGCGAGCGGCGCGCGTCGAGGTTGCACCATCGTTCCGGCACGCACGATGGTCAGACCGCAGCCCGCTCGACGGCCGCGAGCGCGGCGTCGATCGCCATCGACGACGCGTCGCCCATGGGTTGGCGGACGTGGGGCGTCGAAATGCGGCCCTGGGCGTGCAGCACGCCCTTGATCACCGCCGGGTTGGGCTCGGTGAAGAGGGTCCGGGTGACGGGCAGGAGCGCCTCGGCGTGGGCCCGGCCCTCGTCGAGCTTGCCAGCCAAGGCGCACTCGACCAGCGCTACGAAGCGCTCCGTACAGCAATGGGCCGCCGCGGCGATGGCGCCCCGCCCGCCCATGAGCACGATGGGATAGATGTAGGGATCGTCGCCGCAGAGCACGGAGAAGTCGTCGGGGGCACCGGCGAGCACCTCGAGCGTGTCGAGATCGACGCCGCCGACGGCCTGCTTCACGCCGGCGATGTTGGGGACACGAGCAAGCTCCAACACGGCCTTCGAGCCCACGACCCGTCCGGTGCGGTACGGGATGTTGTAGATGACCACGGGGACCGGGCTGGCTGCGGCCACCGTGCGGAAGTGGGCGACGATCGCGCTCTCGGACGGGCGCACGTAGTACGGCACGACCGTGAGCGCAGCGATGACACCGGGAACGCCGGCCAGAGCCTGGTGGAGCGCGACCGTGGTGCGGGTCGAGTACGTACCAGCGCCGACGATGAGCCCAGCCCCCCGATCGACGCACGCGCGGGAACAGGCTGCGATGACCCCCGCCCGTTCGTCGGCGTCGAGGGCGTGGGCCTCGCCCGTGGTGCCCAGAGCCACGATCCCCGCCGCGCCGGCCGCGAGGTACTCGCCGCACAGCCGCTCGATGCCCACGAGGTCGACCTCATCGGCATCGGTGAACGGTGTGATGAGGGGGACCCAGACGCCGTGGAGGTCGAGACCGTCAACCATGGCGAAACCTTACCCACGCCGGGCCGGGAAGGCCCGCCACGGAGCGTGAATGAGCTCGAGCTCGTGGCGCTCGAGCGGCCCCCACCACAGGCTCAGCGCCATCCAGACGGTCTTCGACCAGGGATAGAACACCAGGGGCATGACGGCGTTCACGACCCCCACCGTGATCCCGATGCCGAGCCAGGGCGGGTCGGGCCACAACGCCACCAACAAGGTGATGAACAGCACGAAGAACAGCGCCTCGGTGACGACGATGTTCACAGCCATGGCCCCGGTCCAGTAGCCCGCCTCGCCCCGGTCGAAACGGAGGTTGCATTGCGGGCAGTCGTCGACGAGCGTGAACCATCGACGGAACAGGTGACCCGCACCGCACTGCGGGCAGTGCTTGCGAAGCGCGCGCCACACCATGCGGGGCCACGGGGGCGCGGTTCGGACCGGCGCAGTCCGGGTGGTGACCATCAGCCGGCCTCACCGGTGGCTGCTTCGCCCGTGCCCGCGTCGACGTGCGTCGCCATCGGAGCCTGTGGAAGGCCCACGATCGCCCGGGCCCGCAGGAAGACGGCGTCGAGCATGGCGGGCGTGAGCCGTCCGGTGAAGGTGTTCTGCTGGCTGGGATGGAACGAACAGACGATCGTTGGCCCACCCGCCAGGGGCACCTCGACACCGTGACCGAAACGGGGTCGCGGTCTCGGGGCGGCCCGACCCGAGGCCTCCCACGCCCGCCAGAACGCCTGGTACCCGAAGGCGCCCAAGGGAACGACGACCCGTACGGTCGGCAACATCGCCAACTCGCGCACCAGGAAGGGCTGGCAGCGATCGCGCTCGTCGGGTGTGGGCGTGTTGGCTGGCGGTGCGCAGCGGACGGCGGCGGTCACGTAGGCGCCGTGCAGCACGAGCCCGTCGCCCACCGAGACCGCGGTGGGCTGGTTGGCCCATCCGCAGCGGTGCAACGACGCGTAGAGGAAGTCGCCTGAACGGTCGCCCGTGAACATGCGCCCGGTGCGGTTGGCGCCGTGCGCTGCTGGAGCCAGGCCGACGAGCAGTAGCTGGGCCTCGGGGTCGCCGAATCCCGGAACCCCTTGCCCCCAATAGGTTTCGTCGCGAAAAGACGCGCGGCGCTCGATAGCGACCTGCTCGCGCCAGGCCACGAGACGGGGACAGGCGCGACAGCGCGACACCTCGTGCTCGAGCGCAGTCAACGAGTCGCCGTCGGCCATGGCTCCGATGGTAGGGACGGGCGAGGGCGGGCCCCTGACTCGAAGTCGGGCGACGTGCTAGACCCGTCGAGCCATCGCGCCGTGAAGCCCGTCGAGGAGGCCGGTATGAAGTTCGGGGTGTCGCTGTTCCTGCAGAACCACGCCGACTGGGATCGCTACGAGTCGATCGAGCGGGGAGGGCCGGTCGTCGCCCCCACGGTGTCCGACTCCCAGGTGTTCGCCGAAGACCTGCGCCTCGGTCGGCTGGTCGAGCCCTTGGGCTTCGACTCGATCTGGAGCGTCGAGCACCACTTCACGCCCTACACGATGGTCACCGACGTCATGCAGATGCTCGCCTACTTCGCCGGCTGCACCGAGCGCATCGAGATGGGCACGATGGTCGTGGTTCTGCCCTGGCACGACCCGCTCCGCGTGGCCGAGCAGATCGTCAATCTCGACCACATGCTCGGGGGCCGTGCGATCACGATCGGTTTCGGGCGCGGTCTGGGCCGGCGCGAGTTCGGCGCGATGCGCGTTCCGATGGACGAGTCGCGTGAGCGCTTCACGGAGGCGTTGGCGATCATCCGCCTGGCGCTCACCGAGGAATGGTTCGAGTTCGACGGGACGTTCACCAGCATCCCCCGCACCACGTTGCGCCCTCGGCCCCTCTCCGATCCCGACCGTCTCCTGGCCAGCATGTACGGCGTGTGGGGCAGCCCCCAGTCGATCCCGACCATCGCCGAGACCGGGCTCAAGCCCCTGTTCATCCCGCAGTCGTCCTGGAGCGACTACGCCGAGCACATGGCGCAGTTCAACACCCTGCGGGCTGCGGCCGGGCACGCACCGGCCAATCCCCGCATCGCCGTGTGGGTCTACTGCGCGCCGACCGATGAGGCCGCTCGGACCGGCGCCCGGCAGTGGATCCCGAACTACGCAGACACCGCCTACCGCCACTACGAGATCGGCGGAACGCACTTCGGTGCCACCAAGGGGTACGAGCAGTACGCGGCGAACAGCGCTGCCGCGTCCACACCCGAGGCCCGCAAGGCCATGGGCGAGATGTACATGGACAACCAGGTGTGGGGAACGCCCGAGATGTGCCTGGAGAAGCTGGCTGCGATCAACGACCTGATGGGGCCCGACCATTTCGTGGGTGTCATGCGCTATGGCGGGATGCCGATCGACGAGGCCGAGGCCAGCATGCGCCTCTTCGCCAACGAGGTCCTCCCGGCGGCGCAGGCCCTACCGATCGGTCAGGCGCTCAACGCGGTGGTGTGAGCCGGGCCCTCGCTCCGCAGCGCCAAGGTCTCGTCGTAGAGGTCGGGGTCGCGTACGAGACCCCGGGCCACGTCGGGATCGACATCGCCCCGGAGGACCGCCTCGGCCAGCGCCACGTCGTAGGCCTGCGAGCCGGCCGCTCCAGCGGCGACGAGCTGGGCGATCCGGTCGATGGCGCCGCCGGCGATCGCGGCGCTCACCTCGCTGTCGACGACGAGGCTCTCGCAGACCGCCACCGTGGTCGGCTCCTGGGCATCGTTCCAGCCGAGCCCGGGGACGAGCTGCTGGGCGAACGCCCCCCGGAGACAGACCGACATCTGACGCCGGATCCGGGACCGGTCCTCGGGGCGAACGGCTTCGAACATCCAGGCGACCATCGAGGGAACGTCGAGCTCGGGGACCGCCGCCAGCACGAAGACGCCCCGAGCGGCCGCGGCGACAGCGGCCATCACCGCAGCTGCGTCGGGAAGCGAGCCGGCCATCACCACGTCGGCGTCCTGGACCCGAGTGTCGTCGAGCCCATGGGCCATCGACGGCACGTCGACACCGACGGAGCGCTGCCGGACGGCCCCGATCCGTGACCCGATGACGTACTCGACGGGGTCCTCGATGGTCACCGCCATGATGGCCCTGCTCGCGACCAGGTGGTCGACGACGCTGGCCATCGTCGTCGTGACGCCGCTGCGTCGGCCGCCCCCCACGAGCACGAGCCCACCGTCCCCCCGATCGACGAGCTCGAGAAGCGCCGCCCACTGGTCGGGCAGTCCGAGCTCGCCCATCGGCGGCACCCTGAGCGGCAGCACCCTGGCGGCGACGCCGAACGTGCTGCGCTGGCGCGAGATCGCCGCGCGCAGACGCCGGCCACCGTGGTAGACGGTCACCGTCAGCGAGCTCCACTCGGCCCCGATCTGCTCGAGCGATAGTCCCCCCACGCCACGGGCGAGCTCACGGACGTCCTCGGCTGAGAGCGCACCGAAGCCGGGGACGGGCGCCATCGCGCCACCGATTCGAGCCAGCGGGGGCTCCCCCGGAGCGAAGTGGATGTCGGTCGCACCCAGCTCCAGCGCGACGGTCATGATCGACTCGATCGACATCGGCTCGAAGATCCGGTGCGTCGACGCGAGATCCTGGAGATGCTCGAAGACCCCGTCGGGGGCGAGCACAACGCGCACCGGGATGCCCACGGCTCGGCTGAGCTCGGCGACGGTCGACGCCAGCGGGAAGCTGGGGAACGCGATCACCAGCATCCCGTCGAGCACCCCGATGGGGGCTGCGCCGAACTGCGCCGGCACCATGCGGATCGCGGCAGGGTCGAGCTCGGGCAGGTCGTCGGCGCCGAGGACGGGAACGCCCGCAGCCCGGGAGCTGCGCGTTGCGTCGTCGAGACGAGCGGCCACGAGGTCAGAGTGCATGGGTGCTCATCGGCATCGGCGGCCCCCGAGACGAGGGAATTCTCGGGTTGGCGAGCCGCCGTGACGCCGTCTCGAGCTCCCCTGAGGTTCGCGCAGAAGCTCGCGAAGTGCCCCGCTCTGCCCCCGTCCCGAGGACCCCGGATCCGTCCGCCCGCTGCCCGCCGGTCAACATCGACGCCGCCACCGCCTGAGGCCACCGCCCGAAGCCCACCGCGGCATCGGCACGTCGACGTCGTCGGCGCCGGTTCCGAGCGAGACACCGTGCGGGATCCTGAGCGAGAGCGAGAGCGAGAGCGAGGGCCGGGGTCGCCGTAGCCTGGGCGGTCGTGGACCTGACGCTGATCGTGAACCCGGTGGCCTCGTCGGTCACCGACCGGCGCCGGCGACGGGTCGAGGAGCAGCTCCGTTCCCTCGGAACGGTCGAGGTCGTCGAGACGCGCCGGCGCGGTCACGCCACCGAGCTGGCCGTCGACGCCGCCCGGCGCGCCGTCGACGCCGTGGTCGTCCTCGCCGGCGACGGAACCCTCAACGAGGCCGCCAACGGGCTTGTTGCATCGGCTGCGGGTTCCGGTGGGGCGCGCCCGGCCCTGGCAGTGCTGCCCGGCGGATCGACGAACGTGTACGCGCGGGCGATCGGTGTGCCCAACCAGCTCGGCGCCGCCACGGCCGTCGTGGCCGAGGCGCTGCGTACCCGGAACGTACGGAGCATCGGTGTCGGCGCGGTCAACGGGCGCCGCTTCCTGTTCCACTGCGGCATCGGTTTCGACGCTGCGGTCATCGAGCGGGTCGAACGTCGACAGGGTTTCCTCAAGCGCCATGCCACGCCGCTCTGGTTCGGCGTGAACGCGCTCGCCACCTGGGCCCGTCGCGCCAACCGCCAGACGTCGTTCACGATCTCCGCCGACGGGACGCCACGCATCGACCACTGCCCCTTTGCGATCGTGTCGAACATCAGCCCCTACACCTACCTCGGCCCCCGGCCGCTGGTGGTCTCCCCCGGCGCGACCATCGACTCCCCGCTCACCGTGATGGGGCTGCAGACCCTCCGGCTCGGCGTCGTGCTCCGGACGCTCGCCTCGGCGATGGCTCGTGGGCGTTACCTGCACGACGAGCCGCTGATCCAGCACCGGACCGGCGTCGAGCGCCTGATCGTCGAGAGCGCGGCTCCCGTCCCCTACCAGGTCGACGGCGACTTCCTCGGTCGCCTCAGCCGTTTCGAGCTGACGTTCGAACGCGACGCCCTCGACATCGTGGTCCCCGATGACATCGTGGTCCCCGAGTGCAGCAACAGAGCGTGGCCCCGCCCGAAGCGACACCACGACCGCTGATCACGGGCGCAGCGCGCTCACGGCGATGTCGGGCACGTTCGTGATGATGGAGTCGACGCCGGCCTCGGCCATCCGGCGCATCGTCGACGGGTCGTCGACCGTCCAGACGCTGATCGCGACTCCCCGAGCATGGGCGGCCCCGACCACCTCGTCGAGCACCGCGTCGCCGAGCTCGCCGAGGCTCCACAGGGGAGGGTGCAGCGCCTGATGACCATGCGACGTCACGAGCTCCACGGCCTCGATCGCGTCGAACGTCGGCATGATCAGCCACCCCGTCCGCAGCTCGGGAGCCACCTCCTTGACGCGCCCGATCGTGAGCGGATTGAACGACGAGACCACGAACTCGAGTGACGTTCCCGCTCGATTCAGCGCGACCAGCACCGCAGCCACGTCATCGGCGATCTCGTGACGGGAGTCGTACTCGGGTTCGGCGGGTGAGCTCTTGATCTCCACGTTGACCACGCCGGTGCAGGCGTCGAGGGCCTCCTCGAAGGTCGGGATCCACGGGGCCGAGCGGCGGAGGTCGGCCATCGTCACCTTCGGGATCAGCCCGATGTCTTCGACCGAGAGATCATGGTGGACCACGAGGACACCGTCAGCCGTGCGGCGCACATCGAGCTCCACCCCGTCGGCGCCGAGCTCGGTCGCCAGGCGGAACGCCTCCGTGCTGTTCTCGCGTGCTCGGGCGCTCGCGCCCCGGTGGGCGAGGATCCGCGGGCCGGCGTTTCCGGATGAGCTCGACATGTCCGCTCGCTTTCTCCCTGATGACGGCGATGGGGCGATCGTGGCGATCGCGCCCGCCGTGGTCGTTCTGGCCCAGAAACTGTGACGAAGTTCACATGTTCATCATATGTTTCAATGGTTTTGATTGCTTCTGCTGTTTGCAGCAGTGATCCGATCCTCGTATGGTCGCGATCGGAAACGATCGTGAGCACCACGGCACGCCGTCGGTGCAGCGCCGTTCCGGACATCAGTTCACTCGAGTGCTGGGGGAGCACCACTGTGGCCTTGACTTGGGACCGTACACATGATTGGGACGGCGGAGCCTGGAGGGACCGGGCATCGTGTCGAAGCTCCGATCCCGACCTGTTCTTCCCCGTGGGGACGACCGGATCGGCTCGGGAGCAGATCCAGGCAGCCAAGGTCATCTGCAAAGCCTGCGCCGTCACGGCCCAGTGCCTCGAGTTCGCCGTCATGACGAACCAGGAATCAGGGATCTGGGGCGGGATGTCTGAGGACGAGCGCCGCAAGGCCCGGGCTCGCGGCATCGACGTGCTGGTGGCGCTCAAGCCCAAGCGGCGCAGCCTCGTCGGCTCCTGAGCCTTGTGAACTGAGGCGTCACCGGGGCTGAGAGGCCATCGAGCGCACGCCCGGTGGCGTCTCAGCCCTCACGCTCGTGGAGAGGGATCTCGATGTGGGTTCGGGCACCGCGCCCGCCACCCTCGTTGCCCAGTTGGAGCGCTCCGCCGAGCTCGGTGGTCACGAGGGTCTGCACGATCGACAGTCCGAGGCCCGTTGCCGCGCCCAGCGAGAAGCCCTCCGGAAACCCGATGCCGTCGTCGCTCACCTCGACGACGAGACGGTCTCCGGAGAGGCGGCCGAGCGA
Source organism: Actinomycetota bacterium (assembly GCA_009886115.1). GTDB lineage: Bacteria > Actinomycetota > Acidimicrobiia > IMCC26256 > VFJJ01 > VFJJ01. The sequence continues at coordinate 37,012 of VFJJ01000187.1, forward strand.
CACGTCGACGTGGGCGTCGCCATCGGGATGCGAGCTCACCCAACCGGGCGGGAACGCGTGGTCGACGGCGTTCTGCATGAGCTCGTTGAGCGCCACGGCGAGGGGGGTCGCCACCTCGGGGGGGAGCTCGCCCGCATCGCCCGTGACCGAGAAGCGGATGCGGCGATCGGGCCCGGTGAAGGCGTCCTCGACCATGCGAACGAGGGGTCTGATCACCTCGTCGAAGGGCACGACGTCGCCGGCCGCTCTCGACAGGGTCTCGTGCACGAGCGCGATCGAGCCGATGCGGCGCGTCGATTCCTCCAGCGCCTGCTTGGCCTCCGGCGATTCGAGGCGCCTCGACTGGAGGCGCAAGAGCGCGGCGATGGTCTGCAGGTTGTTCTTGACGCGATGGTGGATCTCGCGAATCGTGGCGTCCTTCGACACGAGCAAACGGTCACGCCGACGGACGTCGCTCACATCACGAACGAGCACGACGGCCCCGTCGGGGACACCGCCGGCGATGATCGGGATCACGCGCACGATGATGGAGGTGTCGCCGCGTTCGGTCTCTTCGAGCTCGGGGACACCCGTGGCCAGGGCCCGTTGGATCGGGCCGTCGGCGAAGCCCACCTCCGACAGGAGCAGGCCCCGCACGTTGGCGTGGATCCCCAACCGGTGCAAGGCCGACATGGCATTCGGGCTCATGTAGCGCACCCGGCCGTCGGCCTCGACGAGCATGCAGCCGTCGCCGACGCGAGGCGCGTCCTCGGGCTCGGCGTCGTCGCCCGGGTACGGGAACGCCCCGGCGGCGATCATGCGGGCGAACCGGTCGAAGATCTCCTGGTAGACGCGTTCGAGCTCGCCCGAACGGCGCAGCGCCGTGGTGGGGGCGTCACGGCTCAACACGGCGATGGCCCGGTCCTGGAAGACGACGGGGACGCAGAAGCAGAACACGCGCTCGTCGCTCGCGCGCTCGCCGCCGCCCGAACCCCCGGCGACACCCGAGAGCCCATGCCCCGACGGCCCCCCGATCGTCGGCACCCGGATGCTGCCCTCGGTGATCTCCCTGGTTCTCCAGCCTCGGCCGGCGATGGGGCGCTCGGCTTCGTCGAAGACGTGACCGACGAGGTCGTCCTGGTACATGGTCTGACCCGTGGTGGGTCGGAGCTGGCCGAGCACGACGAAGCGGTGCCCATCGGAACCGGCGACGGGCGCCATCAGCAACAGGTCGGAGAACGAGAAGTCGGCGAGGAAGCCCCACGATCCGGTGAGGCGCTTGAGGTGCGCGATCTCGTGCCAGAGCAGGTCGGTGTGGGTTCGGGCGAGCTCGGGGAGGGTCTGCACGCTGCTCAGCCCCCGACGGACGGCCGACGCACGGCCCGGGCGAGCGCGTCGTCGACCAGCGCCGCGACGTCGTAGAGGGTCTCGGCCGCGTCGAGCTCGCGGGCGCTCGAGCGCGTCGCCGGGTCGCGGGGCTCGAACAGCGTGCAGCAGTCCTGATGGGGCTCGATCGACAACTCGTAGGTGCCGATGGCCTCTGCCGTGGCGATGATCTCCACCTTGTCGTGTCCGATCAACGGCCGCAGCACGGGAAGGGTCGCGATGGCGCCGACCGCCGCGATGTTCTCGAGTGTCTGAGAGGCCACCTGGCCCAGGCTCTCACCGGTGACGATCGCCCCGGCGCGCTCGCGCTCGGCGATGCGCTCGGCGATGCGGAGCATCAGCCGTCGATACAGGAGGGTCCGCAGCGGAGACGGCGCCGCGAGGGTCACCTCTCGCTGGGCTTCACCGAGCGGAACCGACCACCACGGGCGATGCGCCCCCCACGGTCGCATGGCAGCCACGAGCCGCTCGACCTTGCGCTCCGACGACGGGTCGGTGAAGGGCTGCCCGTGGAAGTGCACCGGCACGGGATCAGCGCCTCGCTTCATCATGCGCCACATGGCAACGGGCGAGTCGATCCCCGCCGAGATCAGTGTGACGACCCTCCCGCTCGTGCCCACGGGGAGGCCACCGGGCCCGACGATCTTCGTGGCCGACACGTAGGCCCGGGCGCCCACGATCTCGATGCGCAGCGTCATCTCGGGGTTCGACAACGACACGCGCTTGTCGAGCCGGGTACGGATCAGCTCCCCCACCGTCTCGTTGACGACCTGGCTGGTGGGCTCGAACGCCGTGCGCGAGCGCCGGGCTCGCACGGCGAACGTCTGGTACGGGACAGCGACGTCACCGTAGGCCGCGACCTCGAGCGCAACCCGGGCGATCTCGTCGAGATCGGCCGCGGCCACGAGCACCGGCGCCACGTTGGCCACGCCGAAGACCCGGGTGCACACCTCGAGCGCCCCGGGCTTGGGCGTCACGATCTCGAGGCGGCCGTCGAGCAACCGCACCCGCTCGGCCATCGGATCGCCCGGGATGCCGAGCGCCCGCTGCAAGTTGCGCTGCAGCGCCTTCTCGAAGACGTGACGATTGCGCCCCTTGAGGCCGATCTCGTGGTAGTGGACGAGCAACAGGTCGGGGGTCACACCAGCATCATCGCGCCCCGCGTGCTCAGCGAGCGGTCCCGAGGAAGAGCGCGTCGGCGATCGCGGCCAGACCGCGGAGGTCGTGGACGTCGGCATCGGTCTGGGGGACCGTGAGCACGAGGTCGGGAGCGCCCGCGAGCTCCGACCGCAGCTCGGCCTCACGTTTCGCGACCACCGAGAAGTTCCGGTACGACTCGGCCAGGGTCGCGAGGAGTCGCTCGGTGCGGGCCACCTCGGCCAGCGCGGGCTCCCCGGTGTGCGCCAGGGCCTCGGCGATCGCCCGTCCATCATCGATGAAGCGCCGAGCAGCCTCCTCACCCGCGGGCTCGACCAGCGCCGTCGAGAGCGTCTTGTTGAGCACCAGCGCTCCGATGGGCAGATCTCGCTCGGCCAACGCGGCGAGGAAGAACTCAGCCTCCTGCAGCGGCGCCGATTCCAGCGTGGAGACCACCGCGAACGTCGTCCGGCGATCGCGCAGGAGACGCTCGACCGCATGGGCCCGTTCGACGAAGCCGTCGTACATCGTCTGGAAGTTCACGAAGAACTCGGCGATGTCCTCGAGGAACTGGCTGCCCAGGATGCGGTCGGCCACCTGGTAGAAGGGGCGGCTGGCCAGGTTGACGAGCCGAGCGCCCCGACGGCCGCCGATTCGGTACGGCACCGTGAGCCATCGCAGCAGCCGGCCGCCGAAGAACTCGGCCATGCGCTGAGGAGCGTCGAGGAAGTCGATGGCGTTGCGGGTCGGGGGCGTGTCGACGACGATCAGGTCGTATCGTCCGGCGCTGTGGAGCTCGTGGAGACGCTCCATGGCGATGTAGTCGTGGCTCTGCACGAAGCGCGCCGTGATGTTGCGGTACAAGGGGTTCTCGAGGATCCGGTAGGCCGTCGCCTCATCGGGCGAATGGCGCAGCACCAAGGCGTCCCACGACTGCTTGGTGTCGAGCATGGCCGCCCACAGCTCACCTCGGACCTCGATCCCGGCTGCGGCCAGGATCTCGGGCGAGACGCGCCGTTCGACGTTGCCCAGCCCACCCCGCAAGCCGAGCGCGTCCGCCAGCCGCTTGGCCGGATCGACCGTGAGCACGAGCACGCGTCCGCCGAGATGCGTGGCCGCCCCGAGCGCGGTCGCGGCGGCGATGGTCGTCTTGCCAACTCCCCCGGAGCCGCAGAACACCACCACCTCCTTGGCGGCCAGGAGCGGCTCGAGCCCCGCGACACGAGACCGGGCACTGGGCGAGGGACGCTCGCGTCGAGCCTGACGTGAAGGTGAAGGAGTACGCCGGGTCGCCGATGCGCTGGATCGCCGGGGCGTCGCCATCAGATCCCCAGCTCGTCGCCGATCGCCTCGGCGATGAGGCGCGTCACCCGGATACCGGCGGACCGCACGAACAGCTCGGGCAGATACAGCTTCGGGAGATCGATCGCCTCGTGCAGCCGGGTGAGATGGGCGGCCCGACTGCGGCGCAGCGCCACGGCCAGGCGCCCGGCCGCGATCACCGAGCTCGCTCCCGGACCGGCCCGATCTCGGAGCACCGCGCCCGCAGGCTCCTCGGCGAGCGCGCCGAACAGCACCTCGTCGGCCCGGTGGAGCAACTCCGGCAGCACCCGGTTCACGAACACCACCCCGAGAGGGACCTCGAGCTCGTCACGAACCCGGGCGATGAGCTCGATGGTCTCGGCAACGGGCATCTCCTCGGGCGTCACGACCACGTTGAGGGCCGTGATCTCGGGATCGGCCAGCAGCGCCTGGAGCCATCCGGTCTGGTCGCTGACCGAGCCCATCCGCACCAGCCCGCCGATCGCCTCGGGAGCGCCCAGTTGCGCGACCACGTGACCCGAGGCCGCGGCGTCGACGATCACGAGATCCCACGGCGCCCGTCCCTCGATCGACTCGCGAACCTCCCAGCCGATCTTGCCGATCGTGAGGATCTCCTTGACGCCGGGTGCCGCGTTGGCGACGAAGTCGAACATCGAGGCGATGGGGCCGATGCGCCCCACCATCGGGACCCGCAGGTTGAGCTTCAGGTACTCGCGCAGCGACGCCTCGGTGTCGATCGTCATGACCGAGATCCCCCGAGCCACCTCCACGGGCTCGAAGCCCACCCGGGCGTGCTCGAAGAGATCGGTGAGATCGCCCTTGGCGTCGACCTCGACGACGAGCACACGCTTGCCCCGCTGGGCCGCCAAGTGGGCCAGGCCCGCGGCAACGGTGCTCTTGCCCACCCCGCCCTTGCCCGTGACGACGAGCAGCCGGCGATCGAGCAGCCCCGATCCGGCGGGGCCGCCGTGGGGCCCTCGTCGAGGTGGCGTTCGGGTCGACACGCGAGCCGGACGGGGCTGCGCCGCCGGGCTGGGACGGTCCGCGTGCCTAGCTCGCGCCGAACCCGACCTTCTTGCGGTCACGTTCGGCGTCGATCTCGACGTACGCGATCTTGTCGACCGGAATGCCCGACCGGTTGCCGTGCTTGTCGTGGAGCCAGAGCACCGAGCTCGCCCCCGACACGGCCGACTCGATCGCCGCGACCTGCTCGACGCCGTCGCCATCGACGTCGACCCGGATCTCCTTGGGTGAATGGATGATGCCGATCCTGATCTCCACGCTCGTGTCTCCCGCGCGCTCGAACGCCGTCGTGGCGTCGGTTCCGACGTTGTGCAGGGGAGGCTACCCGGCGGGGCCGCCGGCCCCGGACCCCCACCGTCCGATCGGCCCGCGCCCCGGGCCGGGCCTCAGGCGTGCTCTCTGATGAACGCACCGACCCGTCGCACGGCCTCGCGACCCTCGGGAAACACCGAAGCGAACCCCTGGAAGACGTGGATCATCTCGTCCCAGACCTCGAGGCTCACCTCCACCCCGGCCGTTCGCGCCGCGGCCACCAGCGAACGGCTGTCGTCGAGCAGCACCTCGGCGTCACCCACCTGGACGAGCATCGGCGGGAGACCGGCGAGGTCGGCGTAGAGAGGCGACGCGCACGGATGCCGGCGGTCGCCGTCGCCGAGGTACGCCGCGGCCATGCGAGCCAGCCCCGCCTGCTGGCACATGACGTCGACGGAGGCCCGGGTGTCCATCGTCTCGCCCCGCAACGCCAGGTCGAACCAGCCCGACATCGTGACCGCGCACGCCGGCAGGACCAGCCCCTCGTTGCGGGCCCGGACGAGCGTCGCCACCGTCAACCCTCCACCAGCCGAGTCGCCCACGATCGCGCACCGGCCCGAGCCGCCAGCGTGGGCGACCAGCCATTGCCACGCAGCGAGCGCGTCGTCGACTGCCGCGGGGAAGGGATGCTCGGGGGCGAGCCGGTAGTCGACGAGGAGCACCCGGGCGTGGGCCTCGAGCGCCACGGCGGCCGCGAGGTGCCGATGGGTGCGGATCGAACCGATCGTGTAGCCGCCGCCGTGCAGGTACAGCACGCAACGGCCGCCGCCACCCGAGCGCGGCGTCACCCACTCGGCGTCGACCCCCGCGGCCGAGACCGGCGTGCACACCACGTCGATGAGTCCCGCGCCGTCGGGGGGTGCCCCGTCGTCGAGGATCCGGCGCAGCTCGGGGAAGGGCAGATCGTCGGGGAAGCGTTGCGCCCGCAGGACCTCGACGAACCGGTTGAACTCCTCAGAGGCCACCGTCACCTACCCGCTCACCTGGGAACCGCTCACCTGTTCACCTGATCTTCAGCTCCGGACGGAAGCGCTTGCGCGGCGCGAGATCCTCGTCGACCGCACGAGCGATCTCACGAAACAACGCGGCCGGCTCCGAGTCGGGGGCGGTCGCCGTGATCGGTCGACCGTTGTCGCCACCCTCGCGCAGGGCGGGCACGAGCGGGATCCGACCGAGCAACGGAACCTCGAGACGCTGGGCGAGATCCTGGCCCCCGCCCGAGCCGAAGATCTCGTAGGCCGTGCCGTCGTCGCCGCGGAACCACGACATGTTCTCGACCACGCCGATCACCGTGAGCCGGACCTTCTTCGCCATGGCCGCGGCGCGTTGGGCAACCGTCTGCGCAGCGGCCTGGGGCGTCGTCACCACGATGACCTCGGCCCGGGGCAGGAACTGCGCCATCGACAGGGCGACGTCGCCGGTCCCCGGGGGCATGTCGATCACGAGGTAGTTGGGCTCGTTCCAGTACACGTCGGTGATGAACTGCTCCAACGCCTTGTGCAGCATGGGTCCCCGCCACACGACGCCCTCGGCTTCCGACGCGAAGAATCCGATCGAGATGTAGCGCACGCCATAGGCCTCGGGCGGGATGATCACCCGGTCGATGGCGTGCGGGGCCCGGGCCACGCCGAGCATCCGGGGAATCGAGAATCCCCACACGTCGGCGTCGAGCACGGCGACCTTCTTGCCCCGCTGGGCCAAGGCCACGGCCAGGTTCACGGTGACCGACGACTTCCCCACGCCGCCCTTGCCCGACGAGACGGCGATCACACGGGTGCGGGAATCGGTGAAGGGGTTGGCCCGGGCGCCCTTCTCGTCGACGGGGCTCAGCCGAGCCGCCAGCGCCTTCTCCTGCTCCTCGTCGAGGTCGTCGAACTCCACCTCGACCCGGTCGATCCCGACGACCGACGCCAGTGCCCGTCGCACCTGGGCGCCAGCCTCGTCGGCCCAGGTGTCGGTGGGCACCGACACGGTGAGCGTGACCGTCGCCGTCGCCTTGGAGACCTCGATGCTCTCGACGAGGCCCAGCTCGACGAGCGACCGTCCGAGCACCGGATCGGGCACGGATCGCAGCGCGTCGAGCAGCTCGGTCTCGGACGGGGCAGGCGACATGGGACGCTCCGACGGGGTGATGAGGACAACGGGCGGGATTTCCACTACGGCGATAGGTACAATACCGATGTGCACGACCATCTCCCCCGCTCGGGTCCGTCCTCTCCCGGGTCGCACACCGAGCCCCGTCACCTCGACCACGACGAGTTCGCCTCGTACGTGACGGCGGTCACCAGCGCGTTCGGCGATCCGACCCGGCGCGAGATCTACCTCTACGCGAGGGAGCCGGGAGTCGGCGTCACCGCGGCCGACGTCGCCCGCCACTTCGCGTTGCACCCCAACGTGGCCCGGCATCATCTCGACAAGCTGGCAGCGGGGGGCTATCTCGACGTCGACCTGGCCCGCACCGAGAGTGCCGGTCGCCCCTCGAAGCGGTACCGCTCGGTCGCTCCTCTGCAGACCCTCGACTTCACCCCCCGGCGCGACGATCTCATCGCCATCCTCCTCATCCGCACGATCGAGCGTCTCGATCCCCTGGAGGCGTCGAAGCTGGCCGAGGAGGTCGGATTCGAGTACGGGACGGCGTTGGCGGCCCGCATGTCACCGCTCGAGGGACAGCATTCGGTCAAGTCGGCGATGGCGGCCGTGGCCGACGCGCTCACCGCGCACGGCTTCGCGGCCCACACCGAAACCGTCAACGACGGGCTGCGGATCGTCTCCGAAGCCTGCCCGTTCGGCGCATCTGCGCAACGCTTCCCCCACGTGATGTGCGCCATCGACCGCGGGATGGTGCGGGGCATGCTCTCGGGCCTCTACGGCGACACGCAGCCCCTGCAGTCGGAGACCCGCCACTCCGGGGCCGACCACTGTGTCACCCTGGTCTGAGTCGCCGAGCGCCGCCGCGAAGCCTGCGAGCCGCTGAGCCGATGGCTCGCGTCTACCTCGATCACACGTCCACCACACCGCTGCGACCCGTGGCCTTCGAGGCGATGCTGCCCTACTTGCGCGAGCACATCGCCGATCCCGGTCGGGTGTACCACGAGGGCCGCACCACCCGGGTGGCGATCGAGGACGCCCGCGAGCAGATCGCTGCCTTCGTGGGCGCCCGGCCCCGCGAGGTCGTGTTCACCTCGGGCGGGACGGAGTCGGTCGTCACGGCGTTGCGCGGCGGCTTCGCTCGTGGTCTCGACGCTCGTGGTCTCGACGCTCGTGGTCTCGACGCCCGCGGTCTCGACGCCCGCGGTCTCGGCCACGTGGTCACCACGGCGGTCGAGCACTCGTCGGTGCTCGAGACAGCCCGGGCGCTCACGGGCGCCGAGCTCACGGTCGTGGGCGTCGACCGCAGCGGCCGGTTCGACGCGGCCGAGGTGATCGACGCGATCCGCCACGACACGGCGATCGTCAGCGTGCAGACGGCGAATCACGAAGTCGGCACGCTCCAACCGGTGGCCGAGGTGGCGGCGGCGTGTCGAAGCCGGGGCGTGCTGGTGCATATCGACGCGTGCGCCTCGCTCGGCCAGGTGGCGCTGGCGTTCGCCGATCTCGGAGCCGATCTGTGCTCGATCGCCTCGCACACCCTGGGCGGCCCCAAGGGGGTGGGTGCCATCCTGGTGCGACGGGGCCTGCGCATCCCGCCGCTGATGCTCGGCGGCGCCCAGGAGCGCGGGCGCAGGGCGGGCATCGAGAACCTCCCGGCCATCGCCGGCTTCGGAGCGGCCGTGGGCGAGCTGGCCGCCACCGTGTCACCGTCCGACGGCCGGAACCGCCTCGAGCTCGAAGCCGCCAGGGCCCGCGACCGCACCGACCGGCTGGCACGCGGCGCGCTCGCCGTGGCCGGGGTCGAGCGGTACGGCCCGAACGACCCCACCGGGCGGCTCCCCAACCTGGTGTGCCTGGGGATCGCCGGCGTCGAGGCCGAGCCGATCCTGCTCGGGCTCGATCAGCACGGGGTGGCCGTGCACTCGGGGTCGTCGTGCTCTTCCGAGGTGCTCGAGCCCTCGCCGGTGCTCGCCGCCATGGGTGTCGACGCCGACCGATCCTTGCGGGTGAGCGTCGGCTGGTCGAGCGTCGACTCCGACATCGACCGTTTCCTCGAGGCCTTTCCCGACGTGGTCGACCGGCTCCGCTCGTTGCGCACCTGAGCCCCACCCGCCCTCGACTCTGCGGCCACACAGCCACACAGCCACACAGCCACACAGCCGCTCAATCACCCAGCCGCTCCGGGACGGGCACCAGCTCGAACACCTGACCGGGGAAGATCAGGTCGGGGTTCGACGGGTCGGCGAGCAGCGGACGCACGTGGTCGACGAGCGCGCTCCAGTAGACCGCGACCTCCCGGTCCGACGGCGCCGCGCCCCACGCCGACGCCAGGGTCTGCTCGGCGATCGCCCACAGGTGATCGCCTCGTTCGACTTCCCAGACCTCGCCCACGGCCAGGAGATCGACGGGCGCGGGCGCTGGCCCCTCACCGTCCCCGACGCCCCGGACGTCCCCGGCACGCCCGACGGACGCGATGGCCGAGAGCTCGAGCGGACTCCGAGGGGAAGCCCCGGCTGCGATGGCGGCCTCCCCACCCGCGGCAGCTCCGTCGCCCGAAACCTCGATCGCCGCATCGGGATCGGACACCTCGTCGACGACGGTCATCACCTCGATCAGCGGATCGGGCGCATTCGGGGCGTCCAGTCCGTCGGGATGCTCGACCTCCTGGGCCGTTGCGGCGCGGGCGCTCACGGCGGCCATCGAGCCCACGGCCGAGACGGTGAACGTGGCCCCGACGACCAGCTCGACGAGGCGCCGGGCCCAGAGAGGGGTGATGCCGCGGGCGAGGGCGCTCGAGCGGGTCGAGCACGTCAGCACGGCGAGCGCGTGTGCTGTCAGAACGATCGTCAGGTATGCGCCGAGCGCCACGACCGCCAAGCGCCCCAAGGAGAACATGGCGGTCACGGCACCCTGTCGATCGAGCCACGACATCCATCGCGCCGGGTCGACGCCCGGACCGTCGAGGCCCATCGGCGCGCCTGTTGCCAAGGCGACCGTGACGATGGCGATCCCGGCCGCCCACAGGCCGATCGCTCGGGCCCCGATGCACTCTCGGCATTTTTGATGTCTTGCTATTGTTTTCATGATGTTTCATGTTGTACCATGCGATCGGGAGCACCGCAACCGCGATGCTCCCGATCGACCCCGGGACGGCCACGCGTGGGTCCTCCCCACGAAAGGAAGCTCTCATGTCCATGATCGGAGCCAACCTCGAGCAGATGCTCACCCTGGCGGTCACGTTCGAACGTGACGCCGCCGCCGTGGGGGAGCTGCGGGCCCGCATCACAAACACCCTGGCCAGCACGTCGTGGACAGGGCGGGTTTCCGACACCTTCCGCGACCAGTGGAACAGTCAGTTCTCGTCCACGCTCGGGCAGCTGCAGGATGCGTTGGTCAACAACGCCAGGGTCGTCCGGGCCACGAGCGACGGGATCAACGCCGTCGCCAACGGCGGCTGAGTCCGAGCCGTGCCCAGCTCCACCGACCTCCGGGTGGCGGCCGCCCGCCTGCACCGGCAGGCCGGCACGCTCGGGTCGCTGCTCACGAGCGTCGAGCTCGGACCTGACGCCTGGTCGGGTCGAGCCGCCGACCGCTTCCGCGCCGAGCTGGAGCGCCGGCGTTCGGACGTTGCGACGGCCGTCGCTCAGCTCAACCGCATCGCCGACACGCTGATCGTCGAAGCCGCCGTCGCCGACGCCGCAGCCCGCGCCGCCGTCCCAGGCTGATCCTTGGCGTGGCGCACGTCGGCGACCGTCGCCGGCGTGCGCCGCTCCCCACCTCGTTCCCAGGACTCGAACCGGGGAACCCACTCCCGAGGACCACGATGACCGACCTGCTGCGTCTCACGGTCACGAGTGCCGATGCGAGCGCCGACTGGACCATCGGCGTAGCCGATCCGGCGAACCTGAGCCTGGCCCAGCTCCTCGGCACGATCGCGGCCACCGAAGCCAAGAGCCCCGACGGGAACGCCGGGCCGGGGCCGGGATCGGGGCCGGGATCGGGGTCGGCGTCGGGGTCGGGGTCTCCCGCCACCGTCGTGGTCGACGGCTCGCCGATGTCGGTCGACACGTCGATCGATCGGGCCGGGCTCCTCCCCGGATCGGTCGTCTCGCTCGAACGCCTCGATTCGATCGACCTGGTCGGCGAGCTGCTCGTGCTGAACGGCCCCGATTCCGGGCGTCGACACGGCATCGCCCGCCGAGCCGGAACCGTCGCCGTGGGTCGCGGCCCGGGCGTCGACGCCGACCTGCTCTCACCCACCGTGTCGCGCCGGCATCTCACGCTCACACCGGTTCACGACGGCGTCGAGATCACCGACCTCGGCTCCTGCAACGGCACCACACACGGACGGTCGCCCGTCGGCTCGCTCACGTTGGCGCTGCGCAGCGGACCGACCGAGATCCGTGCCGGAGCAGTGAGGATGGAGCTCCGCCAGCCGAACCCCGCCGCGCCGGCGGCGGGGGTCGTGCGTTTCGCCCGTCCACCACGGATCAACGAGCCTCGACCCGCCACGACGGTTCCGGCTCCCGCCGAGCCACGGCCGGCCCCCCAGCCCGCTCGCTTCAGCTGGGCCACGGCGACGGTCCCGCTGGTGCTGGGGATGGCGATGGCGCTCCTGCTCGATCCCCGATTCGCGCTCTTCGCGCTCGCCAGCCCCGTCATAGCCGGAGGCACCTGGTGGGAAGACCGGCGACGGTGTCGACGGGAGCTCGGGCGGATCGCCGTCGAGCATTCGCATGCCGAGCGCCGCCTGGTCGAGCAGCTCGCGGAACGTGCCGACGAGCTGCGCTCCTGGCTCGACCGTCGCGCGCCACCACCGGGCGCCTGGATCGATCGTGTTCGTCGAGGGTCGTCGCGGCTCTGGGAGCGTCGCCCAGGACACCACGACCATCTCCTGGTGCGGCTCGGGGAGGCGGCCATCCCGTGGACCCCCGCCATCGAGACCACGGCCAGCGCCAGGATCGAGCGACCCGATGGCTCCGAGGTGATCACCGACGCGCCGCTGGCCGTCGCGTTCGGGCCCGGACGATGGATCGGCCTGGCCGGACCCGAAGACGACGTTCGGGCGTGCGCTCGAGCGATCCTGGTGCAGGTCGTGTGCGGACACGGTCCGGCCGACATCTCGGTCGATCTCCGGGCCACGGACCCGGCGACTCTCGACCGCCACTGGGATTGGTGCAAGTGGTTGCCCCATCTCGTCGATACCGATGGCGGTTGCGGAGCGATCGAGCCCGACCCGGCACAACCGCGTGCGACGGAAGCGTCGCCGGTGGACGTCGGCGTGCTCGGCTCGTCGGACGTCGGTGTGGTCGGGGGGACGACGTTCGCGATCGTCGACGCGGCCGTGGCCGGGTGCGATCTGCCGGACCGCTGGCGCGACCGCGCGACTGGCATCGTGATCGTGGCTCACCGGCGTGATCTCCCGGCCTGGTGCACGACGGTCGTCGACATCACCGGAGCCGGTGTCGCCCGGGCCACCGACGTGCGGTCGGGACTGACGATCGACCCGGTCCTCGTCGACGGCACCGCGCTCGATGTCGCCACCGAGACAGCCCGAGCCCTCGCTCGCCACGTCGATCCCGAGGTCCGCCGACCCGGCGGGGAGCTCCCCGGCGACGTGGCGCTCACGACGATCCTCGGTCACCACGCCTGCGACGACAGCGGGCGTCACGACGACGGCGCGTGCGACGACGGCGCGTGCGACGACGGCGTGCAGTCGATCATCGAGCGGTGGACGGCCAACCCGAGCGGGAGGCCTGCGGCGATCATCGGGGTCACGCCCGACGGCCCGTTCGTGCTCGACCTGGCTGCGGACGGTCCCCACGCTCTGGTCGCGGGCACGACCGGCGCTGGCAAGAGCGAGCTGCTCCGAACCTTGGTGGTGTCGCTGGCGCTGCACGCCGACCCCGAGCACCTCGCGTTCGTGCTCGTCGACTTCAAGGGGGGCAGCGCCTTCGATGCCTGTGCGGCGCTGCCCCACACCGTGGGCGTCGTCACCGACCTCGACGAGCGCCTGGCCGCCCGAGCGCTGCGTTGCCTCGAAGCCGAGCTGCGCCGGCGCGAGCAGATCCTCCGCGAGGCCGGAGCGAGCGACATCGCGCGCTACCACCGGTCCCAGGTCGCGGCAGGTCCCGATGCTCGCTCGCCCTTGCCCCGACTGGTCGTGGTGATCGACGAGTTCGCGACGTTGGCCTCGGAGCTCCCCGACTTCGTCGCCTCCTTGGTCGACGTGGCCCAGCGCGGCCGCAGCCTCGGGGTTCATCTCGTGTTGGCGACCCAACGACCGTCCGGCGTCGTGAGCGCGGCGATCCGGGCCAACACCAACATCCGCATCGCCTTGCGGGTACAGGACTCGGCCGATTCATCCGACGTGATCGACCGGCCCGACGCGGCACGCCTGCCTCGACGGGCACCGGGTCGGGGACTGGTGCGGCTCGGGCCCGGTGAGATCGTCCCGTTCCAGACGGCGCTGTCGAGCTGCGTGTCGGGGCTCGGTCAGCGACCGGCGATCACCGTGGCCCCCTTCGGTATCGGTGTTCGCCTCGACACCGTCTCGTCGTCGCCCGAGGCCCCGGCTCGGCCGTCGGATGCAGGCGCCGCACCCATTGCCGCACCCGGCGCCGCACCCG
>VFJJ01000201.1 GCA_009886115.1 Actinomycetota bacterium
CTTCGCAGCGGATCGGCCGATCTGATCGTCGCCACCGACGTCGCCGCGCGGGGCCTCGACATCGGTCAGCTCAGCCACGTCGTGAACTACGACGTGCCGTCGGCTCCCGACTCGTACGTCCACCGGATCGGACGGGTCGGGCGGGCTGGTCGTCCCGGGGTCGCGATCACCCTGGTCGAGCCCCGCGAGCATCGGTTGCTCAAGAGCCTCGAGCGGGCGACGAAGCAGAAGATCGCCGTCGAGAAGGTGCCGACCATCGACGACCTCCGGGCTCGTCAGCTCGAGCTGACCCGAGCCACGGTTCGCGACGTGCTGGTGGCCGGCGACCTCGAGCGGTTCCGTGTCGTCGTCGAGTCGCTCTCGGACGAGTTCGACGTGATCGACGTGGCGCTGGCCGCGGTGAAGGCGCTCCACGAGGCGGCCGGGACGGTCGACGACGGCGAGGAGATCCCCGACGTCCGACCGGCACCGGAGCCGACCGCGGCCAGGGACCGTCCCGGAGCCAGGCCCGGGGGTCCGGGAGCCACGCCTGGGGCCGGGGGGCCCGGGAAGCCCGGCGACCGACCGGCCCGGCCCGAGCGCGGGCACCGGGCCGCGGGCGCGGGCACGACCCGGCTGTTCGTCGGGGTCGGCCGCTCGATGGGCATCCGTCCGCAGGACCTCGTCGGCGCCATCGTCAACGAGACGACGGTGTCAGCGCGCGAGATCGGGTCGATCCACGTCGCCGAGCGGTTCTCGCTCGTGGAGGTGCCCGAGGTCTCCGTCGAGGAGGTGATCGCGGCGTTACGGGCCACCACGTTGCGCGGCAAGCGCCCGACCGTGCGCCGCGACCGATCCTGAGCATTCTCAACTGTCAGCGTGGCAGGCCGTATCCGGGCCCTCACGCTGACAGTTGGAGGTGTTGTCGAGCGATCAGAACAGCTCGAGATCGCCCATCGTGAGTGACCAGTCGGCCAGGGGCGGCATCGTCTGGTCGGTGACTGACTTCCACGTGAGCGTCGGGCCCTGGCCGGGCACGGTCACGAACCCTCGGTCGAAGCGGGTCCCCAACCCGGAGGGGCCCGACCCACTGCGCAGGAGGTAGTGGGCCCCGCCCGACCGGGCCGCTCGGGCAACCGCAGCCACGAGCGCCTGCGCCGACCGGGCATCGTCGGGTGCGGTGATCACGTCACCGAGGACGGCTTCGAGCGCGGGGCCCCGCCTGCGCAGACGGAAGAACGCCACGCCGGCGCCACGGTCGACGGTGACCGCGCGGTAGGGCAGGACCTCGGAGCCGTAGCGCCAGCGGAGGTATTCGAGCGTGCGATGCGTCTGCAGACGTGCGTCGCCCGCGGCGCCCGCATGGCCCGCGGCGCCCGCATGGGCCGTCGCCTCGATGAGACCGACGAGAGCCTGATCGGCCAGGACCTCGGCTGCGGGTGACGCGACGTCGGTGGGGGCCGACCATCGATCGGCCGCCACCTTCGCCCGGACGATGCGCATCGGTGCGGTGAACGAGAGCGGTCGGATGGCCGCCGGCACCTGGGCGACCACCTCCCATCCCATCTTCAGGTAGCCGGGGCGGCTCTGGTCGTTCGGCGTGTTGAACACGAAGGCGATGCCCTCACGCTCGAGCTCCTCGAGCGCCTGACGGGTGAGCACCGTGAAGATCCCCATGCCTCGATAGTCGGGGTGCGTCGCGGTGTCGACGGCCCGGACGGCACGCACGATCCGCCCGTCGCGGACGAACTCCCAATGCAGCATGGTCCGGAACCCGGCGATGCGGTCACCCTCGAAGGCGATCCACACCGGCGAGGCCCCGAACGGGTTCTCGAGGTGCTTCCAACGGAAGAACCGGCGATAGCTGTCGTCGTTGGTCGCTCCGAGCGACGCCGACAGCAGCTCGAGCACCTCGCCCTCGTGCTCGGGCCCGCCGCGCTCGATCCGCAGGTCGGGTCGGCGCCGTGGGGCTCGGGCCGGGCCTCCGGCCGCTGCGGTCGCTGCGGTCGTGGGTGCCGCAGCCGTCACCTCGTGTCGGCCAGCCTGAGATGGCCGGCGGGAACGCCGGGCTCCCGGGCGGGTGACCGAACGGTAGATCTCCTCGATCCGGCGCGTCGCGGGCTCGACACCGAATGCGTGGCTCCGGTCTGCGGCCGCGGCTGCCATGCGGGCCCGCATCGCAGCGTCACCGGTGATCTCGAGGTAGGCGCGAGCGAGGAGGTCGGGCCGTGACGGCGGAACGAGCAGCGCCTCGACGCCGTCGGTCACGGCCTCCGGCACGCCACCCACGGTCGTGGCCACGACGGGGAGCCCGATCGCCAGGGCCTCCATGAGCGCAACCGGCAACCCTTCGTGGATCGACGACAGGGTGAAGACGTCGCAGCCGGCGAGGATGCGTTGGGCGTCCTCCCGGTAGCCGAGCAGCTGGAACCCCTCACCCAGCTCGAGCTCGCCGTGACGGGCGGTGATCTCGGCTTCGAGCGGTCCCTGGCCGACGGCCACGAACCGGACGGGCGCCCCCGAGTCGATCGCCGTGCGGGCCGCCTGCAACAGGTCGGGATACGCCTTCTGGACGCGGTAGTTGGCGACCGTTCCGAACAGCACCTCGTGCGAGCCGATGCCGAGCTCGTCGCGCACGTCGTCGCGGTGACGGCGCTGGGCCCGCACGGCTTCGAGGTCGACGCCGTGCACGACGACCTCGGTGATCGCCTGCAACGACGCGGGAATCGTGGCCCGTACGCCGTCGGACACCGCGACGTGCGCCGCGTCGAGCCGGTACGTGATGCGGTTGGCCCAGTAGGTGAGGCGGGAGTAGCGCTCCCAGACGTTGTGCTCGGTGGACATCACGACGGGTCGGACCCGCCGGGGGAGCGTCCGAACCACGACCCGCGTGACCGCGGCGACATAGGGCGAGTGGACGTGCACGACATCGACCGGCGACGCGACCAGGCGTCTCCGGAGGCGTGTCGCCCAGCGGGGGTCGAGCTCTCGTTCACCCTGGAGGCATTCGACGGGGACATCGACCGCTTCGAGGTCGTGGACGAGCTTGTCCTTCCACGGCACCAGGTACGCGGCCTGGTACGCGAACCGATCGCGATCGCGGGCGCGGGCGAGGTTCACGAGGAGCTGCTCGGCCCCGCCGGGTCCCAGACCCTTGATGATCCAGAGGATCCGCAGCGGTGGAGCCGGCGCCGTGACAGCCGGCACCGTCCCGGCCGGCGCCGGGGGGTCGGCGTCGCCGGGGTGACGCTCGCCGCTCAACTCATCGCCCATGACGCGTCGACGTGGATCGGCGCGAGACGGACGATCGCGGCCGGGCCATGGTCGAGATCGGGGCCGGCCACGTCGATCGTGAGGACCGGCTGCCAACCGAGGAGGTCGGCCTCGTCATGGTCGAACATCCCGCACCACAGGTAGTACCGCCCCCGGGGAAGCGGCAACCGCTGGATCTCGCAGGTGATCTCCAGCCCGCCGTTCTCGATCTCGACCCTGCGGCCCAGGAGGACGATGGGATTGGCCGTGCCCTGGGTGAGACCGAAGAAGAACCGGCCGCGCTGGAACCCGTCGGCGTTGAGGCGGAATCGGAGATGCAACGGCTGCTGGGTCTTGGGGATGTCGCCGTTGGGGTCGCTGGCCTCGGCCGAGAGCAGGTGCACGGGGTCGTTGCTCGATGCGACCGCCCCGTGGGCCTTCTCCTCGATGGTTCGGCGATAGGCGCCCATGACATCGCGGATCGGCCCGTCCATCTGGACGACGCCGTCCTTCAGGTAGATGCCACGCTTGCACGTGGCCTCGACGGCGGCGAGGTCGTGGGACACGAGCACGAGCGTCGTGCCCTGGGCCATCACCTGGCGCATCCGGTCGAGGCACTTCTGCTGGAACGATGCGTCGCCCACGGCGAGCACCTCGTCGACGAGCAGCACGTCGGGTTCGAGGAAGGCCGCCACGGCGAACCCGATGCGCATCTGCATCCCGCTCGAATAGAACTTCACCTGGCGGTCGATCGCATGCTCGATCTCGGCGAAGTCGACGATGGCGTCGAAACGGCGGGCCACCTCGTCGCGCTTCAGACCCAGGAATGAGCCGGCGAGGTAGATGTTCTCGCGCCCCGACAGCTCGGGGTGAATGCCCGCCTTGACCTCGATGAGCGCCCCGACCCGTCCGCACACGGCGACGTCGCCGGCGTACGGGTACATGACCCGGTTCAGGATCTTCAGCAGCGTCGACTTGCCGGAGCCGTTGGCCCCCAAGAGGCTCAGCGACTCGCCCGGCTGGATGTGGAAGTCGACGTCGCGCAGGGCCCACCGGTGACCGCGGTGACGCCGGGTGCTGGGGTTGGTGAACCCCTGGATCTTGTCGCGAAGCAGCTTGCGGGAGTCGTCGCCCTTGAACCGCTTCCACACCTGGTTGGCGACGATGGTCCCGTCAGGCAACATCGGCGATCCCCGTCTCGAGCCGCTTGAACACCCGGTACCCGACGATCACCATGACCACCGACGTGATGGCGCCGAGACCGAGGAGGCCCCACTGGGGAGCCTGGCCGTAGAGGACCGCCCGCCGATAGCCGTCGATCACCGGCGCCATCGGGTTGAGCGCGGCGTAGACGCCCCGCCACGACTCGGGAATCTCGGTGATGGGGTAGGCCACCGGGGTGGCGAAGAGCCCGAGCTGGAGGATGATCGGGAGCAGGTGCCGGAGGTCACGGAGGTACACGACCACCGACGAGAACAACAGGACCATTCCGAGCATGAACACGAGCTGCACGAGCAGGAGCACGGGCACCCAGTAGGTGGTGGCTTTGGGCGCAAAGGTCTGCACCGCGAAGAGGATGAAGAGCGCACTCGACGAGAAGATGGTGTCGGCCAGGGCCGAGAACATCCCGGCGATGGGGAAGACCTCTCGGGGGCAATACACCTTGTTCAGGAGCGAGCCATTGGTGATGAGGCTCATCCCTCCCGCCGAGATCGACGTCGAGAAGAAGCCCCAGGGGAGCAGACCGATGTACGAGAACAGGGCGTAGGGCACGTCGCCAGTGTCGATGTTGGCCACACGCTTGAAGAAGATCGTGAAGACCAGCATCAGGGTGACCGGCGTGAGGATCGTCCAGGCGAAGCCGAGGAACGCCTGCTTGTAGCGCGAACGCAGGTCGCGCTCGACGAGCGACCGCACCAACTCGCGGTGCGCCCAGACCTCGCGAATCGATTGCAGCAGGCTCACCTTGCGCTTGAAGATCGTCGCCGGGTCGGGCTCGGCGGGCACCTCACGAACAGGCGGGGCCTCGATGGTCTCGAACGTGCTCGGCGCGTCGGTGCTGGCGGTGCCGTTCAGCGGGGGGGTCGGACGAGCGTCGGGCTCGGGCTCGACGGTCTGTCGCAGGGACGGCATCGTAGGGAGCGCCGGAGCCCACGACGGGGGGGGCGGCGGAACCGGGACCGCGACCACCGCATCCTCCTCGGACGGGACGGTTGGAGCGAGGTTTGGCGTCAGCTTGGGGGATCGCACAGTTTCGGACATCGGTTCTCACGAGGTGCCGGGTGAAGAGGACTGGTCGACAGGAATGTCGGATCGGAATCGGTATCACTGTAGGGCGCGTTCGGATCGCCTCCGCGCCGCTGGCTGTCAGCGGCGTGCTTCCTCGATCGCCAAGCGGGCACTGGCGCCTCCAATATTGCATTCCGTCGCCGTCGGTGCGCGAACGGCACCCCGAACGGGCACGCCCGGGACGAAGGCACCGAGGTCGGGCCCACCACCGGATCGAGGGCGGCGCCGAGCCCGTATCATGGCGTGCACGTCGCGCCGCGGGTTCAGCCCAGAACGCCCCAGCGCGTTCGAGTCGACACTTCCGGTGGTTCGGACATGTGCCACGATGCTGCTCTCGGCGATGTCGAAGCCCACGAACCGACGGGGGCCTGGAGCGCCCTTCGCCCTTCACCCGGGTTCGAGAGCCCGGCACTGCACGACGTGAGTCGCAAGGAGATCGAGATGGCGGACGAGAGCGCGAGAGGACGGATCGGGCTCGCTGAAGCGCTCGACGCGACGACCGACCGCGTGATTCGCTCGCTCCCCGATCTGCTCGAGATCCCGACTGATCGGTTGCGTCCCGTCGAGCCTCGCGGAGATCACGACGAGCTGATCGTCGCCATCGGCGCGCCGGCGCGTACGGCCCTGGAAGCCCTGGCAGCGGGCGCGCTCGCGCCCCCCATCGCGGTGCTGGTCGGACTGCTCCACGCCCTGCTCGCTCGGTACACGAGGGACTCGGTCGTGGCCGTGGCGGTACCCGACGATGGCGGATGGTGCCTCGTCCCCTGCGAGATCGACGTCGAGGC
>VFJJ01000197.1 GCA_009886115.1 Actinomycetota bacterium
CGGTGCCCGCGGTGCCCGCGGTGCCCGCGGTGCCCGCGGTGCCCGCGGTGCCCGCGGTGCCCGCGGTGCCCGCGGTGCTGCTGCTGCTGCTGCTGGGACCTTCGTCGGCGAGGCGTTCGGCTCCGACGTGGACGACGACGAGGGGTCGGGCCGGGTTCTGGGCCAGGATCTCGGGATGGCCTGCGCACATGGTGACGAGGGCGTCGGCCATGCGGGCGCCTCGCCGGACGGGTTCGCCGTGTTCGAGCCGGCCTTCTTCGGGCATGTTGTCGGCGAGCCGGTTCAACGTTTCTTCCACGATGACGGCCTGCTCACCCGAGAGCTGTCCCCGGATCCGGAGTGTCGAGTCGTGTCGGCGGATGAGTTGCACGAACCGTTCCTGATGCTGGGAGAGCGCATCCTTCGCACTGACGGGACGTAACGCTCGGGCCTTGACGACCGTGGAGTGATACGACCAGCCCGGAGCTTGCTCGGCGAGCTCGGCATCAAGGCCGGAATCGGGCTCGGCACCGGCGTCGGCACCGGCGTCGGCGGTGGCGACGGGGGCGAGGACCTGGAGTTGGTCCCACGACAGGCGACCTTGACGCCAGGCCTGCATGAGCGCGGGGATGGCCGGGGCCCGGGTGGCGATGGCAACCTCACGACGAGCGGTTGCCAGTGACAGGTTCGCCCGGGCTGCCAGCCAGGTGGCCGTGTCGGGCATCCCGTCGACCCGGAAGCCTTGAGCCTCGTCGAACGCGGCGATCACATCGATCAACTCGGCATGAACAGCCGTCATCAACGCTCGCAACTCACCGAGCGTGTCGGCCAACTCCTCCGGTTCGATATCGGCGAATCGGGTCCAGTCCATCGACCGTCATGATACCAGGGGAGTACGACAGTAATGACCTCCTCCACGACCAAAAGAAGAGATGCAATTTGAACCACCGGACATGACCCGGAGACAGTCATCGTCACATCGAGATGGGGTGACCGATCAACGAGCCGATATCATCGCCACCGACCTTGGCGACGGGGGTTGTGCGGTCGTTTCTCGCCAATGACGGATGCGGTGCGAGCGGGCAGCGCTGTCCACGAGTCGACAGTCGAACACATGTTCGACTACGATGGACCGGGTCGAACCCGGTGTCGCCGATCTCGGCGACACCGACGTGCGCGAGGAGCTCCGATGGCCCGTGAAGATCCCAGCGTGGTCGCTCTGGTCTCCGACCTCATCGACCGGTCGCGTATCCAGGGCGTCATCGCTGGTGTGCGATTCGCCGGGACGCCCACGGCGGCGGCCAGCATCGGGGGCGACGTGGTCGTGGTCGACCTGGTCCGCTTCGTCGCCGCGATCGCACCGTTGCGGGCCACGCTCCCCGACGCTCGGATCGTGGCCTTCGGGCCGCACGTCGACGACGTCGGCGCGGCCGCAGCCCGCGACGCCGGCGCCGACCTCGTCGTTGCCCGTTCGCGTTTCTTCCGCCAGATCCGCCGCTGCGTGCTCGATGTCGACGGCGCCGAGACCAACCCCGACGACCCCGACGACACCGACGACCCCGAGACCAACCCCGACGACACCGACGACACCGAGACCGACTGAGTCAGCCCAGGGGCGTCAGATCATGGGCCAGGGGTAGGGGTAGTCGGTGCGGGGCTCGGGGAGGACGGCCTCGCTGGTGAGCGCGTCGACGCGCATCCAGAGCGCCTCGAGCTCGTAGGGCGAGAGCAGATTCGCCAGGCGGCTGCGGTGCGGCTTGAGCAGCACCGAGCTCAGGACCCGGAGCTCGTCGAGGGTGGCGTCGTCGAGGGGATCGCCGATGAAGTCCCAGATGACCGTCCGGAGCTTGTGGTCGTCGTGGAACGTGAGGCCGTGGTCGATGCCGACGATCGTCCCGTCGACGGTGGAACGCAGCACGTGCCCGGCCTTGCGGTCGGCGTTGTTCACCACCACGTCGAACGCAGCGAAGGCGCGGAACCGGTCGGGATGCTCATCGCGGAGGGTGAGGTAGTGGTCGTTGGGATCGTGGGGAACGAACTCCTGCACCATGCCCTCGCCGTGCGGCCCGTCCCGCAGCACCGTGCGGGGCACCACGTCCCAGCCCAGCAGCTCGGAGACCTCGAACGCCGCCACTTCACGCTGGCAGAGCGTCCCGGCCGTGAAGTCCCAGAGGGGCCGCTCGCCACGCCGGGGCTTGTAGATCACGAGCATCTCGGCGTCGTCGAGCACCGCCGTGCCGAGGAAGGTGGCGTTCGACGAGTACCGCATCCGCCCGAGGAGCTGTAGCTCACCACACGCGAGCACCCCGGCCCGTTGCTCGGGCGGCAGCTGCGGGGGAACGGGAAATCCGGCGAGGGTGGCGTCGGCCATCGGGCAGCTCAGTTCATCCCTGGGCAGCCCTGCCAGTTCTGCTGCGGACAGCCCTGGCGCTCGGGTTCCATCGGGAGGCGGCACAGCTCGCAGATCGGCCGTCCTGCGGCCACCACCCGAGCGGCCTGCTGGGCCAGCGCCCGCATCTGGGCCCGCGTCGCGAGCACCCGCACCAACCGCCCCGTCGGCTCGGCCCCGAACGAGGGATGGGCGCCCGAGACGCGTGGCCGACCCTGCTCGTCCACGTCGGCCTCGCTGGTCCCCGTGGGATCGTCGGCATCGTCGGGGTCTTCGTCGTCGGTCTCCGCCGCGGGTGCAGGATCGTTGAACTCCTGCAGCTCGAGCACGATGAGACCACGTCCCACGTCGAAGCCCAACCGGATCTGCCGGGCCCGGAAGTTGGGTTCGGTGGGTTCCTGGAGGGCGGCCGCGGCGGCAGGGACATCGGAGCCCGGATCGTTGGGGAGACGACGATCGAGCTGCTCGAGCAGGGCCAATGCGTGTCGGGCCAGCGCCGCGACCTGCTGCTTCTCGACCAGGACGGTGATCTGGAGCGATCCGGCCTCGGCCTGGATCAAGAAGGCGCGCTGGCCCGGCTCGCCCACGGCGCCGGCCCCGAGCCGATCGACCGGGTCGAGCTCGATGGCCTCGGTCATCCTGGGCCGTCGGAGGGTCCCGCCGCGGCTTCCGGCGGTTCCGCCGCCGTTCCCGGCGGCTCGGTCGGGGCCTCTGGGGGCGGTGGAAGCATCTCGGCGAACCCGCCGGTGTCGTTGAACTTCACGACAGCGGCACCGTGGGGACCGATCGTCAGCCCGGTCACCGACGCCGGCGAGATCACCAGCCGTTGGAACTGGTCGAGGTGCGTCCCGGCGAAATGGGCGACGGCCGCCTTGATCACGTCGGCGTGCGAGACGATGACGACGAGCTCACCGGCATGGCGGCCCGCCACCTCCTCGACGGCGGCAACGGCGCGGTTTTGCATCTCGCGGATCGACTCACCCTCGGGGAACCGGGCCAGCGACGGGGTGCGCTGCACCTGCTTCCAGATCTCGGTGGAGACGAGGTCCTTGATCTGCTGACCGGTCCAGGTGCCGTACTCGGCCTCGATCATGCCGTCGAGTCGTACCACGTCGAGCCCGTGGTGTGATGCGATGGCCGCCGCCGTCTGCATGGTCCGCTCGATGGGGCTGGCGTAGATCGCCGAGACGGGCAGGTCCTTCAGGCGCTCGCCCACGTCGGCTGCCTGGGCCTGCCCTTCTTCGGAGAGATCGATGCCGGGCAGTCGGCCCGAGAGGATCGGACCCGTCTGGTGGGTGACCGCGTGCCGCACCAGCAGCACCCGGGTCGGCGGCGGGGTCCGAGGGGCGGCGGCGGGGTCCGCCTGCGAGGGTTCGGGCATCGCGCGAGGGTACGCGGTCTCGTCGCACGTGTGCGGAGGAAAGCTCGTGTCACGAGCATTTCTGCCGGAAGCCAGCGGAGGATCGGAACAACACCGAGAATCGGAACAACACCGAGCACGGCCGGTGTGGCGCGGTCCCCGTCCCGCACCAGATCGCGAGCGACCCGGGGGACGGGGACCCCGCAGGCTGCCTCCCCGCAGCGACCCCGCGACGGGACCGCATGAGCGGGGCCCGTCGTGACCAAGGTGGGACGGGCTCGCTACTGGCTCCCCGCCGGCCAAGCGACCGAGTACGGCCGGCGGATCATCGCTTCCCCGAGGCCCTGCGCAGGCAGGGAGCCTCGATGCCTGCAGTATGGCGCATCGTGACCCCGGGGCCAATGAGACGAGCGACCTATGCTCGCTTTCATGACGGATGCCCAGCCTGTCCGGTTGACCGCCGGTCTCCCCCAGACCGTGATCCCGCCCGAGCCCGCCGCCGTCCTCGACGCCCTCGCCGCAGCGGTGCGCGAGCCAGAGCCCGCGGCCCGCAAGGCGGCGGTGGCGCTGGTTGCGGGCGGCCGTCCCCGATTCCTCGCCGCCTGGGCCACGCTGGCCGAGCTGGCCGACGATCCCGTGGAGTCCTACGCCTACGCGCGGGTGGGGTATCACCGGGGCCTCGACCAGCTGCGCGCCGCAGGGTGGCGCGGATCGGGCTACTGCCGGTGGACGCACGAGTCGAACCGGGGCTTCCTCCGTTCGCTCGAGGCGCTCCGAGCGGCGGCCGAGCGCATCGGCGAGGCCGACGAGGCCGCCCGCTGTGCCGAGTTCCTCCTCCAGCTCGACCCCGAATGGACCCGCCGGTCGGTGTGATCCACCGCTCGCCGATTCCTCCTCGATTCTCCTCGAGTGCCCTCTCGAGCTCAGGTGCCGCCGGCCGGGCCGACGAGCTCGGGGACGATCTCGCTGGCGGCATGACGGGCCCGCAGCACCTTCTTGTCGAACTTGCCGACGGAGGTCTTGGGCACCTCGGCGATGAACGCCCACCGCTCGGGCAGCCACCACCGGGCCACCTGGGGCGCCAGGAACGCCGACAGCGCTGCTGCGGTGGCCGCACCGGCGGTGACCCCCTCGCGCAGCACGACACAGGCCATCGGGCGCTCGTCCCACCGTTCGTCGGGCACCCCGATCACCGAGGCCTCGACCACGTCGGGATGGGCCATGATCAGGTTCTCGAGCTCGACGGTCGAGATCCACTCGCCGCCGGACTTCACGACGTCCTTGGCCCGGTCGGTGATCTGCACGAAGCCATGGTCGTCGACGTTGGCGATGTCGCCCGTGCGCAGCCACCCGTCGTGGAACTTCCCGGGGTCGGGGTCGAGGTGGTACGACGCCGTCACCCACGGGCCTCGTACCTCGATCTCGCCGACGCTCTCACCGTCCCACGGCAGCTCGTTGCCGTCGTCGTCGCAGATCCGAAGCTCGACGCCGGGGATGACGCGACCCGTGCGCACCCGCCAGGCCATCTGCGACTCGGCGTCGGTCGCGGCATCCTTCGGGGGATGGCCCATGGCGGCGAGCGGGCTGGTCTCGGTCATGCCCCAGCCCTGGATCATCCTCACGCCGAAGCGTTGCTCGAGCTTCTCCATGAGCGAACGGGGGACGGCCGACCCGCCGCACATGACCATTCGAAGTGACGAGAGGTCGATCTCGTTGCTCTCGCCGAAGCGCACGATGTCGGCCCAGATCGTGGGGACAGCGCCCGAGAACGTGGGGCGCTCGGCCGCGATGAGGCGAGTGAGCGGCTCGGCCTGGAGGTACTGCTGGGGCATGAGCAGGTCGGCACCGGCCATGAACGCCGCGTAGGGCATCCCCCAGGCGTTGGCGTGGAACATCGGCACGATGGTCAACAGCGTGTCGGTCTCGCAGACCCCCAGCACCGCTGCCGAGGTGATCGCCAGCGAGTGGAGCCAGGCCGAGCGATGGCTGTAGGCCACACCCTTGGGGTTGCCGGTGGTGCCGCTCGTGTAGCACATGGCGCAGGCCGAGCGTTCGTCGATGTCGGGCCACGGGTAGCTGGGCGGGGCCGCTTCGAGGAGCGCCTCGTAGTCGTGCACCTCGTAGCCCGGGCCGCCGTCGAGCACGGCTCGGTCGCCGGGGCCGGTGACGATGATGTGCTCGACGGTCGTGAGCTCGTCTTTCACCCGGGCGAGCAGAGGCAGGATCGACCCGTTGGCGATGACGACGCGGTCGTGCGCGTGGTTGGCCACGTAGGCGAGTTGCTCGGGGAACAGCCTGATGTTGAGCGTGTGCAGCACAGCGCCCATCGAGGGGACCGCCAGGTAGGCCTCGACGTGCTCCTGGTTGTTCCACATGAACGTGCCGACCCGGTCGCCGGGGTTCATCCCCAGTGTCGCCAGCGCCCCGGCCAGCCGCTCGGCCCGATCGCCGACCTGAGCGAAGCTCGCCCGCCGGCAGTGGTCGCCCTCGAAGGTGATCACCTCGCTGGTCGCATGCACCCGACGGCCGTGGCGGAGGATCATCTGCACCGAGAGGGGGAAGTCCTGCATCGTGCTCAACATGGTGGCCTCCTGAGCCGCTGTGTCGTCGGGGCTGCGGGGTCGTGAGCAGCCGTCGCGCTCGAGTGCGTCGTGGCATCGCCGGCTCAGCCGGGATGAGCGCGCCGATCGCAGCGCAGGATACGAGCGCGCCACACTGTTGGCCATGAGCGCGACCGCCGGCCCGATCGTCGAGACCGTCGCGGGCCGGATCGCCGGCGCCGCGACCTCGAACGGCATCACCGTCTTCCGGGGGGTGCCCTACGGCGGATCGGCCGCGGGGGCCCAGCGATTCCGCCTGCCGACGCCGCCGACGCCGTGGGCGGGTGTTCGCGCTGCCGTCGAGTTCGGCCCCGCAGCCCAGCAACGCCAGATCCCGTGGTTGGCTCAGCTCCTGCCGGGGATGGGCACCGGGGAGCTGAGCGAGGACTGCCTCTCGCTCAACGTCTGGACGCCGGGGTGCGATCCCGCAGCGAAGCGCCCCGTGATGGTGTGGGTCCACGGCGGCGCGTTCACGATCGGCTCGGGCGCCGAGCCGTGGTACGAGGGCTCCAAGCTCGCGCGGCGGGGCGATGTCGTTGTCGTGACCGTCAACTACCGGTTGGGTATCTTCGGCTTCGCCGCGCTGGCGGGCGCCGGCCAGGGAGCGCTCGTCGACGCAGCGGTGGCCAACGCCGGGCTGCACGATCAGGTCGCGGCGTTGCGGTGGGTCCGCGACAACGTGACCTCCTTCGGGGGTGATCCAGCCAACGTGACGATCTTCGGGGAGTCGGCCGGGGCCATGTCGGTGAGCGCCCTGCTGGGCATCCCGAGCGCCCGAGGGCTGTTCCACCGGGCGATCGCCCAGAGCGGCGCCGCCCATCATGTGGCTCCGGCTGCCCATGCGGGCGAGGTGGTCGATCGGATGCTGCATGCGCTCGACCTCGACGCTTCCTCGGCGAGCCGCTTGCGCGACATGCCCGTCGAACGGCTGCTCGAGGTGCAGCTCGAGATGGAGCTCCGAACCTGGTCGGACGCCGACGCCCATCACCTGGCGTTCTGCCCCGTGGTCGACGGCGATCTGCTGCCCGCGCACCCGCTCGATGCGATCCGTGCGGGGAGCGCCGCAGGCGTCGCTCTCCTCGCGGGCTCGAACCGCAACGAATGGAACCTGTTCCAGTTCCTCGACCCCGACCTCAACCGTCTCGACGACGTCCGCTTCGTGGAGCGCTGCGAAGCCCTCTACCCCGGACACGGCGCCGAACTGGCGGCCGCCTACGTCGACGCCCATCCCGCGGCCACACCCTGGCAACGGCTCCTGGAGCTGCGGACCGACTGGGGATTCCGGGTACCGGCGCTCCAGCTGCTCGAAGCGCAAGCCGTCCACAGCGCGCACACGTACCGCTACGAGTTCGCGTGGCCGTCGCCGGCCATGGGAGGCATGCTCGGGGCCTGTCACGCCTTGGAGCTCCCGTTCGTGTTCGACACCCACGACGTGCCCGGGACGGCCGTCTTCACCGGTGAGGGAGCGGCCGTCGACCGCCTCACCCGGGCGATGCAGGACGCCTGGATCGCCTTCGCCCGCACGGGCAACCCGAACCATGACGGGCTTGCGGCCTGGCCCGGTGCCATCGCTGCCGCCGGTCGTCCCTGCCTGGTGCTCGACGAGACCATCCACGTCGACCCGGGTCGAGACGATGCCGATCACCACGCGTTCTGGCGCCGGCACCGCTAGTTCCACGTTCTTTGCGTCTGAAACCGCGCCCGGCGTGGCCGTGGACGCAAAGAACGGGAGGTTCGGCGGGTGGGCGTCAGGCTCAGCAGACCGTTCCGTCGGCCGGGGCCTCGAGGTCGATCAGGTAGGCGTCGACGGCATCGTCGATGCAGTCGCTCTTGCCGCCGTAGGCCGTGTGACCCTCGCCCTCATAGGTCAACAGCACGCCCGAGGCGAGCTGCTCGGCCAGGGCCACGGCGCCCTCGTACGGCGTGGCAGGGTCGCCGGTCGTGCCCACGAGCAGGATCGGCGGCGCGCCGGGCACGGTCTCGGTGCTCGGAATGGGATCGGCTGCCGTCGGCCAACCGGTGCACGAGGCCAGCCCGAGCCCGATGAAACGGCCCCAGACCGGGTACCGAACGGCCAGCTCATCGGCCAGGCGTTCCGCGTCGTCGTATGACGGCCGCTCGTCGCTGTCGGCGCAGTTGATCGCCACGTTGGCGTCGCTCAGATTCCCGTACACGCCGTCACCTTGGTAGTCGGTGAAGTCGTCCGACAGAGCGAGCAGGATCGTGCCGTCGCCACCGTCGGCTGCGTCGAGACCGAGCTCGAGGTAGTCCCACCCGGACTCGCTGTCGTAGAGGGCGCGGAGGATGCCGATCTGGGCCTCGCCCAGGTGCAGGAGGCGGCCGTCTTCCTCGAGCAGCTCGGCGTCGGTGGGCAGGGTCTCGCCATCCTCGAGGCGGGCGAGGACGCGCTCCATCACCGCCCGGGGATCGGGGCCGATCGGGCACGATCTCCGGCTCTCACACGCGGCGAAGAAGGCCCCGGTGGCCTCCTCGAAGCTGGCGGCGTCCTGGCTCACCGAGTCGGCCGCCTCGAGCTGCGGATCGACGACCCCGTCGAGCACCAGCGCCCGGACACGGGCGGGGAACAAGACGGCATAGGCGTAGCCCAAGGAGGTCCCGTAGGAGTATCCCAGGTACGTGAGCCTCTCGTCGCCGATCGCTTCGCGGATCCGGTCGAGGTCGCGGGCGGCGTTGTTGGTGCCCACGCTGGACAGCAGCTCTCCGGCGTTGCGCTGGCAGGCGGTCACGAACTCGTCGTGGAGCGCCCAGACCCGCTCGATCTCCTGGGGGGTGTCGGGATCGCCGTCGAAGGCGGCGGAGGTCGCCGTGTCGTCCGCGCACTCGATGGCGGTGCTCTGCCCCACGCCCCGCGGGTCGAAGCTGACGAGGTCGAAGCGGTCCTGTACCGCCTCGGGCAACGACTCGAAGCCCGACCTGAGGAACTCGACGCCGGGCGCTCCCGGACCGCCGAAGTTGATCACCAGGGAGCCGACGCGCCGACCCTCGTCCTCGGCCGGCCGCCGGGTCACGGCGATCTCGATCTCGGGCCCGTCGGGATCGGCGTAGTCGACCGGCACGAGGAGCGTGGCACAGTCGAAGTCGTCGCTCTCGCCGTTGTCGCCTTCGGGACACGGCTCCCATGCGAGCGCGATCCCGCTCGACGCCCCGGGCGAGCTGGCGGTGGTCTCGGGCTCGGCTCCTCGAGACGTGGAGTCGTCGGCGCAGCCGGCAGCCATGAGCATCAGGACGAGCGCCACCGGGAGCCCGTTGACCAAGAATGAGCTCCGTCGCATCGGTCCTCCTGTCGCGAGACGCCGGGCCCGAGCGTACGAGCGATCGAGCGTGCTCACCCGGCAGGGCTCGAGGTGCTCGCGGTCGGTGCACTCGTCGTCGCTGGGACCGTGGTCGTCGTCGGGTTCGAGACCGTCGAGCAGACCTCGAGCGCCAGGCTCATGCTCTCCTCGAAGTCGGCCGACGGCTGCCCGGCGACCGCGGCCGCGAGCTCGTCGATGCCGACCGCATCGCGAACCAGGTCGACGATGCACTCGGCACCGGCGCGATCGATCCGCTCGACGGCCTGGGTGGAGGCGACGAGGCCGGCTCGGGCGACCAGGGCATCCCAGGTGGAGGTCTGCTCCTCCCGAACCGTGGGGGCCAGCCCCGTCTCGTTGCACAGGCCCAGCGTGACGACATCGTTCTGCAGCTCGATGTCGGCCCCGGGAACGGTCTCGGCCCAGACCCTGAACGCGTCGTCGACCTCGTCGAGATCCTTGAGCGTTCGGCCGGCGACCGAGACCCTGAGGCAGGTCTCCGAACCGCGCCTGGTGAGCAGATACACGTCGCCGTCGGTGCCGGTGACCGCGGTCCAGGCCTGCTGGAAGTTGGTCCGCTCGCCGATCAGCAGGAGCAGGTGCAACACGCCGAGCCGGCCGGACGCGAGCGGGATCTCACCGGGACCGGGCGTCGGAACGTCGACTCGACGAGCCTCGTGGCCGACCAGGGCGTCCAGGGGGAACAGCAGATGATCTGTCGAATCGGGAGGATCGGCGTAGAACGCCGACAGGGCGTCGCGTCCCTCGGCTTCGAGCACCAGACCGAGCCAGTCCGATCCCAGCCTGAAGGGTGCCTCGTGGGCTGCGACCAGAGCGTCAGACGGCCCGCGTGCAGGTTCGGGGGCCATGAGGATCGCCAGCTCTGCGCTCTCGGGATCGATGTCCATGCCGATCCGGTCACCGATCTCCTGCTCGAGCGCGGAACGATCGCTCACCGACATGTCGGCGAGCAGCGCCGCGGTGATGCGGTCGGCGTCGCCCTCGATCAGGGAACGACGGGCCACCGCCTCGTCGACGGCGAACCCGCCGTCGCCGATGTCGCTGTGCTGATCGACCAGCGCGACCAGGAGCTGGCGACCGATCGCAATGCGCCCGAGTGGCGTCACCGTCTCGCCCCGCAGATACAGCGTGTCGACGGTGACGTCGTAGCGCGCCGCCGCGAGGGACGGGAGGACGGTGGCAGCCTCGCCGGTCGTCGATCTGAGCGATCGGGCCCCGATCCGAGATCCCGGCGTCTCGGCGGTCGAGGTCGTATCCGTCGTCGGCCCGGTCGGCGTATCCGTTGCGGGGGTTGCCTTGGACGGAGAGACGGTCGGGGGGAGCAGGCCTGCCGTCAACAGGACCGCATCCCAGGCCCGAGCCGACCGCTCGGTTGCCGCGACGGTTCCGGGCGTCTCGACCGGGGGGTCGGCCCCATCGTCGGCGTCATCGGTCGCCCAGCCCTGGTCGACTCTTTGATCGAACTCGATCTCGGTGAGGACCTCGACGTCGACGGGGAACTGGAACGTCAGGCCCCGGGTGTTCTCGACGGCCCGGGCGATCGACGCGATGCGGCCATCCCATTCGATCTCGATGGGTGCCAGGGTGGCGAGGTTGCTCGGCACCTGGTCGCCCGACACGGGCTGTCGTCCGATGGCGAGATAGACGACGCCGATCACCGACACCGTCGCCAGGGCGAGGAGCACGCGAAACGTGGCCGACGACGAAGAGCTGAGGATGGCTTGCAGCGTCACCGCCTCGGCCGCCTCGGCCCTTCTCGTGGCTCGTGTCGCGACCTCGCGACCGCCGCCCAGCTCCGACGAGTCGACCTCCGGCTCGAGCTCCCACACGAGCTTGTCGTCGAGGTCGACGTTCTCGGCGTGGAGATCGACGGGGCCGGCATGATCCAGCGAGGGTCGACCCAGGGCGGCCCCGAGCGCTCCACGGCCGACCGTCGCGGCCGATCGGTCGGTGGGGTTCCTGGCCTGGTCGCCGGTGTCGGAACCCGGCTCGGCCACCCGACAGCTCCAACAGCTCGGCTCGGCGAAGTGCACCCTGCTTCCGCACGCGAAGCAGGTGGTCATCAGCGACGCTCGACACGACGGGCAGTTGTTGTCGAGCAGGGGTGCGGGCTTGCCGCAGCGCGGGCAGCTCGGATCGACCCTCATGGGGCCGCGTCCGCCACGCTCCCGACGGCGTTCTGCGCGGGGTAGAGGGAGTTCAGCGCCGGGTAGTAGCCAGCGCATGCCGCCACGGCTTGCGCGAAGGTCGGCGTGTCGAGCATCGAGCCGGTCGTCGTCTCGGCCACCGCAGCGTCGACCAGGCCGTCGTTTCCGAGTTGCGCCCGCATGCTGTCGACAACGCAGAACCCCGCGTCGGCGTCGACCCCGAGGGTGATCACCGCGCCCAGCGCCTGCGCCCGGGCCATCTGGACGAGCCCGGCCGACCACCGCTCGGTCCTGGTGGTCTGCGAGTTCGTCGCCGCGCCGGTCGCCTCCAGCATCGCTGTCGTCGTCGTCGTCGATTGAACGGCCCCCGAGGGAGCGATCCCCGTCGTGGTCGCGGCTGACGGGGTGTCGATGGTCGCGGCCGAGCAGGTGTGCAACGAGATCGACGCGGGCTTCGAGACCACCGTGGCGTTCGGCAGACCCGCCGCCCAGCGCTCGAACACGTCGAGCACGACCCCAGGGGCCGTTGCCGCGTCGAGGGCGACCGTGAGATCGAGGCAGACCTGCTCGGAGGTGCGACTCACGAGATACCGATCGTTGCGCCACTCGGCCGCGGCGGCGAGGCTGGGGTCGAAGTCGAGGCGTTCACCGAGGAGCACCAGCAGGTGCAACGCCCCGAGTCGGCCCTGGGCCACCACGTCGAACCCGCTGGCCGGCGAAGGCGATTCGATGGACGGACGGGTGTTGGTCCGGCCCGGGGAGAGCAGCTCGATCTCGCCGGGCGCGGCAACGGCGAAGAGCTCGCCGACGGAGAGATCGTCACCTCCCCGGTCCCTGAGCTCCAAGGCCAGCCAACCGTCATGCGCCGTCGTGCCCAGGAGATACGACGCCGCGCCGAAGCCCTGCGTGTCCAGGAGCAGACGCCGGGTGGCCACCTCGTCGTGCTGCGCCGTGGCGTGTTCATCGCGCTCGACCCCGACCAGCTCGGCGACGTATCGATCGACGATCGCGCTGCGCGCCGACGCGATCCGCGCCGCCCAGCCCGTGACGGCCTCGAGCTCAGCGGCTTCCGGGGCGCTCACGTCGAGGTGCTGGGCCAGCAGCGCCACCGTGAGCTGGCCCACGAGCTCCGCGCGGACGTCGGTCCCGGCTCCCGTCGCCGAGATGTACACGACTCGCTCGCCGTTGTCGTAGGCCACCCGGCTGGCGACGACGGAAGCCAATGAGGCCGTCGGCGCGTCGTCGTGGACCCCCGCTGCCGCCCCGACCGAGCTCCACACGGCGCCCGACGCGTCGAGTGCTGCGACGAGCAGGTCGTTGTCGCGATGCGCGACGAACTCGGGATCGTCGAAGACCACGGTCACGGGTTCCCGGAACTCGAGCCCGACCTCGTTCTCGACGAAGGCGACGAGATCGGTGACGCGGGGGTCCCACCTGGGCTCCTCGGCCGATGTCGTCTCTCGACCGTCCGCTGACGGGCCGCCGTCGCGTCCCTGGGTGACCAAGAAGGCGCTGCCCGCACCGGCGGCGAGCGCCAGCACCGTCAGGATCTTCACGGCCGAGCGGGAAGCGCCGGAGCGCGCCGTGGACGACGAGAGGAAGGCTGGCAGCGCGGCGTCGGTGCGGGCGGCGCCTGTCGCCCGTCCGTTCCGGTGCTTGCGGCCGCGCGCGGACTGCTCGGCGTCGGAGCTCCCACCATCGGCTCCGGTTTCGCCGCTCGGGTCGACGTCGGGTACGGGCTCGCCATCGCGTAGCGATGACGGGTGACCGGCAGCCGGGTGCTCGACCCGACAGTTCCAGCACACCCCCTCGGCCAGGTGGACGGCGGCACGACATCGGCGACACGCTGTCATGAGCGACGCTTGGCACTCGGGGCATTTGTTCTCGAGCAACGGCGCCGACCCGCTGCAGCGGGGGCAGACCGCCTCGATCTTCATTGCGCTCTCCCTGGCCGCACCCGTGATCGGTCCCGCCGCGACGAACCATGCCGCCTGGCGTGGACTGATCTCCTCCTCGGAGATTCGACCGGCTCAGGGCCTCGCTTGAGCAGTTCAGCTCGGGCGGGCCACCGGTCCGCACCTTCGCGTGAACGCGAGGAGGGTCCGAGGTTTGGGCAAAGACCCGAGATCGCTCCGGGGCCACTGCGCTTCGCGGCGTTTCGACCCGTATCGACGAATTGTCAAAAGGTTTTCAACAGGTCGCCCTTCTACGATCCCGGGACTGTTCGAACCGAACTCCAGGGGTGGGGAATGGCGCTCACACGGCGCGAGATGTTGAAGTTGGGGATTGCCGGGTCGGCGGCGGTGGCGCTGCCGCTCCAGCGAGTGGTGAGCGGCGCTGTGGCCCAGACCCGGATCGCCGAGAGCAGCTTGCCGGCGCCGTTCACCGTCCCGTTCGCGGTCCCGCCGGTCATCACCCCGCACCGAACCGACGCCACCACCGACTACTACATGCTCACGCAGAAGCAGTCGACGGTTCAGATCCTCCCGGGCATCAACACGCCCGTCTGGGGTTACAACGGCATCGTCCCCGGCCCGACGATCGACGTGCAGCAGGGTCGCCAGGTGCTCATCCGCCAGGTCAACAAGCTCCCGGACCGTCACCCCATCGCCGGGTACCAGCCCTGGACCTCGACGCACCTCCACGGCTCGCCGTCGTTGCCGCAGTTCGACGGCTACGCCAGCGACATCACCCGGCCGGGACAGTACAAGGATTATCGCTATTCCAACACCGAGAGTGCCCGTACGCTCTGGTACCACGATCACGGGGTGCACCACACGGCTGAGAACGCCTACATGGGGCTGGCGGCGTTCTACCGGCTGCACGATCCCCTCGAGGTGTCGTTGCCGATCCCCAAGGGGAACTACGACATCCCGTTGATGATCCACGACGCCATGTTCGCCACCGACGGGCAACTCATCGGTGACGACCACGATCATTCGGGCATCATGGGCGACGTCATCCTCGTGAACGGCCGCCCGTGGCCCGTGATGCAGGTCGAGCAGCGCAAGTACCGGTTCAGGATCCTGGTCGGGAGCATGTCGCGCTCGTACCGGTTGAAGCTCGACAGCGGCCAGATGATGACGGTGATCGCCGGCGATGGCGGGTTCATGCCGGTACCGCAGCCTGTCAGTGTGCTGCGGACGGGCATGGCCGAGCGCTACGAGGTGATCATCGACTTCGCCAACATCCCGATCGGCCAGCGGGTCGTGATGCGCAACCTCCCTCGCAGCGACAGCGACGACAACAACATCTCCTACACCCACACCGACAAGGTCATGGCCTTCGATGTCGTTGCACCGTCGTCGAGCTCAGCGAACAACGAGATCCCGGCGGTGCTCGACCCGAACAACCCGGTCATGGCCCTCCAACCGGCCCAAGCCGTCGCCCGTCGAACCATGAAGCTCGACCGCTCCAAGGGCCAGTGGACGATCAACGGCACATCGTGGGCTGACGTGGTCGCCAGCGGATACAAGAAGGTGATGGCCAACCCCAAGCTGAACGACATCGAGATCTGGACGATCGAGAACGCGAGTGGCGGCTGGTTCCACCCGCTGCACATCCATCTCGTCGACTTCAAGATCCTCGACCGCAACGGCTTGCCCCCGCTGCCCCAGGAGCTGGGCCCCAAGGATGTTGTCTACGTCGGCGAGAACGAGACGGTACGGCTGATCATGCGCTTCGGCCCGCACCTCGGGAAGTACATGATCCACTGCCACAACATGGTCCATGAAGACCACGACATGATGACCCAGTTCGAGGTGGGCACCGGCGGACCCGACCCCATCCGGGCCGCTCTTCCCAAGTGGGGCTCGCCCCCTGCCCCATGAGGTTTGGTCCCTCACCGCGCTTCGCCCGATTCGCGGGGATGCCAAAAGGCTGCTCAAAGGTCCCATTTGTACGTTCGCCTACGCAACGTTGGTGGGAGTCCCATCCGAGGGCCGGGTTCGCGCCCTGGACCATTCGAGATAGGTGACGAGCGAGGAGCGGTCACATGACTGACGAGCTCGAAGGCGACATCTTGGAATCCGAAAGTGAGGGCACGATTCCGCGCCGAGCCCTCCTGAAGCTCGGCGTGGCGGGGGCTGCGGCGCTCGCGCTCGGGAGTGCCGGGTCCCTGATCGTGCCGGACCTACGCCGTAGGGGCCTGTTGTCCGCCAACGGAGTGTTCGACGCGGCCTCGATCGCGTGGGCCGATACTCTGTACAAGGAGCTCTTCCCCACGAGCCCCCTGATCGTGTCGCCCTTCCAGGACGAGCTGCCCATTCCCAGGGCACTGGCGCCCACCCCGATGTCGGAGTACAGCTCCTGGAAGACACCGCCGGGACCCGGAAACGGCCAGCAATCGGCATACGGCAACGACAGGCATCAGATCTGGCCGAGCACCGTTGGTTATCCCGACCCGATCGTGTACCAGATCAAGGTGCAGGTGAACACGCATGCGTTCACCACGTCTCAGGTACTCCCGATCGACTCGAAGGGGCTCCCGTCGATCTCGTTCGACGCGACCGGCAAGAGATATCCCGCGGGGACGCGACGGGCGCTGCCACCCAGCACGATCTATGGATTCAATGGGACCTTCCCCGGCCCCATGATCAACGCCGAGTACGGCAAGCCCGTGCTGCTCCGGTTCCAGAACGAGTTGGATGAGAACCCCCTCGACCTCGACCGCCAGGACTTCGGCTCGCCCGACTGGTCATTCCTGACCCACCTCCACAACGGGCACACGGCTCCCGAGAGCGACGGCAACCCGCACTACGCCATGAACTACGGCCCACGGGATCGCGGGTACGCCCCCCAGATGTGGGTCGACAACCTCTATCTCAACTGGCCCGCGGGTGGCGATTCCCGCGAGAAGCAGAGCTTCTTCTGGATGCACGACCACACCATGGACCACACTGGCGCCAACGTCTACAAGGGCATGGTTGGCCTGTACCCGATCTATGATCCCGCGCAGAACCTGGACGCGGGCGACGAGACAATGGGCTACCGGTTACCCGGCGTCCGAACGAACAACCCGGACGGGTCGTTCGACGTCGAGTACGACATCCCGCTGGCGATCTACGACTGCCGCCTCGACGACGGGGTCACCAAGCACCTGGACATCCACGACGGGATGGGCGAGTACCCCGAGGCGAAGAACCCGCGCACCCATCCGGAGTGGTGGGGCAAGACGTTCTACAAGCACTTCCCCAACCACGGCTTCGTGGGTGACATCTTCACGGTCAACGGGACGGCTTACCCGGTGCTGGAGGTCAAGCGGCGCAAGTACCGCTTCCGGTTCCTCGACGCGTCCGTCGCCCGTATTTACGAGTTCAAGCTGATGAGCTCGACACAGGGGCCGAAGACGGCCACGTCGCTCGGCTACACGGGAACCGAGCTCCAGGGTCAGTACCGCATCCCCGACGCGCAGCAGTGCATGCAGTTCACCCAGATTGCCACTGACGGTGGCCTCATCCCGTTCCCGATAACACGCGACTCGTTCGAGCTCTGGCCCGCCAAACGCCGCGAGTTCATCGTCGATTTCACGAAATATCAGGATGGCACGCCGACCACGAAGGGCGACGTGATCTACCTGACCAACGTGATGAAGATGCCCGACGGACGCATGTGGACGAACTCGTCGAGATCCCTTCCGGACCCGAACTACAAGATACCGGTCCTGAAGATCGTGATCGGCGACGACGCCCCAGATGACAGCCAGATCCCCACCGCGCTTCGCCCCCTGCCGGATGTACCAGCGAACTGGCAATCGATGCTCGACAATCGCACGATCTTCGAGGTGAAGCGCGGCAGCCTGGGTGGTGAGATCGAGTGGCTGATCAACGGCAAGCCATTCGATCCGGCACAAGTGGCGACGAGCCTGAGGAATCCCGCAGGCAGGTCGCCGCTCGCACAGCAGCGGATGGGGAGCTACAACCTCTGGGAGCTGCGCAACGGTGGTGGCGGGTGGGTGCATCCATTCCACCTGCACATGGAGGAGCATCGCACGCTCATGCGCAACGGGAAGGTCGTGAAACCGGGTGACGCGGCGCACCCCGACGACATCTCCAAGGAGGATCTCGTGGCGTTGGATCCCGGTGAGTCGGTGATCATCGGCCGATACTTCCGAGACTTCATCGGTCCCTATGTTGGCCATTGCCACAACCTCGCGCACGAGGACCACGCCATGATGTTCGGCTGGGAGATCGTGCCGTAGATGTTGGTTCATTTCCAGACGAGGAGTTCCAAGATAATGAACCGGAGCTCACCACGGCTCTCATGGGCGACGATCGCAATCCTGGCTTTCGTGATCTCCTTTGGCGACGGCTTCATCGCCACGTCCCTACACGGTGCGATCGGTGCTATCGAGCGCACCGGTTCGCCGTTTGCGTACTGGCTTCGTAGCTCGACGTTGATGCTCCCGCTGTACGTCCTAGCGGTGACGGTTGCCCTCGTGGCCGCACGTCGCTGGGTCGGGCAGAGCCGGCGAACGCCGGTCAAGCTGGCCGTCGCCGCGCTACTCGTCATCGGGATCACGAGCGCCGTCGGGGTCGCCGAGGTGGCAGCCAGCTCGACGTACGACTACCACCTCCAGTCACGTGAGCTGGAACGCGTGCATTCGGTGCATTCGGTGCATTCACATCCGAGCAGCACCCACCCCGCAACGCTCGATCTGGCGTCGGGTTCAACATGTTCTGCGCTCTGTGAGGCGAAGCGCTCCACGCTCGCCGTGCATGTGCGGGCCGTGAAGTACGCCGCCGTCGTGCTGTTGATCACGAACCTCGTGCTGGTCGCATTCGTGCTGGTGTTCCGCGGCGATCGCTTGTGGCTGCGGCACGACCGGATACGGGGTGCGCATCGGGGACGACACCGCCACCGTGCCGCTGGCGGTGTCGGGCATCTCGCCGGAACCCGAACCTCGATCGCCTCATGACACTGACTCGGCGCGAGATGCTCAAGTTGGGGCTGGCGGGGTCGGCGGCGATCGCGTTGCCCGTCCGGCGGATGGTTCGCGCCGACGACGGGCCCGGTCGGATTTCCGAGAGCCGCCTCCCTGAGCCTTTCACGGTGCCCTTCGCGGCGCTGCAGGTACTGGCACCGTCTCGTGTCGACGCGACGACCGACTACTACTCGATCACCCAGCGCCCGGCAACGGCCCAGATCATCCCCGGGTTCGACACGCCGGTGTGGGGGTACAACGGCCTCGTACCCGGGCCCACGATCGAGGCTCAGCAGGGTCGACGGGTCGTTGTGCGCATGGCCAACGCCTTACCGGCGACGCATCCCACTCTGGGCTACCTCCCGTCGACGTCGACCCATCTTCACGGCGCGCCGTCCCGTCCCCAGTACGACGGGTACGCCAACGACCTGACGCTCCCCGGGCAGTGGAAGGACTACGTCTACAACGACGTGCCCAACGGCCGCACGATCTGGTACCACGATCACGCCGTCCACCACACGGCCCCGAACGTGTACATGGGCCTGGCCGGCATGTACCTCGTGCGAGACCCGCTCGAGCAGGGGCTGGCGATCCCCCAGGGCCGCTATGACGTGCCCCTGATGATCCAGGACGCGCTCTTCGCCAGCGACGGCAGCCTCCTCTTCGACGACGATGACGAGTCGGGCCTGATGGGCGACGTCATCCTCGTCAACGGTCGGCCGTGGCCGGTGATGCGGGTGGAGCGGCGCAAGTACCGGTTCCGGATCCTGATCGCCAGCTTGTCGCGCTCGTACCGGCTGGCCCTCGACACGGGTGATCCGCTCACCGTGATCGCCACCGACGGCGGCTTGATGGCGGCCCCTCAGCCCGTCACCAGACTCCCCGCCAGCACGGCGGAGCGTTACGAGGTGATCATCGACTTCGCCAAGTATCCGATCGGGCGACGAGTCGTGCTGCGCAACCTGAGCAACAAGAACAACGTCGACTATCCCGATACCGACAAGGTCATGGCCTTCGACGTCGTCGATGAGCCCTCGAGCACGGAGGGTAACTCGATCCCCTCGGTGCTCGACCCGAACAACCCCGTGATGGCCCTCGATCCGGCCCTGGCGGTGGCCCGGCGATCGATGAAGCTCGATCGCGGTGGCGGCCAGTGGACGATCAGTGATGTGATCTGGGACGACATCGTGGCCAGCAGGTTCAGGAAGGTGTTCGCCAACCCCCAGCTGAACGACGTCGAGATCTGGACGCTCCAGAATTCGAGCGGCGGTTGGTTCCACCCGTTGCACCTCCACCTCGTCGACTTCAAGATCCTCGACCGCAACGGCAAGCCTCCGCGGGCTCACGAACGGGGCCCGAAGGACACCGTGTATCTCGGCGAGAACGAGACGATCCGCGTAATCGCCCGTTTCGGCCCCCACCGCGGTCGATACCTGGTGCACTGCCACAACGTCGTGCACGAAGACCACGACATGATGACCCAATACGAGGTCGGAACCGGCGGAGACGACCCCATCACGAGCGCGCCCGCAGTGTGGGGCACCCCTCCCGCTCCCTGATCAAAGGGCTGTTCGATGAGCATCGAGACCGAGATCCAGCCGGTGGGCTCTCCCGCCGTTGGCGCACCCCCGGCCGTCGCCGCGAAGTGCTCCGCATCGAGACGGGCCGTGGCGCTCGGAGCCTTCACGTCGGCCTATGCCGGGCTCGTCCACCTCGTCGTGGCCCCCGAGCACCTGGGCCACTGGTGGGTGTTCGGGGTGTTCATGATCGCCGTCGGCGTGGGCCAGATCGGATTGGCCGGCTGGGTGCTCCGCCGACCGGGGACATCGTCGGCGATGGTCGGGATCCTGGGCTCGCTGGCGATCGTCGCCGTCTACTTCGTCGCCCACACCCGGGGCATCGACATCGGTCCGGCCGGAGACGACGGTCACGGTGGGGGTCACGACGCCGAGACGGCCGGACCGGCCGCGATCGCGGCGACGGTTGGCGAGCTCGTCACCATCGGCGCCTTCATCACCCTGTTGCCGCTCATGTTGCGCCGGCGCGTCGTGAATCTCCTGGGGGCGCTCGGGCTCGGGGCCTGGGCGCTCTGGCTGCTCGGCGGCCTGGGTTGACAGCCGAAGCCCCGACGGAAGCTCTCGCCGTCGCCGACTCCCTCAAGGACGCCGACGCGCTCTCGGACATCGACGGCTGCGCGGACATCGACGCTGAAGGCCGTGTCGGCGCCGGCGCGGTGCGCCCGGGCCCGGCGGGCGATCTTCATCTTCGGACCCGTCGGTGGCCGCTTCGCCTGCGCACGGTTCTCGGACTTGTCCTCGCAGCCGGCGCGCTGGTGTGCTGGATGTTCGTCGCCGAGCCCGTGCGGGTGCAGTCTTCGAGCATGGCGCCGACGCTCGATGACGGCGATCGGATCATCGTGAACAAGCTGGCCTACAGGGTCCACGATCCCCGCTCGGGTGACGTGATCGTCTTGGAAGCGCCCGACGATGCTGGGCTGGTCGTCAAGCGCGTCGTGGCCGTCGGGGGCGACGAGGTGGGTATCGAGGACGGGGTGCTCGTCGTCAACGGGGTGGCGAGGAGTGAGGCCTACGTCGACCAGGAGACCATCGACGGTGTTTACTTCGGCCCGGTCGAGGTTCCCGTGGGCACGGTGTTCGTGATGGGCGACAACCGGGCCGAGTCGGTCGACTCTCGAGAGTACGGCGCCGTGTCGATCGACGATGTCGTCGGGCGGGTCTCGTGGCGGGTGTGGCCGCTCGGGTGACGGGCCGGGCTCAGGCGAGCGCCTTGGAGCGGTCGTCGGCGTGGCAGCATGCTCCATGATCGAGCGCGCCGTTGCTGTCGACCGTCCGGACTTCACCGTCCACCACTCGCCGCTCCCGGGGCGCGACGTGACCGCTGCCTACTGGCGTGAGGGAGTGGGCGGCCGTCCACTCGTGCTGTTGCACGGATTCCCCGAGACCAAGCGGATCTGGGCCCGATGCGTGCAGCCCCTCGCCGATGCCGGCTTCGAGGTGATCGTTCCCGACCTCCGCGGCTACGGCGACAGCAGCCTGGCGCCCGACGGCCACTACGAC
Source organism: Actinomycetota bacterium (assembly GCA_009886115.1). Taxonomy (GTDB): domain Bacteria; phylum Actinomycetota; class Acidimicrobiia; order IMCC26256; family VFJJ01; genus VFJJ01. The sequence continues at coordinate 21,807 of VFJJ01000197.1, forward strand.
ATCGTCGCGTACAGCCTCGACGCCCATGCCCTGGTCCACGACGTGCTCGGCCACGAGACGTGCAGCGTGGTCGGCGGAGACGTCGGTGGGGCGGTACTCCCCGACCTCTCAGCCCGGTTCGCGGGCTTCGTAGAGCGCCAGGTGATCTTCAACACCATGGCCCCGCATCTCCCCGAGCTCTACGAGGCCGCAGGCATCGCGCCCGATCCGCCGGTCACCGAGCGGCCCCAGTCCGACTACTTCGTCCGCCAGGGCACCGATGCCGACGGCCTCATCGCCGAGCTGGCCACGCCCCAGCTGCGCCGGTCGTACATCCGCGACTTCTACACACACCGCCTGTGGGGAGCGCCCGGAGCCTTCACCCGCGACGACGTGGAGTGGATGGCCGAGCCGTTCGAGGACGCCGCCCGGCTCCGGGCCGCGATCGCGGTCTACGAGTCGGCCTTCGGCAATCGCCAGTTGGAGGCCCCCCCGGCCAACCGTGGCCCGAACGCGACGCCCACGCTCATCCTGTACGGCCCCGAGGACCACGTCGTCGCGCCATCGTTCTACCGTCGCTGCGAGGTCGCCTTCCCCGTGCACGTCGGACCCTTCCTCGTGCCCGGGGCCGGGCATTTCCTCCAATGGGAGCGGGCCGACATCCTCGTGAACGCCGTCGTCTCGTTCCTCGGCGCGCCGGCGCAATGATGAATGCGACAGGGAACCGATGAGCGCCCGTCTGGTCTACGACCACTTCTACTCGTACGAGGAGCTCGGGAGCTTCCTGCACGACCTGGCCGCCGAGTTCCCCGGGTTGCTGAGCGTCGAGAGCATCGGGAGGTCGTTCCAGGGACGTGAGCTGTGGCTGGCGACGGTCACCAACTCGGCGACCGCTCCACACTCCGAGAAGCCGGCACTGTGGCTGGAGGCCAACATCCATGCCATCGAGCTGACGGGTTCCCATGCCGCGCTCCAACTGATCGAGCGCCTCGTGACCACACATGGCCACGACGAGCGGGTGACGAGGGTCCTCGACACCCGCTGCTTCTACGTGCTCCCCCGCCTCAATCCCGACGGCGCCGAACACGTGATGCGCCCAGGTGCTGCGTACGTCCGCTCGTCGGTGCGCCCCTACCCGCGGCTCGACCAGCAGGACGGCTTGGTGGAGGGTGACGTCGACGGTGACGGGCGGGTCCTCACCATGCGGGTTCCCGATCCTAACGGGGCCTGGATGGCCCATCCCGACGAGCCCCGGCTCCTCGTGCTACGCGACCCCGAGGACGACGGCGCCGCCGGCCCGTGCTTCCGGCTCCTGCGCGAAGGCACGATCGAGGGCTACGACGGAACGCTCGTCCCCATCGCCCCCGACCTGTTCGGGCTCGATCTCAACCGCAACTACCCCATGGAGTGGCGCCCCGAGGGCGATCAGACGGGTGCCGGTCCGTATCCGACGTCGGAACCCGAGATCGCGGCCGAGGTCGCGGCCATCACCGAGCGGCGCAACATCTCGGCGTTCGTCGCGTACCACACCCACGGTGGGCTCTATCTCCGTCCGTACAGCGCGCACGCCGACGACACCATGCCCACCTCCGATCTCCGGACCTACACCAAGATCGGACGAAAGGCGACCGAGCTCACCGGATACCCGGTGCTGGCGGTGTTCCATGACTTCCTCTATCACCCCAAGCAGGTGGAGACGGGGGCGTCCGACGACTGGGCCTACGACCATCTCGGCGTCTTCGCCTGGACGGTCGAGTTCTGGAGCCCCAAACGCCGGGCCGGCATCGCCGACGACAAGCCCATCGACTGGTTTCGTGAGCACCCGGTCGCCGACGATCTCGCGATCATGCGGTGGAACGACGAAGCCTTGGGAACAGAGGGTTTCGTCGACTGGTACCCGGTCGAGCATCCGCAGCTCGGACCGGTGGAGCTCGGCGGCTTCCCCTGCTCCAGCCGTGGAGCAACCCGCCGTTCTCGATGCTGGAGGCCGAGATCGCCCCACACGCCGACATGATGATCCACCACCTGTTGATCTCGCCCCTGCTGCGGCAGCGTTCGGTGGAGGTCTCGGCGGTCGGCCCCGGGGTGTGGAAGGTGCGGGTGGTCGTCGAGAACGCCGGTTGGCTGCCCACCAAGGTCACAGAGAAGGCCGTGGAACGCAAGGCGGTACGACCGATCGAGGCCGAGATCGTCGTGCCCGACGGTGCGGTGCTGGTGGGCGGCGATCGGAGGATCGAGCTGGGCCAGCTCTCGGGCCGGTCGTCGAAGACCACGCCCATGGACGCCTTCTCGGGGACCCTCGATCCCACGTCGGATCGGGCCAAGGTCGAGTGGGTCGTGCGGGCTGCCGAGGGCACCACGGTCTCGGTCACGGTGCGCCACGACCGCGGCGGCGTCGTGCGAGCCGACATCGTCCTGGCCTGACCGCGGCGGTCGGCGGCATCTTCACGCAGTTCGGCGGACCGCTCGGCCACACCGCAGTCATGGCACGCGAGTTCGCCATACCCGCCGTGGTCGGCGCCGGTGTGCTTCCGCTGCACCTGAACGGGCTCCTCGGGACCCTCACGGCTCCGCCGCCCCGCTGACGGCTCGGCCGCCGGCCAGGTCAGGTCAGGAGGGCCTCGGGGGTGAGGGCGACGATACCGGTCGCGCCCAAGGCCCGGAGATCGCCGAGGCGTTGCCACAGGTCTCTCTGGGTCACGACGAAGTGGACGGCCACGAGATCGTCGCGGGCGGCGAGGGGGAGCACGGTCGGCGAAGCCAGCCCGGGGAACACCTGGCTCAGATCGCCGACCCGGTCGCGGGGCACGTGCAGCATCACGTACCGGTGCCGGCGGGCGTCGAGCACGGCTTCGAGGCGGAGCACGAGGTCGTCGAGCACGGCCACGACCTCGCCGACCGCGAGATCACTCGATGGGCGGCGCACGAACTCGGCCTGGCAGGCGCCGATGACCTCGAGCGCCCGCAGCCCATTGGTGACGAGGCTGGTGCCGGTCTCGCGCAGGTCGACGATGGCGTCGGCCAGACCGGCCGCGCACACCCCTTCCAGCGACCCGCCCATGGCGACGACGGTCACGGTGACGCCTCGATCTGCGAAGAAGCGCTCGGTGGTGGCCGGCAGGTGGGTGGCCACGACGCAGCCGCGGAGATCGTCGACGTTGGCGCGTCCGTCGTCGGCTCGCGAAGCGACGACGAGGTCGGTCTTGGCGAAACCCAGCGCCAGACTCGGGTAGGTCTCGATGCGGTGCTCGCCCACGATGTCGGTGGCGAGGAACGCCGCATCGAGAGCGCCGGCCGCGAGCGCGGCCGCGGCGTCGCGGGGCCGCATCTCGATGCACTCCAACCCGTCGACGTTGGCGCGCGCGCCCGCGCCGTGGAACATCGACGTGGAGTATCCGGCAGCCTTGAGGAGCGCCAGGCAGTCGTCGCGCAGGCGTCCCTTCGACGGGATGGCGACCCGTGCCCCGACGGTCATCGTGCTCCTCGGCTCATGTCCGGCGCCGGTGGAGCACAGCGAGCACGTCGTCGATCGAGACGCCGACCCCGACGAGCCCGACGAGGGTGTGGAACAGGAGATCGGCGGCTTCTTCGGCGGTACGGTCACGGTCGATCTGAGCCCGGCCGAGCTCGAGACACAGCTCGAACGCCTCTTCCATGATCTTTCGCTGGGCCCGTTCGGGATCGGCGAAGAGCGTCGCCGTGTACGAGCCGGGGGGCGGATCGTCCCGCCGGCTTCGCAGCACGGCTTCGAGCTCAGGGAGCACGTTGACGTCCTCGGCCATCCATCGGCTCCACTCGGTCGCGGTCGTGCCTTACTTGGCCAGCGTGACGATGGCTTGGGCCCAGGCGACGTACTTGCTCTCAGCCAGATCACGGACGGTCTTGATGTGGAGCGCCTCGTCGAGCAGGCCGGCCATACGCGGCGAGATGCCCTGGAGCGCCTCGACGGGCAGATCGGCGATCTCGGCGAAGCTCTTGCCCTCGTGCTCCTTGTCGACGAACTTGGCGATGTCGGCCATCAGGGTCTCCTTCGTATGTGGGATCTGGAGGGTTGAGTCTCGCGCTTCATGCGACGGGCGCGTTGGCGCGCTCGGGTTCACCGGAGATCACGAGATCCGTCGAAGCTCCCGCAGGTAGCGCTCGCGCTTGGCGAGGTAGCTCTGCATGCCGTGGATGATCTCGGCCCGGTCGGCGGCGTTCTCGCGGATCTGGGCCGGGACCCCGAGCGCCAGCGCTCCCTCGGGCACGATCATCCGGTTCCTGACCACGGCGTTGGCACCCACGAGCGCCCCGGTCTTGACCACGGCCCCGTGGAGCACGACGGCGGCTGTGCCCACCAGCGCGCCGTCCTCGATCGTGCAGCCCTCGAGGTGTGCGAGATGGCCGATCACGCACTCGGCGCCCACGATCGTCGCCAGCTCGGCCGTGCAGTGCAGCACCGCGCCGTCTTGGATCGAGGTGCGGGCACCGACCGATATCCGGCTCTCATCGCCCCGCAGCACCGCGCACGGCCAGATCGTGGCCTCGGCGCCGATCTCGACGTCGCCGATGATGACGGCTTCGGCGGCGACGAACGCGCTGGGGTGGATGCGGGGAGCGATGTCGCCGAGGGCGTAGACGGGCATGACGAGCAAGGTACCGCTGCGCCTCGGTGGGCCTCGCACCCGGTTACCCTGCAGGTGATGCGTGAGCAGGGACCGGCCGGCAACGTCACCCCGCCACCGCGCCCGAGCGCTGGCGGTCGAACCGACGAACGCCGCATGCTCTCGGGCCGTGATTCCCGAACTGAGGAGTTCCTCCGGGTTCTCCGCATCAGCGGGGAGTTCATCCGGGGCTTCCGGGCGCTGCACTTCCTGCCGCCCTGCGTGACCCTCTTCGGCTCGGCTCGCTTCGGCGAGGGCCACGAGCACTATGCCAGCACCCGCCGACTTGCTGGGCGGATCGGCTCCGACGGTTGGGGCGTGATGACCGGCGGGGGGCCGGGGCTGATGGAAGCGGCCAACCGCGGTGCCCGTGAGGTCGGCGCCCTCTCGGTCGGGGCGACCATCGACGTCAACCGCGAACCAGCAAATCCGTACTGCGACCACACGGTGCCCTTCCACTACTTCTTCGCCCGCAAGGTGATCCTCGTGAAGTACTCCTACGGCTTCGTGCACGCTCCCGGTGGCTTCGGAACGCTGGACGAGCTCACTGAGGCCTTGACGCTCGTACAGACCGGAAAGATCGCCGAGTTCCCGACAATCCTCTTCGGAACCCGGTACTGGCAAGGGTTTCGTGATTGGGTCGCGGACCGCCTGGTTGGCGAAGGCGCCATCCACCCCGACGATCTCGACCGGCTCGTGATCACCGACGACGACGACGAGCAGGTCTCCGAGATCCTCCGTGGCGCCGCAGCCCATCTCGGCCTCGAGCTCTCGCCGCGAGCGCTCTGACGTCGACCGGACACCGAACCGACAGCGACCCCGGGCTCAGGTTCGGGACAGATCGGGCCGATACGGACGATCACGCACCATCTGTGCGATACCGTCGAGCTTGGCGTCAGGGAGGAGACCCGGATGAGTCAGATCGGGATGCGGTCGGACGCGGTCGTGTTGTTCGGCGTCACCGGCGACCTCGCCTACAAGAAGCTGCTGCCGTCGCTGTACAGCCTGGCCGAGCGGGGTCGGCTCGGGGTGCCCGTCATCGGGGTCGCCCGCAGCGACTGGTCCGACGGCCAACTCCGTGAGCGGGCTGCGGCGGCGATCAACGAATCCGGGATCGCGATCGACGACCGGGTGATGCACGACTTCCTCCACACGATGACGTACGTCCGGGGCGGCTACGGCGAGTCGGCCCTCTACGAGCGCATCGACACCCGCCTCAAGGAGGTCGGGAGCAAGCATCCGTTGTTCTACCTGTCGATCCCGCCGTCGGTGTTCGACGAGGTCATTGGTGGCTTGGGCCGGGTGGGCCTGAACGAGCAGACCCGGGTGATCGTGGAGAAGCCGTTCGGCCGCGACCTTGCCACTGCGCTCGAGCTCAACCGGATCCTGCACGAGCATTTTTCGGAATCGGCGATCTATCGAATCGATCACTTCCTTGGTAAGGAGCCGGTCCAGAACCTGCTCGTCTTCCGTTTCGCGAACTCGCTCTTCGAGCCCATCTGGAATCGTCATCACATCCACAGCGTCCAGATCACCATGACCGAGAAGTTCGGGGTGGAAGGGCGGGGTGGCTTCTACGAAGAAGTCGGCGCGCTCCGCGATGTGGTGCAGAACCATCTGCTGGAGTTGATCACGATCTTGGCCATGGACCCGCCGGTCTCGGCCGACGCCAACGCCTTGCGCGACAAGAAGGTCGAGGTCTTGAAGGCCATCCGTACGCTGCCGCCCGAGCGTGTCGTGCGGGGTCAGTACGTGGGATACCGCGACGAGGAAGGTGTCGATCCGCAGTCCGACATCGAGACCTACGTGGCGCTCGAGTTCGAGATCGATTCGTGGCGCTGGTCGGGCGTGCCGTTCCTCGTGCGTGCTGGTAAGGCCATGAAAGAAACCATCACCGAGGCGGTCGTGGAGTTCAAGGCCCCGCCGCGGCTGCTCTTCGGCGCGGCCGACGGCGCGCCCCCACCGAGCCAGTTGCGCTTTCACATCAAGCCCGATGACAAGACGGTGCTCACGCTCCAGGCCAAGGCGCCGGGCAGCGAGATGGTCACCCGTCCCGTCGACCTCGCGGTGAGCTATGAGGACAGCCTGGGCGAAGGTCCCGAGGCCTACGAGCAGTTGATCGACGACGCGATGGATGGCGACGCCCAACGCTTCGCCCGTCAGGACGCCGTCGAGGAGGCCTGGCGCATCGTCACGCCGGTGCTCGAGGACCCGCCCCCGGTGAAGCCGTACTGGAAGGGCTCGTGGGGCCCGGAGGAAGCCGCTCGGATCGCAGCCGGCATCGGTGGTTGGACCCCCTTCCACAGCGCGCACTGACGCTGATCGCCTTGTCCCGCCAAGCCAACCCCCGTTCTTTGTGTCCAGAGCCGCGTCTGGCACCGTCCTGGACACAAAGAACGGGCACGGTTGCCGGCTGCTCGGCGTCGCCGCCATGACCGACGCTGAACGGCGCAGGCTCTCCGAAGACCGGCTCGGGATCGCACCGTGGCGGCGCTGGGGGCCCTATGTCTCGCTCCGCCAGTGGGGCACGGTCCGTGAGGACTATTCCGAGCACGGCACGGCGTGGGAGTACTTCCCGTTCGACGATGCCCGCTCGCGCGCCTACCGGTGGGGCGAGGACGGCCTGGCGGCGATCTGCGATCGCTGGCAGCACCTGTGCCTCGGTCTGGCGCTGTGGAACGGGCACGATCCGATCCTGAAGGAGCGGCTCTTCGGGCTGTCGAACCACGAGGGCAACCACGGCGAGGACGTGAAGGAGCTGTGGTGGCCCCTCGACGGGTTACCCACCCACGCATGGCATCGCTGGTGCTACCGCTATCCACAGCGTCGATTCCCCTACGAGCAGTTGCGGGACGAGAACGCTCGGCGCTCTCGGAGCGAGCCCGAGTTCGAGCTGGCCGACACCGGGATCTTCGACGACTCGCGGTTCTTCGACGTGGAGCTGGTGATGGCCAAGGTGTCGCCCAACGACCTGTGCCTGCGTTACGACATCACCAACCACGGCCCCGACGTCGCGGCGCTGCACGTGCTCCCGCAGGCGTGGTTCCGCAACACCTGGGCCTGGGGCCGCGACGACCGCTATCCGAGCCTCCAGGCGATCGACGACCACACCGTGCTCGCCCGGCACGACACCCTCGGTCGGTTCCAGATCGCGTTCGACCCGGCGGTGCCGATGGCCGGCGACGGCCTGCTGTTCACCGACAACGAGACCAACAGTGAGCGCCTCTGGGGATGGCCGTCGCGGACACCCTTCGTGAAGGACGCCTTCCACGACCATGTGATCAGCGGCGCAGCAACCGTCAACCCGGAACGCCGAGGCACCAAGGCCGCGGCGTGGTATCGCCTGGAGATCCCGTCGGGAGCGACCGCGTCGATCAGGGTTCGGGTGCGTCCCGACCTCCCCGATCTCCCTGAGCCCAATGCGTTCGGCGCCGGATTCGGCGAGGTGTTCGCGCTGCGTCAGCGCGAGGCCGACGACTTCCATGCCGCGCTCGCCGGCGACGACATGCCCGCAGTCGAGAGCGTCGTGATGCGCCGCGCCGTCGCCGGGCTGCTGGCGACCAAGCAGTACTACCACTTCCACGTCGAGGAGTGGCTGGACGGCGATCCGTCGCAGCCGGCTCCTCCCCCGGGTCGACGGACGCTGCGCAACGCCGACTGGACCCATCTGGCCAACACCGACATCGTGTCGATGCCCGACGGCTGGGAGTACCCCTGGTACGCCGCGTGGGACTTGGCGTTCCACATGATCCCGATGGCGTTCGTCGATCCCGACTTCGCCAAGGAGCAGCTCCTGCTCCTGTGTCGCGAGTGGTACATGCACCCGAACGGACAGTTACCGGCGTATGAATGGGCGCTGGGCGACGTGAATCCGCCGGTGCACGCCTGGGCGGCGTGGCGCGTCTACAAGATCGACGCCCGCAACTCGGGCGTCGCCGATCACGACTTCCTCCAGCGCGTGTTCCACAAGCTGTTGCTGAACTTCACGTGGTGGGTGAACCGCAAGGATGCCGACGGCCGCAACGTGTTCGAGGGTGGGTTCCTCGGCCTCGACAACATCTCGCTGTTCGACCGCTCCAAGGCACTCCCGGCTGGGGGGCGACTCCATCAGGTCGACGCCACGGCCTGGATGGGCATGTTCTGCTTGAACATGCTGGCGATGGCCCTCGAGCTGGCCCGGACCGACCGCGCCTACGAGGACGTCGCCACCAAGTTCTTCGAGCATTTTCTCGCGATCGCCAACGCCTTGAACAGCGCCGGACCCAGTGGGGTGTCGTTGTGGGACGACGAGGACGGGTTCTTCTACGACGTGCTGTCGATCCCCGGGCGGGCGCCGATCCCCTTGAAGGTGCGCACGATCGTCGGGATCATCCCGCTGTTCGCCGTCGAGACCATCGAACCCGAGGTGCTCGAAGCGCTCCCCGACTTCGCGGCCCGCATGCGCTGGCTCATCAAGAACCGCCCCCGCTTGTGCGGCAACGTGTTCGACCTCGACCTGCCCGGACGGGGCCAGCGGCGGATGCTCTCGCTGATCGGCCCCGAGCGCCTCCGCCTGATCCTGAGCCGGACCCTGGCCGAGGACCGGTTCCTCTCGCCCTACGGCGTTCGGTCGTTGTCGAAGGCCCATTCGGAGCGTCCGGTACGGGTCGAGATCGACGGTGTCGTCCACGAGATCACGTACGAGCCCGGCGAGTCGGCGAGCGGCACGTTCGGCGGGAACTCCAACTGGCGGGGCCCGGTCTGGTTCCCCATCAACTATCTGCTCATCGAGTCGCTGCAGAAGTTCGGGCTCTACTTCGGTGACGACTTCACCGTCGAGATGCCGACGGGCTCGGGCCGATTCATGGATCTCGACGGGGTCGCCGACGAGCTCTCGGACCGCCTCATCTCGCTCTTCGTCCCCGGCGCCGACGGGCGCCGTCCCCTCAACGGCGGCCGCGACCTCTACGACCAGGATCCCCTGTTCGCGCAGCACGTGCACTTCCCCGAGTACTTCCACGGCGACTCCGGTGCCGGCCTCGGCTCGAGCCATCAGACCGGCTGGACGGCCCTCGTGGCCAAGCTCATCCGCCAGCAATCCCGCCCCCGCAACGCCCCCGGCATCTCAGCCGAGAAGTTCCGCCAGCGCCGCGACGAACCCTGAGCTCTCGGTAGACCCGAGCACTTCGGCGGGTACCCGTCGCGCGCCGGGTTGTTGACCGAGGAGGTCGTTCCCGCGGTTCCCGCGCCCGTGTTGGCTGAAGCGTGGCGGGGCTGGGGTCGCCAGGCGAGCCTGGCCCGCTTCCTGGCTCTGTGCGCGATCGAGCGACGCACGCTTCATGACTTCGATCTGCTCGCCGCGCCGGGCCCTTTCGGTCGACCTCTCACCTCACTGTGAGGAAAACAGCGAGCGATCGATGCCCGGTCAGCGGCCGGGGGCGCGGCTGCGGACCATGGCCCGGGCGAGGGCCTGGTCGAGCAGCACGAGCACGGTGTCCTTCACGGCGTCCTTGGCCCGAGCGTCGGTGGTGACGATCGGAACCTCGGGGCTCAGGTCGAGCGCCTCGCGGATGTCGTCGAGCTCGTGGGCGAGTCGTCCGTCGAAGCGGTTCACGGCGACCACGAACGGGAGGTCGCGGTGCTCGAAGTAGTCGACGGCCGGGAAGCAGTCGTCGATGCGCCGGGTGTCGACCAGCACGATGGCGCCGAGCGCACCCGTGATGAGGTCGTCCCACATGAACCCGAAGCGGTCCTGGCCGGGCGTGCCGAAGATGTAGAGGATGATGGAGCGGTCGATCGTGACCCGTCCGAAGTCCATGGCGACGGTGGTCGTGGTCTTGGTGGTGACGTCGCCGCGATCGTCGATCTCGGCCCCGAGGCTGGTCATGGCGGCTTCGGTGGTGAGCGGGGGGATCTCGGAGATCGCCCCGACCATGGTGGTCTTGCCCACGCCGAATCCGCCGGCCACCACGATCTTCACCGGGATCGGCTGCGCGCGGTCCCCCGCTGATCGCGCGATGGCGCCCGCCGCAACAGTCGGGCCTGCCGAAGCAGGAGCCGGAGTCGCTGGAGTGGCCGGAGTTTCAGAGCGAGCGAACGCCATCAATCAACCTCTTGATCAGCTCGACATCGTCGGTCGGGGCGACCAACGGGATGCTCCGGTCGAGGTACCCGGCAGTGATGAGATCTCCGCAGAGCACCCGGGCCACCGTGATCGGGATCTTCATCGCTGCCGAGATCTCGGCCACCGACACGGGCTCGGACGCCAGTCGGGTGATGTCGGCGAGCTCGAACGCCAGCCTCGGCGAGGCTGATCGTCCGGCGTCGGTCGCCGAGACGATCGTCTCGAAGGCGATGTCCTGGTCGGTGCGAGTACGCCCCCGGGTCAAGAAGAACGGTCGGACGGGATCGTCGTCCTCGAGCACGTCGCACGGTGGGGCGGGCGGCGTGAGGGAGCGCGACTCGAGGAGCCTTTCACGGCCGTCGAGCGCAGCGCGATCGGTCCGAAATCTCGGGCTCACAGCTGCAGGCTGTTCTTCAACTCGGTGACGAGTGCGGGGGTGAGCTGCGCGCCGACCCTCTCGATGAGAAGGGTCATCTCATAGCCGACGAGCCCGAGCTCGCACGTCTTCTCGGTGGTCACGGCGAGGGCCGATCCGCCGTTGATCGAGGCAACGAAGAGGTAGCCCCGATACATCTCGACGATGATCTGGCTCAGCCCACCGCGGCCCATGATCCGGGAAGCCCCGTCGGCGAGACTCCGCATCCCTGAGACGATGGCGGCGAGCTTGTCGGCTGAACCCCGCTCCATGGTGGACGAGATGGCCATGAGCAGTCCGTCGCCGGACACGGCGATCGCCTGTTCGACGCCGACGGTGTTGTCGACGAAGCTCGACAAGAGCCAGTTGAAGTTCTGGGCGCCGGTACTGAGGGTCGTGGTCACTGTCGCTGCCCTTCCGTGTCCCGTGCCTGATCCGCTCGAGAGCTGTCGCCGGCGAGACGCGGTTGCGAGCGTTGACACGACCTCATGATCCGGGCTCCGCGTCTCTGATCGCGTCGTGCACGCCCGACTGGAAGCTCGAGAGGCGTGCCTTGACGTCATCGGCCGTCGCCACCGGGATGCCTTCGGTTCGCTCGGGCACCGGGCCCGTGTCGGGAAGTTGCGCGCCGCGGACCCTTCGCCGCAACCCTGAGGCACCCAGGGTACCCGCCGTTCGCGCTCCTACCGGCTCGAGGGCTGGGGTCGGGCCTGGGGCTGCGGCGGCCTCGGCCTCAGCGGCGAGATCGTGTTCGGTCTCGCGAGCCATGGTCACACCGGCCTGGAAGCTGGCGAGTGAGGTACGGGTCTCGTCCGGAGATCGCTGCTCGGCCGGGCCGGTCTCCAGCTCCTTCGAGACGATGTCTCCCAGGTGTGCACCCCGGACCCGGCGCTGGAGCCGGGGAGGACCGGCGTCGTCGAACTCGGGGTGCTGCGTCGCGGGGTGCTGCGCCGAGACGGGGCTCGGAGCGGGCGGGGCGGGCGCGGCGGCGAACGTCGGCTGCGGCAACGGGGGCAGTGGTGGCACCGGCTCGGAGACGTAGGTGGGTCGCGGCGCGAGCGGGGCACTGATCCGGAGGGCGGTGTTCGACGGCTCACCCGGATCGAGTTGGGACTCCACGTCGATCTCCACGATCGCCAACGGAAGCTCGACCTGCACGGTCAGACCGTCGGCACCGGAATCGACGAACGTCGCTCTGATGCCGTGCCTGGCTGCGAGACGCCCCACCACGTAGAGGCCCAGGACCTTGGTGGGAGCCAGGTCGAGACGAGCCACCTCGTCCAGGCGCCGGTTGGCCTCCGCGAGCTCGGGCGGCGACATCCCGATGCCCTGGTCGATCACCGTGATGACGTAGCCGTGATCGGCCTTTCGCCCGACCACACGCACTCGGCTGGTCGGGGGGGAGAAGACCGTGGCGTTCTCGATGAGCTCTGCGAGCAGATGGGCGACATCGGCGATGGCATTGCCCCTGACCCGGGCAGGCTCGATGTCGTGGAACTCCACCCGGTCGTACGACTCGATCTCCGACAGCGCCGCTCGGACGACGTTGCCGAGCTCGACGGGCTTCGTCCACGTGCGAGCAGGCTCCGATCCGGCGAGCACGAGGAGGCTCTCGGCGTTGCGACGCATGCGGGTGGTCAGGTGGTCGAGGCGGAAGAGGTCGTCGAGGGTCTCGGGATCCCGCTCGGTTCGTTCGAGCTCGGAGATGAACGACAGCGTGCGATTGAGCAGGCTCTGGTTGCGGCGACCCAGGTTCACGAACATCTCGGCGACGTTGCGGCGTATGCGGGCCTGTTCCGACGCGAGCTTGACGGCCGTCTGCTGCACGGTGTTGAACGCAGCCGCGAGGTCGGCGAGCTCATCGGAGCTGTCGACACCGAACTCGTCGAGCCCCGGGATCGCGAGCGCATCGTCGTCGGCCCCCATGTTCTGGATGGCGTACACCACCCTGGGGAGCTCCTCCTCTGCCGCACGGTACGCCGCAGCCGTGAGCTGCTTGACGGGACGACTGATCGCCCTGATCACGGCGACCCCGAGGGCGACGGCCAACACGATGATCGCTCCGAGGACGATGGCCAGAATGGTGAGGCGGGATCGGATCAGGTCGCGGGCGTCGGACTCCTGGGCCGCGAGCTCCTGGCGTGCCAGGGTGACGACCTGATCGATCAAGCGCTGGTGCTCTTCGAAGCTGGGCCTGACCTCGTTGTTGAGGATGGTGATCGCGGCATTGAGATCCCTGGTGGCCACGGCCGGAAGGAATCGCTCGTCGACGGCGACGAAGAACTCGACACCGGAGCTCCACGACAGGTCGAGGAACAGCGTGCGGAGCTCTTCGTCGTCGAGCGCGGTCTGCCAATAGTCATGGCGCTCATCGAAGCTGGCCCGTCCGGCCGAGATGGCTTCGATGGAGCGGGCGATGTTGAGATCGGACTGTTCGGCCGTCCCGATCCCGGCCGAGAGCGAGGACAGTTCGTTGGCGATCTGGTTCGCCGCCAGGTAGCTCTCGACCGCATAGCTCGGTGGCGGGAGAACGTCGGCGATGAGCTCGTTGGTCTCGGCGAGGTCCTGGTACTTGTCACCGTTGATCCGCACGGCTTCGAACGTCGGCCAGGCGACCGCGGCTGCGCCCACGATCGCCACGAGCGGCACGGCGATCACCAACGCCAGCTTGGTTCCGATGTTCAGCCTGCGAAGCATCGAGCTCTCCCTACCGGCGCTGGCACCGACGAGGCGCCCCGTTTGATGCCTGACTCCCAGCACGCTCCAGGGAGGGCGCGGGCTCCAGCGATGGGCGCCTCGGTGCCCGCCACTGAGGATGCATCGGCACGGGGTGGTCTCACTGAAGTGCTCGGTCCTCTCACGTCGACGACCATTCTTCGGTCGGGCTCGGATGGACGGCGCCTTGTCCGACACCTGAAGTCTTGCTCGCTTCGGGTCGAGGTACGTACGCGCCCGCGGTCGGGTCGAGGCGTCGGGCCCAGGCCTTCACCACGTTCTGGTCGCTCAACACGACCACCCGTGCCGAGGACGCACGCCCGGCGATCCAGTCGAGCAAGCGTCGCACGACATCCGAGGGTAGGGCCCGCAGGGCGTGGTCGACGAGCACTGGTCGATCGCCGATGACCGACTCCAGGCAGGCCTTGGCCTCCTCGAACGACGCCGCCAGGTTGACCGGAGCCGCCTCCGGATCCGGCTCGGTTCCCTCGGGCTCGGGTGGGGCGGAGACGATGCCCTCGAGTCGCTCGACCAGCTCATGGTCACCGAGGTTCAACGCGGCCACGCCGGCTCCGAGCAAGCGCTCCGTTCGAGCTCGGAGGCTCGCCCGTGCGGCTTCGCGCTCGCTTCGGCGCGCGCTGGCATCGCTCATCACCTTCACGAGCTCGCGCTGGGACTCCTCGATCTCGTCAACGGCTTCGCGGAGGCGCTCCCTGGCTCTGCTGTCGACGGCGGCGGAAGCGCTGGTGAGGACGAAGTCCTCGTACGTGCTGAACCCGAGCCCAGCGAGCAGCTCCTTGAGCTCGACGCGGGCATGCTCGCGTCGCCGCCGGCCCCCGGTGTCGATCTTGCGCCGACCCGCTGTCTCGTCGTGCCCGAGGGCACGGTCGTGGGCTGTGTCGATGGCCCGACGGACCTCGGGCGAGAACAGGTCCGATCCGGTGTTGCGATTGGCGAGCTCGACCGCCTCGTTGGCCCGCGTCACACGATCCTGCGCAGCGTTCACCTCGGCGTCGTCTTCGTCGGAGTCGACGGTCCCGGCGAGGTCGTGCCAGCTGGAGAGCAGTGCGGCGGCGATCGACGGGTCGAAGCCGACCACCTGCAGCGGGGTCCGGAACTCGGGGAGCAGGGCCTGGTCCGACACGGCGGCTCGGAGGTCGGCGAGCTTGATGATCGCGACGTCTGCACCCAACGCTCGGGCGACGGCGTCTCCGAGACGGCCGGATCGGTCCCGGACATCCTCGATCACCGTCAGGCGCTCGTGCAGGACGAGCGTCGAACCCAGATCACGTTCGAGTGTCATGTCAGGCGATCCCAACACGTGTGGCCGCTCCCCGTCGATACCCCGCAGTGATACCGCGCACGTCGTTCGTCAGCCCTGAAATCGGTCGAGGTCGTCGACGCCTTGAGCACGTTGCGCCGCTTCGGCCCGGTCCGATCCGTCGGCTTCGTCGGACCTGCGCGGTATCGCGCCTCCGAGCGATATCGTGAGCGTCGATGCACATCCTGTTCGCTGCGGCAGAGTGCGCGCCCCTGGTCCGTGTCGGTGGGCTGGCCGAGGCCGCCTCCTCACTGGTTCGGACCCTGCGGGACTCGGGAGTCGTGGTGACCCTGGTGATCCCCGAGTATCGAGATCGCGACCATCGGGTCGAGCTCGCTGAGGAGGTCACGGTTCCGCTCGAGGTCGACGAATGGGCTCGCCCGGCGACCGCCCGATTCGGGATCGCCGAGGGCTTCGGGCCGATCGTCACCGTCGACGTTCCCGGGATCGCCAAGCCGCATCCGTACGTCGACCCGACCACGGGCATCGGTTGGGCCGACAACCCCTTGCGGTTCTTCGCGTTCTCGGCCGCGGTGGGCGCCTTGGCCGAGCTGCTCGACCCGGACGTCGTCCACGTCAACGACTGGCACACGGCGGGGGCCCTGGGGTTCACCGGTGTCACGCGACCGAGCGTCTTGACGGTCCACAACCTCGCGTACCAGGGACAGTGTGAGCTTGCGTGGGCGGCCCGGCTCGCGTCGCGGGCCGACGTCGACGCGTACGTCTGGGCGGGCGACACCAACCCGCTCGCCGGCGGGATCCGCTTGGCGGACAGGGTCGTGGCCGTGAGCCCCACGTACGCGCGCGAGATCGTCGATCCGGCCCACGGCATGGGACTCGACGAGGTCCTCGTCGCCAAGGGCCCGGCGCTGTCGGGGATCATCAACGGGATCGACGCCGCAACGTGGGATCCAGCAGCGAACCCGGCGCTGCCGGCTCGATTCGACGCGACGCGCCTCGCGCCGCGCGCACGGTGTCGGGCGCACCTCCTGACCGAGTTGGGCTGGAGCGACGCCGTCGGGGTGCCCGCTCCCGATCTGATGCTCGGGATGGTCACTCGCATGGTCGACCAGAAAGGCGTCGATCTCGCACTGGCGCTGGTGCCGTACCTCGACGGCTTGGGCGCCCGGTTGGTGATGCTGGGATCGGGCGATCCCGACCTCGTGGCCGAGGCTCGGCGGGCGATGCACGATCACCCCGATCGGGTCGCCTTCCACGAGGGCTATGACGACGCGTTGGGGCATCGGATCTTCGCCGGTTGCGATGCCGTCCTCGTCCCCAGCCGCTTCGAGCCGTGTGGGCTCACCCAGATGCAGGCCATGCGGTACGGCGCGATGCCCATCGTGACCGACGTGGGTGGACTGCACGACACGGTCATCGACGCCGATCGCGATCGTCTGCTCGGGACGGGTTTCGTCGCTCGAAAGGTCGAGCCCGCCGCGCTCGTCGACGCGGTGCACCGCGCAGCACGAGCCTGGCGAAACCGGCCGCGCCGTGAAGCGATCCAGCGCCGAGGAATGACGGCCGATTGGTCGTGGACCCGGCCTGCAGCGCAGATCGTCGACCTCTACGAGGATCTGTTGACACCCAGTCCAGCTCCGGGGTCCCGATCCTGAGCGCTGCGAGGGCCTGGAAACGTCGCCCTGCGCCCGGGGAATAGGCTCCTCGGCAATGGCCGCTTCCCCGAAGGTCCTCGTGGCGATCCTCGCCGGTGGTGAGGGCAAACGCCTGCACCCGCTCACGAAGGAACGGGCCAAGCCCGGCGTGCCCTTTGGCGGCTCGTACCGGCTCGTCGACTTCGTGTTGTCGAACTTCGCGAACGCCGGCTTTCTCAAGATCATCGTGCTGACCCAGTACAAGAGCCACAGCCTCGATCGTCACATCTCCCAGACCTGGCGGTTCTCGACCCTGCTGGGGAACTACGTGGCCTCGGTGCCGGCCCAGATGCGCCGGGGGCCGTACTGGTTCTCCGGCTCGGCTGACGCCATCTTCCAGAACTTGAACCTCGTCGCTGACGAGCGCCCCGACATCGTGTGCGTGTTCGGTGCCGACCACATCTACCGGATGGATCCCAGGCAGATGGTCGAGCGGCATCTCGACCTCCGCGCCGGGGTCACCGTGGGGGGCATCCCCGTTGCCAGCGACGAGGCGCATCAGTTCGGGATCATCGAGACCGACGGGCGCGACAAGATCGTGCGCTTCCACGAGAAGCCCGCCAACCCACCTTCGGTCCCCGGCGAGCCCGATGTGTGCCTGGCCTCCATGGGGAATTACGTCTTCAACACCGAGGTGCTCGTCGACGCCGTCACCGAGGACGCCGCCGATCCCGACTCGTCGCACGATCTCGGAGGCGACATCATCCCGAAGCTCACCCAGGCCGGTATGGCCTATGTCTACGACTTCCGCGGCAACTGGGTCCCCGGACAACTCCAGCGCGAGCGGGGCTACTGGCGCGACGTCGGGACGATCGACGCGTACTACGCGGCGAACATGGACCTCATCGCCCCGGTGCCGATCTTCAGTCTCTACAACCGCGATTGGCCGATCTACACGTACCAACCGCCGTTGTCGCCAGCCAAGCTCGTGCGCGGGTCCGATGGGTTGCCGGGCGCCGCCTCCGACAGCCTCCTGTGCGAAGGCTCGATCGTCTCCGGTGGTCGGGTCGAACGATCGATCGTGGGCCCCGGGTGCTACATCGACCAGGGCGCCGAGGTGGAGGAAGCCATCTTGTTCAGCGACGTGACCATCGGCCCCGGAGCCGTGGTGCGGAACTGCATCATCGACAAGCATGTCCACGTGCCGGCCGGGTTCGAGATCGGGGTTCATCCCGAGCTCGACAGCGCCCGGTTCACCGTGTCGGCCGCCGGGATCGTGGTGATCGAGAAGGGCCGAGATCTTTCCCTGTCTATGGAGACTGATGGTCATGCCGGCGCGGTCTGAGAGTCCAGCACCCCAGGCGACCGGAACGGGGCGCCCCGAGGGGCATCGCCGCAAGCAGGCGGCGTTGGCGCGCGCCCGCCGGCGACGTCAGCGACGTTTGACCATCGGGGCCACGGCGCTGGGTCTGGGTGCTGTGGTGTGGGCGATCGTGGCCGCCGCGACCGACGACGGCGGAGGGGGGCGGCCGGCGGCGGAGACGACCGTCACCACGGCTCCCTCGATCACCACGGTGCCCGGCTCGTCCGTACCGGAAAC
>VFJJ01000016.1 GCA_009886115.1 Actinomycetota bacterium
CCCCGGCCTCGGCCTCGGCCTCGGCACTGCCGACCGCTCTCCCCGACCGTTCGAGGACCGTGACGCCGACCGTCGTCGAGACGGCCAACCAACCCGATCCGGCGCTCCGGGAGCCGGACCTCGAGACCCGCAGGAAGAGCTGATGAGATGCATCGTGTTTCACAACGGAGAGACACGACCTGGGGTGACGACGGTGACGTTCACCGCGAGGGTCAGACCGTCGTCGTCAACGAGGTGCCCGCGGAGGTCTGCGAGACTTTGAGACCGTCACTGGGGATACGCGGGCCGAGCCGGGGTTCACCCGGTCGTCACGGCGCGGTGCTGGAGTTGGCTGTCGCCCCAGCTGGGCAGCGCCGAGGCGTGGAGGTTGCCCAGGCCGCCGTGGACGAGAGCCTGGAGCGGGGGCTCAGCTGCGGGCGAAGGACACGAGCGGCTTGATATCTCCACGGTCGGCATGGTGGAGGGCGTCGAGATACGCGGCGCGGAGAACGTCGGTCGTCACGCGATGTCCGGCGCCCCAGCTGAAGGGTTCTTGGCCGAGGCCTCGGGCGAGGTAGTCGGCGGCGATTCGTCCGTGCCTGCCGTTTCCGTTGGGGAAGGGGTGGATGGCGACAAGCCGATGGTGGAAGCGGATGGCGAGCTCGTCGGGTGGATAGGTACGGTCCTCGACCCATGTCCGGGCGTCACCGGTGAGGGCGCGGACGCTTATGGCGATCTGGTGTGGGTCGACACCGATGTTGGTTTCGCGCTGTCGATAGCGGCCGGCCCATCGCCACACCTGGCGGAACATGGCCCGGTGGAGGTCCCGCAGGTACTTGTCGTCGAGGAGCTGCTCGGTGGCGGGTGGGCGGCGGCGGAGGAGCGCGTCGGCGATGTTGCGTTGCTCAGCGTCAAAGAGCTCGCCGCGTGTCGAGATGTAGGTCGGGATGAGCTCTGCGCTGTCGTCGGCGGAGAGTGCCGTTTGTCCGTCTCCGGCGGGTACGAGTCGGCCGGTCACGATTCGTTGGTGGTCTCGGTCCAGAGCCCGCGCCGGTCGAGGTAGTGGTCGGCGACTTCGACGAGTTGTGCTCGGGTGTCGTCGGGCCCGACGGCCTGGTCTTCGAGGCGCATGTGGTGGGCGACGCCGGCGAGGTGACTGGTCGCTTTTCGTAGCGCTTGGGCCCGCACCATGTCGTCGAGGCTGGTGCGGGGCACCAGCGCGTAGGCGAGGTCGCAGCCGAGAGCGTCGGCGACACGGCGGAGCGTGTCGAGCTTGATCGTCCCGAGCTCCTCGCTGCGTTCGAGGTCGATGATCGACGGCTGGCGGATCCCGAGGCGGGCGGCGAGCTCGCCGCTCGACATGCCGAGCGCGTCGCGAATGGCCCGGATGTACCCGCGTGGCGGACGCGGTTGGTTGACGAGGGGCCGAAACGGCCTGAGGCGGTTGTCGAGGTGCCGGCGAGCAAGCGCAAAGGTTCGAGGCATGGCTCATTCTACAGGTTGCGACCTCTTGATCCTGAAATATCAACAAGGGTATAGCCTGTTGCTAATGGCCCTTCCGATAGGCTATGAGTGATAGAAAGGCTGCTCGCGCACGGCTCGTCGGAACGCGATCGTGATGTGGTGCGTCTCGTGGCGCTCGATCGGTCGACATCGGAGATCGCGTCCGCGCTCGGGGTGACCGAGGCCGCGGCACGAAAGCGGGTCTACCGGGCGCGTCGTCGGTTGGCCGAGTTGCTCGACGGGGCCCAGGACGGGGATGGCGCCGCGTGAGCCGGCGGGGCGGGCGCCGTTTCCTGCTCGCCTCGTACTCGGGCTCGTTCCGCCCCGTCGCAGGCTGAGCGTGGGTCGAGCCGGGGTTCACCCGGTAGCGACGGCGCGGTGTTGGAGTTGGCTGTCGCCCCAGCTGGGCAGGGCGACGGCGTGGAGGTTGCCTTGGCCGCCGCAGACGACGATCACGAACTGGTCGGGGCGGTCGTTGAGGTAGACCCGTCCGCCCGAGGCGACGCGGCCCTTGTCTTCGAGGAGGCGCTGGTTGGCCTCGGGCCACAGGTCGAGTGGTTGCCAGGCGCGTTCGTGGAGGAAGGCCTTGGCGTCGTTGATGTCGGGGAACTCCTTGGCGAAGCGGTCGGCCCAGACGGGGTTGACGGCCACGATGGTCTGGCCGCTGCCGCCGTTGGGTGTGAGGTACTTGTTCGAGAGGGGGAACGCCATGCTCTTGGCCAGCAGGTGCATGAGATCGCGGGCGTCGTCGCAGTGGATGTCGGCCATGGCGTGGGTGCCCTTGGAACCGTGGATGGTGACGACGTCCTGATCGGCGCGGTAGCCCCACTGGGTGGCCAGCGACGGCCAGGGTGAGCGTTCCTCCCACTCGCCGAAGCACAGTCCCGCCGTGCGTCCCGGCTGGCCGAACACGCTCTTGGAGGTCTGCCCGACCTTCTGGCCGCCGATGTTGCGCAGGCACAGCTGGATGGTGCGGCCGATCGTGGCCGAACCCCGTCCGGCCGCGCCGCCCATGCAACCGGGCCCGGAGTCGATGCCCAGGCGGGCTCGCGAGGGGCCGTTCACGATGATCGCCGGATGCACACTGCTGGTGGTGGTGGTGAGCCCGAACAGGTTGAAATCGGGTTCTGCCATGGCTTCGAGCACGGTGACGACGTGCATCATGGCGGCGGGCTCGAGGCCGGTCATCGCTCCGTTGATCGCCACCAGCTCGACGGTGGCCTCGCGATCCTGGGGCGGGAGCTTCGAGACCACGTCATCGGGATGGAAGCCGGTGGCATCGATGATGGAGCGCACGCGCGCCTCGGTGGGCGGGAGCAGCGGCAGACCGTCCCCCCAACCCTGTGTGAGCGAGAGCTCGTAGAGGGTGTACGGATCGGCGTCGATCTGGAGACGCTCGGCCCGCAGCGGGTCAGATGCCGCAGAGGAGGTCGACGAGACGGGGGTACGTGTCCGTAGCAATCTGACGCAGCTCCTCTTCGGGTCGCCCCTCCAGCGGGTACGGCAGGACGAGCAGTCGCAACGACGGACGGCCGTGATGCGCAGCCATGCGGTGGGCGAGGTCGACGAACTCCTCGGTGACGACGACCACCGCCGGCTTCTCGAGACTCTCGACGATCACGGTGTCGTGGACACTCCACGCCGTGCACGAGCCTCAGTTGCCCAGACCCACCACGCCGCACTCGACGAGGCGCGACCACTCGTCGACATCGCTGCGGGTCTTGGCGGCATTGGGTCCGGCGTGATCGCCCGTCCACACCACGTGGGCCTTGGCGCCATTCCGCTCGAGGAGGTTCGTCCACACGTCGACGACGGTGATGTACGAACGCCATGCCGTGTCGAGACGCAGCCCCACGGCCACGCCGGCGATCGGCCGGTCGAGCGTGTAGACGGCCGAGCCGTCGTCGGGCTCGGGTGGGGGAGTGGGGAGCAGGATCTCGATGGTGGGGCCCGTCGCCATGGGCCGAGACTAGCCCGGTCGCTTCCACCCTGGTTCTTTGTGGCCAGCTCCACCCAGGACGCGGTGTGAGACCCAAAGAAGGGAGGGACGGGCTCGCCGGGCCCCGAACGTCAGGTGGGCACCGGGCCCCGGAGGGCCGGGAGCACGTCCTCGGCGAGCACCCGGGCCATGTCGTCGTGCTCGTCGGGCGGGCAGGCGAGCGCCAGGATCATGGCCCGGCTCCCGGCGTCGCGGTACTCCTCGATCCGTCGCCGGCATTCCTCGGGTGTTCCGGCGACGAGATAGCGGCCGAGCTTCGAGAAGTCCTGCTGGTACGTGCCGCCCACCCGCTCGCTGGCGACGCGGCGGGCCTTCTCGCCATCGGGGTACACACTGGCGAAGCAGAACGTGGCGTTCCACACCACGTCGGAAGGGCGCCCGGCGTCCTCGCACATCGTTGCCAGCTTGGCACCCGCCGTCGACACCATCTCGGGCGAGTACATGTACGGCAGCCACACGTCGCCGTAGCGGGCGGCCCGGCGGATGGCTGCGTCGCGCCGGCCCGACACCCAGATCGGCGGCCCGGGGCGCTGCGTCGGCGGGGGTTGGAGACGGCCGGCCTGGAAGCTCGTGAACCGGCCCGCGAAGTCGACCGTGTCGCCCGTCCACAAGGCCCGGATGACCTCGAGTGCTTCGTTGGCTCGGGCGCCGCGTTCGTTGACGGGGATGCCGCACGCCTCGAATTCGGTCGGATACTCGCCGCCGATGCCGACGCCGAACTGGAAGCGACCGCCCGAGAGCACGTCGAGCGCGGCGGTCTGCTTGGCCAGGATCGCCGGAGGGTAGAGGGGTAAGAGCACGATCGAGCTGAGCAGCTTGACCCGTTGGGTGACCGCAGCGGCGAACGCCAACGCCATGAGGGCATTGGGTGTGGGACCGTGGAACATGAGGTGCTCGCCCGTGGCGACGTAGTCGAACCCGAGCTGCTCGGCCCGCTGGGCCCGCTCGGCCGAGCCGGGATCGACCCCACCGAAGACGAGCCCGAACTCCATCTGCTCGGGTCCTGCCATGGACGGGCCCTCTTCTCGGCGGCGTGGTTCGAACATTCGAGAGAGTACCGCCGGGCTCGGGCTTGGGTCTCGGGGCACGGGCCGGGTCCGGGGTCGGGCATCGCGACGAGGTGGCGGGGGAGTTTCCTGCCACCTCGTCGCGGCTGGCTACCCGGTGGGTTCGGCGCAGCAGCAGGTCAGTCGTCGTTCCTGATGATGCCGTCGGCGGTGCTGCACCCGGTGTCGAGCGTGGCCCCGGAAGGGTTGGTGAGTCGGAGCGTGAACCTCTCGTCGGGTTCGACGGTGTGGTCGCCCTTGACCGTTATCTTCACGGTACGGCTGGTCTGGCCAGGGTTGAACGTGACGGTCTGGTTCGTGATGGCGACATAGTCGGATCCGGCTTTTGCGGTTCCGTCGGCGGTGCTGGCCTTGACGGTGACGGAGCTCGTTGCGGCTCGGTCGGGGGTGATGGTGAAGGTGAGCACCTTGGTGCCCTGGTTGCCCTCGCTCGTCGCGGCCTCGGTGATGAACAGCCGAGTGGTCGTGCCCGTGTCGTCGTTGACGATGGAGGCTTGGGCAGTTCCGTCACCGATGGTGAGGTTCTGGGGGTTCGACAGCACGACGTGGAACCGTTCGGACAGCTTGGCGATCACGGTCTCGTTGCCCGTGGCGGGACCGTCGAGCGTGAGGACCATCTGGATCTGGCTGGTCCCGGCGTTCCCGTCGACCTTCGACCGGTTGGCGATCGACACGACACGACGCACCGGCGGTGGTGGTGCCGGCGGGGAAGGTGACGAGCTGGTTGGTGATGGTGCCGCTCTCTGTGTGTCGTGACCTCCGAGACGACGTCGGTTCAGCCTCGGCCCGACCATGCCCGGGCGACGGCGCCGATGCGTCGGCGCCCTGTGGCGATGTCCCGTGTGACGACGCGCGCCGTTGCTCCCGGGCCGGCGAGGTCGAAGACAGATTCGGACAGCACTGCCCCGGTACTTTGCGCCCTGATGGTGCTCGTTCGTGCGGGGCCCGGATCGCTGCTCGGACTGACATGTGGGCGGCGGCCGAGCACATGGACGGCTCCCAGATACCGGACGGAGCCGAGCACAGCCGGTCCGGTGGCGCCGGGCTGGCTGGTGTCGATGCCGTCGCGCAGCAGGGCCCGTCCAGCGTGGCGCGCCGTGAGGGTCGTGGCGACGGGCCCGGCTGTCTCGCCGCTGCGTCCGAGCACGAGCTCCTCCACCCAGATGGCGACGCCGGTCGACGCCAGCTCGATGCGGGTGGCGCCGCGATGGTCGCACCCGGCGCAGGCGACGAGGGGCTCGGGCCACCAGGTCAGGTGGGCGTCGTCAGCCACGTGGGCCTCGACGTCGAAGCGGGTCCCGGGGCCGCCGTGCACCGGATGTGCCAGCGTCGCCGCGACCGTGTGGACGGCCAGCATGCTGCCCGGTCCGAGCCGCACGCTGACCGTGACGACATCGCCCCTCAGGAGGCCGGCTGCCGAGCCGACGAGATGCACGACGGCGCTGCCGGGCCCGCCGGTGACCTTGGCCGCGAACGGGGGCTCGGCCCGTAGGCACACGACCCGGTTGTCGGCTACGACGATCTCGACGGCACCTTCCACGCAGCTGACCCGTCGCTCAGTGCGGGTGGGGGTGCGGGTGCGGATGTGAGTGGTCGTGCGCGTGGTCTTGGCCGAGGCGGGCCTGAGCAGATGCCGCGGCCGGGCCGGCGGCCAGCGCGGCCTCGACGAACGCGCCCACCTGGCTGGCGAGCGGATCCTCGACGAGCGAGGTGAACACGACCGGCCGGCCGTCGCGGACGCGGGCGGCGTCGGAGGCCATCACCGAGAGATCGGCCCCGACGAACGGAGCCAGGTCGGTCTTGTTGATCACCAGCAGATCAGATCGGCACACACCCGGCCCGCCCTTGCGGGGCACCTTGTCGCCGCCGGCCACGTCGATCACGAAGAGCTGCACGTCGGCCAGCCGGGGGCTGAACGTCGCCGTGAGATTGTCGCCCCCCGACTCCACGAGCACGAGCTCGAGGCCGGGATGGCGCGCCTCGAGGCCGTCGACGGCATCGAGGTTGGCCGTCACGTCGTCGCGGATGGCCGTGTGCGGACAGCATCCGGTCTCCACGCCCACGATCCGGTCGGGGGCCAACACTCCGGCGCGCAGCAGCTGCTCGGCGTCCTCGCTGGTGTAGATGTCGTTGGTGACAACGGCCATGTCGACCCGGCCCGAAAGTGAGCGACACAACGCCGCCACGAGCGCCGTCTTGCCCGAGCCGACCGGGCCGCCGATGCCCACGCGCAACGCCCGGGTGGGTTGGTGGTGCGGGGTTTCACGGGACGGGGCGTCACGGGACGGGGTTTCACGGGACGGGGTTTCACGGGACGGAGTTTCACGGGACGGGGTTTCACGAGGCATACAGGCGCATCTCCTGGCGAGAGTGGCGGTCGGAACGGGCGTCGTGCAGGGGC
>VFJJ01000150.1 GCA_009886115.1 Actinomycetota bacterium
GTACAGGGCCTTGTCGGGCGCGGGATCGGGATCGAAGTCGAACCCCGAGAGGATCACGTCGTTGCACAGCACGTCCCACACGGCTGCGGAGTCGGTGAGCGCGTCGAGGAGCCATCCCTCCTGCTCCCGTCCGAGCAGTGTGGCCTCGGGATCGTCTCGCCCGGCGCAGGTGCCGCCGAAGTCGCTGATGGTCGCGCCCCGGCAGGGCTGGACGCTGCGGTACTGGCGACCGTCGAGCACGTAGAAGGTGGCCAGATCGCCGAAACCGGCCTGGCGGTAGATGACCAGATCGGGCCCGTCGGGCGGATCGACGCGGGTGGGCATGTGCTCCCACCAGGCCTGGTAGCCGGCAGCGCGCCGATCGAGGAAGCCGGGATCGGCCCGCTCGACGGTGTCGGCCGCGTAGTTGTTGGCCACCTCGTGGTCGTCCCAGGTGACGAGCCAGGGCGCAGCACGGTGTGCCGCTTGCAGATCGGGGTCGCTGCGGTAGAGCGCGTAGCGGGCCCGGTACTCGTCGAGCGTGCGGACGGTGTCGCTGTTGTGCAGGCGCGGAGCGCCCTCCTCGATGCCGCCTTCGTAGATGTAGTCGCCGAGGAACACGACGCAGTCGAGGTCGGGGGCCTGCTGGGCCACGTCGCGCCAGGCCGAGTAGTAACCCGACTGGTAGTCCTGGCACGAGGCGAAGGCGAACGTGAGGACCCCGGGTGAGGCATCGGCGCCGGGGAACGTGCGGGTGACGCCGACGTCGCTGGTCTGCTCGCCGTTCTCGGCCACGACCCGGAATCGGTACAGATAACGGGTGTCGGGTTCGAGCCCGGTCGCCAGCGCGTGCACGCTGTAGCCGAAGCGCCGCTGGGCTTCGGTGAGCCCGCGCGCGATCGGGGCCGTGAAGTCGGCGTCGTCGGTCGCCGTCACCTCCCAGACCACGTCGATCGCCTCGGCGGTGAGCGGCACGGCATCAGCTCCGGGCACGTCGCCCAGGTGCAACCGCGTCCAGAGCACCACCGAGGTGTCGTCGGGATCGCCCGATGCCACCCCCAGGGTGAACGCCGGGCCGCCGACCGCGGGAGCGATTCGTGGCTCAGGGACGGTCGTTGTGGTGGTGTCGGGGACGGGCGCCGTGGTCGACGGGGAGGCGGTCGTGATCGAGGTGGCGGGAGGGGGTGTGCTCGTCGGGGCGGGCTGGGTGGCGCCGGTGGAGGGGCTCGCTGACGGCGGGGTCTCGTCGTCGCTGCTGCACCCTGCGATGACCGCCGCCGTGCCTGCCAGCCCCGCGGCGAGGAACTTCCGACGGGGGATGCCTTCTGGGGCCGCAGTGCGAGCCTGCGGGGGCGTCGAACGACTGGGCGGAGCCGCAGGTTCGATGGGGGCCAGGGTAACGTCCGCCAGCTGGCCGGGTGATGGACACGAGGAGACCGAGGAATGGCGACGCCGCGTGGAGAGTGGGGGTTCGCGACGCCGCTCGACGACACCAGTGGCGAAGTGGCCATCGTCGGCGTCGGCGACTCCGACCACAGCGCCGCGTCGGGGCGCACCCAGAAGGAGGTTGCGGCGCAGGCGATCGACCGGGCGCTCGCCGACGCAGGGCTGAAGGCCCGCGACATCGACGGCATCATGCACGTCCCCATGGCGGGTATGGAGTTCACCGACGACGACTTCCGTGAGTACTTCGGGGTCACGCATGATCTGTGGGTCTCCAAGCAGGGTGGTGGGATGGTGTGGGCAGCCACGGCGCCGCACACCGCTGCCATGGCGATCCGCGAGGGCAAGGCGAAATACATCCTCAACACCTTCGCCGTGGCCTGGGCCACGCAGCGCAACTCGATGGTCGGCGGGCCTGGCGAGAGCCACGCCAAGGAGCTCTTCAAGCAGAACCTCGAGGTGCCGATGGGCTGGTTCCCCCAGCCCGTGTACTTCGCGACGATCGCCCGTCGGCACATGCACGAGTTCGGGACCCGTCCCGAGCACCTGGGCCGGATCGCGGTGGCCTGTCGGACGCACGCCAACGCGCACCCTGGCGCGGTCATGCACCACAAGCCGCTCACGCTCGACGAGTACCTCGCCAAGCCGATGATGGTCGACCCGTTCCGCAAGGAGGACTGCTGTCTCATCTCCGACGGTGGAGGGGCGTACATCATGACGTCCACCGAGCGGGCCCGTGATCTCCGTCAACCGGTCGTCGAGGTGGCCGGGGTCGGGCTGGGCAACAGCCACACCGGCCCGCACTGGTCGCAGCAGTCGGCCTTCACCTCGACGCCCCATGTGTTCTCGGGCGGCGCCTTCGGGATGGCCGGTATCACCCCGGCCGACGTCGACGTGTTCACGTGTTACGACCCGTTCACGATCGTCACGGCGATGACGATCGAAGACCTGGGTTTCTGTCCGAAAGGTGAGATCGGAGCGTTTCTCGAGTCGACGCCGCTCAGCCATGACGGCGGCGGGCTGCCGATCCAGACCCATGGCGGCATGCTCTCGCATGCGTACGTGCTCGGGATCTCGCACGTCGTCGAGGTGGTCCACCAGCTTCGGGGTGAGGCGCACGCACAGGTGCCCGACGCCGAGATCGGCATCTACGCCGGGTACACCGGTCCGCAGGCGAGCGTGCTCGTGCTCAGAAAACACCGGGGGTAGTCAATGGCTGAGTACCGAGAGGGTTCGACCAGCCGGGCCACGTTCCCGCTTCCCGACGTGGAGTGGCCGCCGACCGCTCCTTACTGGGACGGGGCCGCGTCGGGCGAGCTGCGCATCCCGTTCTGCGACGCGTGCGGGGCATCGAACTGGTTCCCCGAGGCCGAGTGCGGGGCCTGCTTGGCCAGCGCGTTCACATGGCGGGTGATGTCGGGACAGGGGACCTTGTTCTCGTGGGTCGTCGTGCATCGGCCGTTCCTGGCCCAGTACGCCGACGACATCCCGTTCGTTCCCGCCCTGGTTTCGCTCGACGAAGCCCCCGAGGTGCGGGTGCCGACCCGGATCGTCGAGACCGAGCCCGATTCGCTGATCTTCGACATGGCGGTAACCGTTGCGTTCCGCCCCTTGCACTTCCGAGGTGTCGACGGCGAGGTGACCGCCCCCTTCTTCGTGCCCGCCTGAGAGTGGACCTGAGCGCGTGTCGAAACCGAGGTCATCGCGGGTGAAGCCCCGGAGGTACGATTGCGGCATGGATCGCGTCACGCCGAGCACGCCGTCGGACGGCCCGGCATCCTCACGCCATCGGCGGGTCGCGGCGGTCGTCACGAAGAAGCGCCTCACTGAGCCCGATGAGGCGTGGCGATACTGGACGACCCGGCCCGCCCTAGAACGGCTTGCTGCCGTCGAGGATCTGAGGCGTGAATTTCATGGATGGCATGATCAACCTCGACCCCGACTTTCTCGACTTCATCACGTCGTGCATCGATCGTGACGTGCGATTCCTGATCGTCGGGGGTTACGCGGTCGCCGCTCACGGGCACCCGCGATACACCAAGGATCTCGACGTGTGGGTGCTGGTCGATCAGCGCAATGCCGAGCATCTGCTGCTGGCGCTGGAAGATTTCGGCTTCGGTTCGCTCGGGCTGACGACCCAGGACTTCCTCGATGACGATGTCGTCATCCAACTCGGGTACGAGCCGGTTCGCATCGACGTGCTGACGGCCGCATCGGGTGTCGACTTCGCCGAATGCTACGAGCGACGCGTCGAGATCGACGTCGGCGGGCTTCGCGTCCCGTTCATCTCGCTCCCCGATCTGCGTCGGAACAAGGCTGCGAGTGGTCGTCTCCGCGACCTCGCAGACCTCGAGGATCTGCCCGTGGGCGACTGAGGAGCGGCGGTCGTCACCAGCCGCAGCCGGTACGCTCGAGCGGGTAGCAACTCACGGTGGAAGGGCTCGTCATGGACGTTCACGAATCGCTGCTCGACCTCGTCGGGAACACGCCGCTCGTGCGGCTCGACCGGGTCGGGAAGGGGCTGCGATGCATGCTGCTCGCGAAGCTCGAGCAGTTGAACCCGGGCGGGTCGGTGAAGGACCGTCCGGCCGTTGCCATGGTCGACGTGGCCGAACGGGATGGGTTGCTGAAACCTGGCGGGACGATCGTGGAACCCACGAGCGGCAACACCGGTGTGGGTCTGGCGATCGTGGCGGCGCGTCGGGGGTACCGATGCGTGTTCACCATGCCCGACAAGATGAGCCAGGAGAAGATCTCGCTGCTACGGGCCTACGGCGCCGAGGTGATCGTCTGCCCGACCGCGGTCGCCCCCGAGCACCCCGAGTCGTACTACTCCGTCGCCAACCGTCTGGCCCGTGAGATCCCCGGGGGCTTCCAGCCCAATCAGTACCACAACCCGGCCAACCCGGCTTCGCACGTCGCCTCGACCGGCCCCGAGATCTGGCGCCAGACCGACGGTCGGGTCACCCATTTCGTCGCCGGCATCGGGACCGGAGGGACGATCTCCGGTGTGGGCAAGGCGCTGAAGGGTTTCAGCCCGACGGTGCAGATCGTGGGGGCCGACCCCGAGGGCTCGGTCTATTCGGGAGGCACCGGCCGGCCCTACCTCGTCGAAGGCATCGGTGAGGACTTCTGGCCCACCACGTACGACGGATCCGTCGTCGACAAGATCGTGATGGTCAGCGACCGCGACTCGTTCCTGACGGCCCGCCGGGTCACGAGGGAGGAGGGGATCCTCGTCGGCGGCTCGGCCGGGACCGCGGTGTGGGCCGCCCTCGAGGTGGCTCGCGATCTGGGGCCTGACGACGTGGTGGTCGTGCTCATCCCCGACTCGGGTCGCGGCTATCTCTCGAAGCTCTACAACGACTCGTGGATGGCCGACTACGGCTTCTCGAGCACCGAAGGCCCGAGCGCGGCCGACGTGCTGGCCCGAAAGGACGGCGTCCTCCCCGAGCTTGTTCACGTGCATCCCGAGGAGACCGTGAGGCAGGCCATCGACATCCTGCGCGAGTACGGCGTCTCGCAGATGCCGGTGGTCAAGCACGAGCCTCCGCTCAACGCTGCCGAGGTGGCGGGTGCCGTGCACGACCGCGACCTGATGGAGCTGGCGTTCCGCGATCCCGCGGCGCTCGACCGCCCGATCGGCGACGTGATGGGACCGGCGCTGCCTCGCATGGGCACGGGCGAGTCGGTCGAGATGGCCGTGGAGCTGCTCGGCAGCGCGCCGGCGGTGCTCGTGCTCGACGGCGGCCACCCCATCGGCATCATCACCCGCTCCGATGTCCTGGGGTTCCTCTCCGCGCGCCCGTCCCCCGGGGCCGGGCGGTGACCGTGGCCGGTGCCGAATCCCCGGCCACCCCGGATCCCTTTGCCGACAAGGGTTTCGCGACCCGAGCGATCCACGCCGGCCAACCTCACGACCCCACCTCGGGAGCGGTCGTCACGCCGATCGTGCTCTCGTCGACGTTCGCACAGGAAGCCGTCGGTGTTCATCGGGGCTTCGAGTACTCGCGCAGCGGCAACCCCACCCGCCAGGCCCTCGAGCGCTGCGTGGCGTCGTTGGAAGGTGCCCGTCACGGCCTGGCGTTCGCGTCGGGCCTGGCCGCCCTCGACGTCGTGTGCCGCGACCTCGCCCCGGGCGATCGGGTCCTGCTCTCCAACGACGCCTACGGCGGCACCTACCGCCTGCTGGCTCGCATCTACGGCCCTCTCGGGGTCGAGGTGGTCGTCGCCGACCTGAGCGATCTGACGGCCGTCGAGGCGGCCCTGAGCCGCCCGACGACCATGGTGGTGTTGGAGACGCCAACCAATCCCGTCCTGCGGATCCTCGACATCGAGGCCATCAGCGCGCTGGCCCATCGCAGCGGCGCCACCGTGGTGGTCGACAACACCTTCGCCACGCCCTACCTCCAGCAGCCCTTGGCCCTCGGGGCTGATGTCGTCATGCACTCGTCGACCAAGTACCTGGGCGGGCACTCCGACGTGGTCGGCGGCTTCTTGGCCACCAGCGACGACGCCCGGGCCGAGCGTCTCGCGTACCTCCAGAACGCCGCGGGCGCGGTCCCGGGCCCGTTCGACTGCTACCTGGTGCTGCGGGGGGTCAAGACCCTGGCCGCTCGGATGGAGCAGCACTGCCGCAACGCGGCCGCGGTGGCCGATCTCCTCGTCGGACATCCGGCGGTGGGCGAGGTGTTCTACCCGGGCCTGCCATCACACCCCGGACATGCCGTCGCCACCCGTCAGATGCGGGGTTTCGGGGGGATGGTCTCGTTCACCATGCGTGAGGGCGAGGCCGCCGCGGTGGCCGCGGTCGCTCGGACCGGGATCTTCACCCTGGCCGAGTCGCTCGGCGCGGTCGAGTCGCTCATCGAGCATCCGGGGCGGATGACGCATGCCTCGGTCGCCGGCTCGGCGCTCGAGGTGAACCCCGCGCTCATCCGGCTGTCGGTCGGGATCGAGGATGTCGCCGACCTGCTCGCCGACCTGCACATGGCCTTGGCCCCGCGCTGACGGGTGAGGTCGGGCTGGGACGGTCCGCGGCCCCGCCCGGTCGGAGCCGGCGGCCTCCGTCGGTCAGCCGGCGGCTACCAGTCGGCGGTGGCGCGCTCTCTGCGGTAGTCGGAGAGGGCAGTGCGGCACAGGTCGCAGCGGCAGCCCTCGTTGGCCATCCGGACCGTGCCGTGCGTGGCGGGGGGGCGACGGTCGGTACGCCGCTCCTCGACCGAAGCCTGATCTTCCTTGGGCTTGGGCGCTCGAGGCTTGGCTGCCTGGGCAGCCGCGGCCGCGGCCAACTTCGCTGCCGCGGCCTTCGACAGCGGCTTCTTGACCTCGTCGGGCTTCGTCGTCTTGGCGACCACGGCTTTCTGAGCCACAGTGATCGCTCTCCTTAGGTTTGGGCGTGCGCGGTGCGACGCAGAGTCATGATCGCGCCGCGGTCCGTCGGGGTCGGCGTCGGACGGCCGCAGCGATGTAGGCAACTCCAAGGGTACGTGATGATGCAAGTCGGGGCCGTGACCGGGGCAATCGCCTCGAATCCGA
Organism: Actinomycetota bacterium; assembly: GCA_009886115.1. GTDB lineage: Bacteria > Actinomycetota > Acidimicrobiia > IMCC26256 > VFJJ01 > VFJJ01. Next base: position 6,961 of record VFJJ01000150.1, read on the forward strand.
GACCTCTCTCGGCTACTCCGACGAGAGGAACATCGTCTTGACCTCGGTGTAGGCCGCCATGGCGTGCATCCCGAGCTCTCGCCCCAGCCCCGAGAGCTTGTACCCCCCGAACGGCGCCTCCTGATGCACCGACGAGTTCGAATTGACCGAGATGACCCCGGTACGGACGCCTCGGGCCACCCGCAGCGCCCTCCCGAGGTCGCCCGTCCACAGCGAACCCGAGAGCCCGTAGATCGAGTCGTTGGCCAACTCGATTGCGTGGTGCTCGTCGTCGAACGGGATGACCGCGGCGACCGGTCCGAAGATCTCCTCCCGGGCGACGCGCATCCGGTTGTCGACGTCGGCGAGCACGCACGGGGTCAGATACGACCCGGCGGCGAGCGAAGCGTCGGAGGGTCGAGTGCCTCCCGTGACGATGCGGGCGCCTTCACCGACCCCGAGATCGACGTACCCGGTCACGCTCTGACGCTGCTTGTCGGAGATGAGCGGCCCCATCTCGGTCGCCTCATCGAGCGGATGGCCGACCCGGATGGCAGCCGTCTTGGTTGCGAAGGCCGCGACGAACTCGTCGTAGACGCCGCGCTCGACGAGGATCCGGGCTCGGGCGCAGCAGTCCTGGCCGGCGTTGTCGAACACGGCGCCGGGCATGGCGTCGACGCAGCGCTCGAGGTCGGCATCGGCGAAGACGATGCACGCCGACTTCCCGCCGAGCTCGAGCGCCACTCTGGCGATGTTCGGCGCGCTCGACTGGAGGATCCCCACGCCGGTGGCCGTCTCGCCGGTGAACGAGATCTTGCTCACCCGGGCGTCGGAGACGAGGGCATCGCCGATCGAGGCACCGGGTCCCGGTACCACGCTCACCGCGTCCTCGGGGACGCCGGCCTCGACGAGGATCTCTCCGAGAACGAGCGCGGTGAGCGGCGTGTACGACGCAGGCTTGAGCACGATCGGATTCCCGCACGCCAGCGCCGGGGCCACCTTCCAGCCGGCGATCATCAGCGGGAAGTTCCACGGCACGATCAGCGCGCAGATACCGATGGGCTCGCGCAACACCAGCGCCAGACCGGGTTTGCCGACAGGTGCCACCTCGCCGAGGTGCTTGTTGGCTGCGCCCGCGTAGTACTCGAACGTCGATGCGCAGGCCTCGACCTCCCATCGGGCGCCGTTGATCGGCTTGCCCCCGTTGCGAGCCTCGAGCACGGCGATCTCCTCGGCGCGCTCGCGCAACAACATGGCGACACGGTGCAGCACCCGTCCCCGCTGGGTGGCCGACGTCGTCGGCCAGCGGCCCCGCCCGCCGTCCCAGGCCCGCGTCGCGGCCGCGAGCGCCATTTCCACGTCAGCCGAACCGCCTTGCGCCACCTGGGCCAGGGGCCGGCCCGTGTGGGGCTCGTTGACGGTGAAGGTCCGGCCGTCGTGGGCTGGCATGGGACGGCCGCCGATCAGGAGATCGTGCGTGGGAAGCGACCCGCTCGCTTCGGCGCTCGGGTCCGGTGTTGGTGCGCTCGTCATGGTCGGCATGCTACGAACCGGGTCACGGAGCCGGCGAGTGGCGTCGGCCAGCGGAGTCGGCGAGTGGCGTCAGCGGGTCACGGAGTCGGTGGAGACGGAAGGGGTCGGCGATGGGACGTCTCGAAGGCAAGGTCGCGGTCATCACCGGAGCGGCGAGCGGCCTGGGTCGGGTGGGGGCTGAGCTGTTCGCCTCGGAGGGCGCCGCGGTCGTCGTTGCCGACATCGCCGACGGTTCCGAGACGGTGGCTGCGATCGAGGCGGCGGGGGGCCGGGCGAGCCACGTCCACTGCGACGTCTCGTCGGACGAGTCGGTCGCCGCGGCCATGGCCCACGCCGTCTCGGTCCACGGGGGCCTGCACGTGCTCTACAACAACGCCGGGATCAGTCCCGGCGACGACGACGGCCCCACGAACACGTCGGAGGCGACCTGGAGGGCCGTCCTCGACATCAACGTGCAGGGCGTGGCCCGCTGCTGCAAGCACGGGATACCGGCCATGCTCGCATCGGGTGGCGGGTCGATCGTCAACGTGGCGTCGTTCGTGGCCCACGTGGGTGCGGCGACACCGCAGATCGCCTACACGGCGTCGAAAGGCGCCGTGTTGGCCATGACGCGTGAGATCGCGACGATCTATGCCCGCCAAGGGATTCGCGTCAATGCCCTGTGCCCGGGACCCGTCCTCACGCCGTTGCTGGCCAAGTTCCTCTCCGACGACGCCAAGCGGCAGCGCCGGCTCGTGCACGTTCCCATGGGCCGCTTCGGCCAGCCCGAGGAGATCGCCAAGGCCGCGCTGTTCCTGGCGTCCGACGACTCGTCGTTCATGACGGGCGCCTCGTTGCTCGTCGACGGCGGTATCACCGCTGCGTACACCACGCCCGAATAGGTCCTTGTTCGACGGTGGGTGCTGGTACAACTACTTAGTGTGATGTTTCTCGAAGTTGTGTTCGGTGTACAAAAAGTTTCTCCCAGAAATTCTGGCGCAACGGTGGTGATCCCTGCTACAGACCGTGGTGCGCGGGTGCCACCGCTGCCACCCGTACCGAGAAATGAGCCGAGTGGGCTGAGACCGGGGGGTCGACGTGACGATCGATGATCAGGCCGTGAACTTGGGCAAGGGGGGCGAGCCGCCGTCGGATCCAACTGCCGACGCCGACCGCGCACGCCTGCACGAGCTGGGGTACGCGCAGGAGCTCCACCGGGGGATGTCGACGTTCTCGAACTTCGCCATCTCGTTCTCGATCATCTCGATCCTGGCCGGCGGGATGACCACCTACTGGCTGGGCATGCTCGCTGGTGGACCGCTCGTGGTGACGTTGGGCTGGGTCATCGTGGGCTTCTTCGTGCTGCTCGTCGGCATGTCGATGGGTGAGATCTGCTCCGCCTATCCGACCGCGGGTGGTCTCTACTACTGGTCGGCGAAGCTGGCCCGCAGCAATGGGGCGGCGTGGTCGTGGTTCACCGGATGGTTCAACCTCCTCGGCCAGGTCGGGGTGATCGCCAGCGTCGATTTCGCCTTGGCGACGTTCACGGCGTACTTCATCCATCTCTACGACTCGGGCTTCGACCACACCAGGATCAGGAACATCTTCATCATCTACCTCATCATGCTGCTGGCCCACGGTCTCTTGAACACGTTCGCGATCAACGTCGTGAAGCTCCTCGGCGACATCAGCGTCTGGTGGCACGTGATCGGGGTACTGATCATCTTCGTGGTGCTCCTCATCGCACCCGACGATCGTGAGGGCTTCGGCTACATCTTCGAGTACAAGAACTCGACAGGGTGGACGGGAGGGTTCAGCACCGTCTACGCGTTCATGCTCGGGATGCTCCTCGCTCAGTACACCATCACCGGGTTCGACGCCTCGGCGCATGTGAGTGAGGAGACCAAGGGCGCCCACACGGCCGCGCCCAAGGCCATTGTGCGCTCGATCTGGATCTCGGCGATCGCCGCGCTGGTGCTCAACATCGCCTTGACCCAGGCCATCCCAAAGGGTGCCTACGACGCGGCCGAGGGCGGGATCTTCGCCGACGGTCTGATCGTCACCTCGGGGAGGGTGATGGTGCTCGCTGTCTCGAGCGCCACGGCCAAGTTCCTGATCCTGATCGCGGTGGTGGCGCAGTTCTTCTGCGGGATGGCGTCGGTGACGGCCAACTCGCGCATGATCTACGCCTTCTCGCGGGACGGCGGCCTGCCGTTCTCGAACGTGTGGCACAAGATCAACCCCAAGACCCGCACGCCAACCAACGCCGTGTGGCTCGGCGTCGGTCTGTCGGCCATCGTCGGCTGCCTGGCCCTGATCCAGAACAACGCCTACTCGGTGGCCTTCTTCGCACTGACGGGCATCTGCGTCATCGGCCTCTACATCGCCTACGTCATCCCGATCTACCTGCGGCTGCGCAACCCCGACTTCAAGCAGGGTGAATGGAACCTCGGGAAGTGGAGCAAGTTGGTCGGTTGGGTGTCGATCTGCTGGGTCGCACTCATCACGGTGTTGTTCTTCGCCCCGGTGTTCTGGCCGTTCTGGCCGCCGTGGGACGGGGCCGACAACCGGTTGAAGCTCAACAACTTCAACTTCACCGGTCCGCTCATCGTGTTGTCGTTCGTGGCGTTCGGGTTGTGGTACGTGGCCTCGGCGAAGAACTGGTTCAAGGGCCCGAAGGTCCAGGGCACCAAGGAAGAGCTGCTGGCCATCGAGCGGGAGCTCGACGCGCTCGGGACGTGAGCGGTTGCGGGAGCTCTCGACGTTCGTGAGAGGACAGGCAGGTTCCCGCGACGGGCGCGGCGCACTCCAGGCGCCGCGCCCGTCCCGGGTTGAGAACGGAAGGTAGATCGGGTGCAGCTGCGGGGGATGCTGACGATCGGGCAGCTGCGAGACATGGTCGAGCGCGACGAGATCGACACGGTGCTCGTGGTGTTCCCCGATCTCCAGGGCCGCTTCATGGGCAAACGGGTGATGGGGCGGTTCTTCTGCGAGCACGTCGCGGCCGGGGAGGGTTCGGTCGAGGCGTGCAACTACCTCCTGGCCGTCGACGTCGACATGACCGTGCTCCCCGGTTACACCTTCGCCAACTGGGACCTGGGCTACGGCGATTTCAGCTGCCGGCCCGACATGTCGACGCTGCGGCTGGTCCCCTGGATCTCCAAGACCGCGTTGGTGATCTGCGACCTCGTCGACGAGGAGACCGGGGCGCCGATCGAGGTGTCGCCCCGGCGCGTCCTGCAGCGCCAGCTCGAACGAGCGGCGGCGCTGGGCCTCTCGGTCATGGCCGGGACCGAGCTCGAGTTCTTCCTCTTCCGCGAGAGCTACGAAGAGGCCTCGGCCAAGGGCTACACGAACCTCACGCCGCAGAACGACTACATCCTCGACTACCACATCCTCCAGACGACCAAGGACGAGTACCTGATCCGCCAGATCCGCAACGGGATGGAGGGCGCCGGCATCCCCGTCGAGTTCTCCAAGGGCGAGGCCGAGCACGGCCAGCACGAGCTCAACGTGCGCTACGCCGAGGCGCTCACGATGGCCGACCGTCACACCATCTACAAGAACGGGGCCAAGGAGATCGCCGCGCTCAACGGGCAGGCGCTCACGTTCATGGCCAAGTACGAGTTCGCCAAGGTCGGCTCGTCGTGTCACATCCACTCGTCGGTCTGGGACGCCGCCGGCGAGCGCTCGCTGATGTGGGACGAGCACGGCTCTCACCACATGAGCGACACGTTCCGTTGGTGGATGGGCGGGTTGCTGCACACCGCGCAGGAGCTGTCGTGGTGCTTCGCGCCGTACGTCAACAGCTACAAGCGCTGGCAGCCCGGCTCATGGGCACCCACGGCCGTGGGATGGGGACGCGACAACCGCACGTTGGGCTTCCGGGTCGTGGGCCACGGCCAGGGCTACCGGGTCGAGTCGCGGATCCCGGGCGCCGACGTGAACCCGTACTTCGCGCTCGCGGCCACGGTCGCCGGGGGCCTGCACGGCATCGAGAACAAGATCGAGCCGGGCGAGCCCTACCAGGGCAATGGCTACGAGGCGACCGAGCTGCCACGACTGCCGGCCACGCTGGTCGAGGCCATCGAGCTGTTCCGCCGGTCGGAGGTGGCGCGGAGCGCGTTCGGCGTCGACGTCTTCGAGCACATGCTCAACACCGCCGTGCAGGAGTGGAGCTCGTTCAACGCCGTGGTCACAGACTGGGAGCGCCGGCGAGGCTTCGAGCGGCTGTGAGCAGTTGTCGCGGCTCGGGGCCTGTGGCTCGAACCCCTCCCGGGTAGCGTTCCGTCGACATCGGAGTGTCGTCGTTGTCTCGTCCATCAGGTGCAGGGTCACTCGGGAGCACAGATGAACCGTGATCGGGCTCCGCTCATCGCCGTGACGTCCCGTCCGGTCCCCAAGGCCCAGATCGAGGGGTACCGCGAGAACGTGATGGCCTGCTCCCGTGCCTACATCGACGCGGTCCAGCGCGCCGGTGGCCTCGAAGCCGTGCAACTCCCCGTGCCGCTCACCGACGAGCAGGCCGCTGAGCGGCTGACGCGTTTCGACGGGTTGGTGCTCATCGGCGGCGGCGACCTCGATCCGGCCCGCTACGGCCAGGAGCCCCACGCCGAGGTCTACGGCACGAGCGCCGACTCCGACGCCTTCGAGCTGGCGCTGGCCCGCGCCGCGATCGCGACCGGTACGCCCACGCTGGCGATCTGCCGAGGCCACCAGGTGCTCAACGTGGCCCTCGGCGGGACGCTCGTCCAGCACGTGCCCGACGTCGAGGGGACCATCGAGCACCGGCGTGGTGTGCTGCACGAGGTCTCGGTCGAGTCCGGGTCGCGAGTTGCCAAGGCGTTGCGGACCCATCGGCCGATGTGCCTCTCGTGGCACCATCAGGCCGTCGACCGGGTCGGAGAGGGGCTGGTCGTCACGGCTCGGGCCGACGATGGGATCGTCGAGGCCCTCGAGCACGAGGGCGACGCCTGGATCGTGGCCGTGCAGTGGCATCCCGAGGACACCGCCGCGACCGACCCGGTGCAACAGCGCCTCTTCGACGCGTTCGTGGCCGAGGCTGCCGCGACAGCCGGCCGCCCGGGCCGCTGAGGCTTCGAGCAGCCGATGCCGTCCCCGCTCGAGGAGGTCGTGGCCCCGCTCCTCGAGCGCATCCCGGGTTGGGGCGGCCGGGCCGCCGTGGTCGGTCCGCTCGAGGGCGGCATCACGAATCGCAACGTGCTGGTCGACGTCGACGGCGAGGGTCGCTTCGTCGTGCGCCTGGCTGGCAAGGACACGCACCTGCTCGAGATCGACCGGCCGCGCGAGCGTGACGCCAACACGCGCGCCGCGTCCCTGGGCATTGCCCCGGAGGTGCACGCGTTCCTCGAACCGGAGGGGTTCCTGGTGACCCGCTTCGTCGCGGGGAGGCCGATCGCCACCGAGCGGATGAGCGAGCCGGCGACCATCGACGCCGTCGCCTCGGCGCTGCGGGCCTTCCACGAGTCACGGCCGCTCGCCGGCGACTTCGACTGCTTCCGTGTGCCGTTCCTGCACCTGGCCGCCGCTCGATCGCGTGGCGTCGCCCTGCCGGCGCAGTTCGACGCCTGCGCGCGGCGGGCTGCCGAGATCGAAGCCGCGTTCTCGCGAACCCCCGAGCCGCGGGTGCCGTGCCACAACGACCTGCTCGGTGCCAACTTCCTCGAACGGCCCGGCGGGGTGGCGGCCGCCGGGATCTGGTTGCTCGACTGGGAGTACGCGGGGATGAACGAGCGCTCCTTCGACCTCGGGAACTTCTCGACCAACAACGAGCTGCCGCCGGAGGCCGAGGAGGCCCTCGTCGGCGCCTACCACCTCGACAGGGCCGTCACCCCTCGTCGGCTGGCTCGGCTGCGGCTGATGAAGATCATGAGCGACTTCCGCGAAGCCATGTGGGGCGTGGTGCAACAGGGGATCAGCACCCTCGACTTCGACTACGTCGACTACGCCGGCAAGCACTTCGACCGTCTGCTGCGGCAGGCTTCGGCGCCCAGCTACCAGGCGCTCCTCAGCGCGGCCGCCGAGAAGGATTGACCGTGGACACGACACCCAACGGGGCCAGCCGAGATCTCGGCGACGGCACCGACAGCACCGACAGCACCGACAGCACAGACGGGGCGGGCCGCATGCCCAGCCGGGTCCGGATCGTGATCGTGGGTGCCGGTGTGGGCGGCGCGAGCATCGCCTGGCACCTGGCCGAGCGGGGCTGCTCCGACGTGCTGGTGATCGACCGGGCCGAGCCCACCAGCGGGTCGACCTTCCACAGCGCGGGGCTCGTGGGCCAGTTGCGTTCGAGCCTCCCGTTGACCCGCATGATGATGCACAGCGTCGACACCTACCGCCGGCTGGAGGCCGACGCGGAGCGCACCGGCCGCTCGCCGGGCTGGCGTGAGGTCGGGTCGCTGCGCATCGCCTGCACGCCCGAACGCCTGGAGGAGCTGACCCGTCAACACGGCTGGGCCAAGACGTTCGGGTTGCCGATGGAGCTCGTCTCCGGCGCCGAGGCGCTGGCGCTGTTCCCGCTCATGGAGGCACGCGACGTGCTCGGGGCGGTGTGGCTGCCGACCGACGGCTTCCTCGACCCGTCGGGCCTCACCCACGCGTTCCTCGCCGGAGCCCGCGACCGGGGCGTGAAGACCGCCAACCACACCCGGGTGACGGGTTTTCGCATCGACCGGGACCGGGGTCGCATCCAGGCGGTACTCACCGACCGGGGACCCGTCGAAGCCGAGACCGTCGTGCTGGCGTGTGGCATGTACACACCCGACGTCGCCGCGCTGGCCGGGGTCAACGTGCCGATCGTCCCGATGGCGCACCAGTACCTGATCACTCAGGCGATCGACGGTGTCACCGCCGACCTTCCCCAGCTGCGCGACCCCGACAACCTCGTGTACTTCCGGCGGGAGTCGGGCGGCATCCTCCTCGGCGGCTACGAGCGCGACCCCGCTCCGTGGAGCCTGCACGGCGTTCCGGGCGACTTCAACAACACGCTGCTCGCCGAGGACTGGGACCGCTTCGCGCCCATCATGGCCAACGCCTGCCGGCGGATCCCGGCCGCGGAGGAGGCCGGCATCACCACGTTCATCAACGGGCCTGAGGGTTTCACGCCCGACAACGAGTTCGTGCTCGGCGAGAGCGAGGTGCACGGGCTGTTCGTGGCCGCCGGGTTCTGCGCGCACGGCATCGCCGGCGCCGGCGGGGTCGGGCGGGTGATGGCCGAATGGATCCTCGACGGCGAGCCGTCGTTCGACACGTGGAAGATGGACATCCGCCGCTTCGGCGCCCAGTACCGCTCGCGCGAGTACGCCCGAGACCGGGCCGTCGAGGTGTACAGCACCTACTACGACATCCACTACCCCAACGAGGAGAAGCGCTCCGGACGGCCGTTGCGGCGCTCGCCGGCGTACGACCGTCTCGCCGCGCTGGGCGTGAGCTTCGGTGAGAAGTCGAGCTGGGAGCGGCCGAACTGGTTCGTCACCAATGAGTCGCTGGCCGAGGCGGCCGAGGCCGCGGCTGTGCGGCCCCGCGGCTGGGCGGGTGAGCACTGGAGCTCGGCGATCGGAGCCGAGGCCCTGGCGTGTCATCGCCGCGTGGCGTTGTTCGACGAGACGTCGTTCTCGAAGATGGAGGTGGCCGGTCCTGGGGCCGTCGCGTTCCTCGATCGGGTGTGCGCCAACGAGATCGACCGGCCGGTCGGGTCGGTGACCTACACCCAGATGCTCAACGAGCGCGGCGGGATCGAGTGCGATCTCACGCTGACGCGCACGGGGGCCGACCGGTTCTTCGTCGTCACCGGCACGGCCTTCGGCAACCACGACCTGGGCTGGCTGCGCAAGCAGCAGGAGCTCCTGCCCGAGGGCGACGCCGTCGTGCTCACCGACGTGACGGGTGGCTACGCGTGCTTCGGCATCTGGGGACCCCGTACCCGCGAGGTGCTCGGCGCGCTCACGCGGGCCCCGCTCGCCAACGAAACCTTCGGGTACCTGACTGCGCAGCGGATCTCGGTGTGCGCGGTGCCCGTCCTCGCGCTGCGGGTCACCTACGTCGGCGAGTTGGGCTGGGAGCTCTACTGCCCCACGGAGTACGGCGCGTCGCTGTGGGACGCGCTGTGGGACGCTGGCGCGGCACAGGGGATGGTCGCCGGCGGCTACCGGGCCATCGACGCGCTGCGCGTCGAGAAGGGCTACCGGGTCTGGGGCGCCGACATCACGCCCGAGGAGAACCCGTACGAGGGCGGATTGGGCTTCGCCGTTGCGCTCGACAAGCCCGGCGGCTTCATCGGTCGCGACGCCCTGCGTGCGGTGAAGGCCAACGGCGGTCCGGCCAAGCGCCTGCGGGCCGTGGCCCTCGCCGATCCTCGAGCGATCGCGCTCGGCTCGGAGCCCGTGCGCGTCGACGGAACGATCGTCGGACGGGTCACGAGCGGCGGGTACGGGTTCCGCACGGAGGCCTCGATCGCGTACTGCTACCTCCCGGTCGACGAGGTGCCCCTGGGCACGGCGGGCGTGGGCCGGCCCGTCGAGGTCGAGGTCTTCGGGACGTGGATCCCGGCCACGGTGATCGCCGATCCGCCCTTCGACCCGCAGGGTGCAAGGATCCGTGCCTGACCCGAGGCTGGCTCGCTGACGTCACCGAGACCAGGCGAGCCCACTCAGACCAGGCGAGCCCACTCAGACCAGGCGAGCCCACTCAGGCCCGGCGAGACCACTCAGGCCGGGCGAGACCCATGGAGGTCCAGTGATGATCATCGACGTCGACTCGCACGGTGAGCCGCCCGAGAGCGTGATCGCCGAGGCCTGGGCCCGCACGGGCATGGAGCCCTACGACGTGGGCGAGACCACGATGCGCTTCGTCGCCGGCGACCTCCTCCAGACCCTTCCCCGCGAGCAGTGGCCCGAGCTGGCCGACCTGCTGCCCCCGGGCGCCGCGGCGATCGCGGGCCTGGAGACGGTCGACGGCTTCGCCTACGACGGCGCCGAGCAGAGCGGCGTGGCCGATCCCGCGAAGCGACTGGCCTGGCTTGACGTCCAGGGCATCGACGCGGAGAACGTGATCTCGCTGCGCGGGATCACCTCCACCCGCTTCCTCGACGACCGTGACGCGGCTCGCGACCTCATCGTCGCGTGCAACTCCTACATGGGCGAGCTCCACCAGGGATGCAACGACCGGCTCTGGCCCACGACCGCGCTCACCTTCGAGGACCTCGACTGGTGCGTCGACGAGCTGACCCGGATGCGGGGGCTGGGGAGCCGATCGTTCCTCCTCCACGCCGTGCCCGTCAACGGCATCCCGCACTTCCACTCGGCCTACGACAAGATCTGGTCGGCCGCGGTCGACCTCGGGATGCTGCCCATCCTCCACGTCGGCGCCAACCCGGTGATGTTCGCCGACGGCTGGGCCAACGTCGAAGGGAACATGACCCTGTTGCGCCAGCTCGGGGTGTGCCAGGGTCACCAGGCGATCCAGGTGTTCTTGAACGGTCTCGTCTTCGGCGGGGTGCTCGAACGCCATCCCGATCTGACCGTGCTCATCGCCGAGTGCGGAATCCACTGGTTCGGCGGGACGGTCGAGCACATGGAGCAGCGCAACGCCCGCAACGGTGTGGGTCCCCGGATGTACTTCGGCGAGTACCCCTGGTCGTTGTCGCCCACGGAGTTCGTGCGACGCAACATCCGCATCACCCCCCTGCCCACGCCCGACCAGGACCCGCGCCGGCTCCTCGACGCGCTCCCCGAGTGCATCGTGTTCTCGAGCGACTACGCGCACAACGAAGGCAACCCCAACCCGGTCGCGTACTACGAGGCCCTCCTCGCCGACCTCCCCGCCGCCACCCGAGCCTCGTTCTTCGGCGGCTCCATCGCCGCGGCCTTCGAGCGGATGGGCGGAGGCCTGGCATCATCACGCATCACCAACGTATAGCCATCTGTGGCGTTTATAAGCCCCGCGGCTATAAACGCCACAGAGGGCTATAACCATGGGGGTGCGGCTCCGCTGGAGGGACTGTCGGGCGGGGCTCGTTATAGGCGTTGACCTGGTTGTTTGTGTTTCGTGATTGTCTGACGGGCAGCGCTTGGAGTTCGTCTGGCCGCGGTTTCTCTTCACCGGGAAGTAGCTACCTTCAGATGCGCCCCGATTCGCTGCGGCCCGCGACCGAACGAGCAGCGACCAAGGCGACCACCAAGCTCGACAGTCGCCTCTCCAAAGGCGAGAAGCGGTACCGAAAACGCATGGCCGAGGTAGGAGCCGTCTATGACATCACCCCCGTGCCTCGTAGCCCGACCGACGTGCTCGGTCACCGCGGGTCGAGCCCGGCTCCGGTCGCCCAGGCCAAGTGGGTCACCGCCAGCGTCGCCGACGACGCCGCTCTTCGAGGCGAGGTGTCTGGCCAGCGCCTTGACCACCGGAGCTACAACCTCGGCCGGGTTGACGCCGTATGCGACGACGCTGTCACGACCAGGGGTTGAGCACGGCGAGGCCGTTGAGCGTTCGAAGTTCGCGGACGTTCCTGGTCACGATCGTCAGTCAGTCAGTCAGTCAGTCAGTCCGTGCGCGAGCGCGGTGGCGCCGTGTCAGCGGCCACCGGGATCTGTCCACGAGCGGCCACGAACACGGTGGACGAGCTCATCACGCTGCGTGGCGGCCCGACGGACGGCTGGGCGCTCGTAAGGGCCGTAACCGAGTGGCGCCTCCCCGCCGGTGCCCGGGTTACGGTGCTCGGATCCTGTGTGGTCGGGCGATCGCGAGTTCGGCCGGAGCGTTCGGCCGGAGCGTTCGGCCGTGTCGCCGAGGCTGATGGTGCTCAGGCGGGTTTGTTGAACATGTAGCGGGCGATCCTCCAGCCGGTGTCGGTGCGGCGGAACAGGAAGATCTCTCGGTTCGATTCGGCTGTCTGGTCGCCGGTGGCGAGCACGGTTTGGGTGCCGTTGCTGCGGGTGAGTGCGTATGCGGTGTGGGTGCTGGTGATCTCGAGTTCGTCGATGGTGAAGGTGACGCCTAGGTGGATCGCGTCGAAGATCTGCTGGTAGGCGCCTTGCATGTCTGCGCCTTTGGCGGCGGGCAGGGTGGTGGGCATGAAGATCCCGTCCGGGGTGTAGCAGGACGCCGCGAGCGCGGCGTCGCTGGTGTTCAGCGACTGTTCGTAGGTGGCGAGGAGTGCTCGGATCTGATCGTCGTGGGTTGTCATATTCGGTCCGTTTCGTCGGATGGGATACATTCCACAGATTGTAACTCGGTCAGGCTAGGATGTATTCCATGGAAGAGAAATCTGCCAGTAGCGTCCAGCGTCATCTGGACCTGAGGTCGTTGTTCAGTGATCTGATTCGCCTCGAGACCGAACTGTGGGATCTGGTCGAGGCTCGTCTGCGCCGCGACCACGATCTGGCGTTGTCATGGTTCGAGCCGATGCAAGTGATTGGCAGCACCCCGGGCTGTCGGGTGATCGACATCGCCGAGGAGTTGTCGATCACGATCGGGGGGACCAGCAAACTCGTCGACCGGATCCAGAATGCCGGCTGGTGCGAACGTTCACCGCACCCCGACGACGGCCGCTCCTCCACGATCGAGCTGACCCGTGCAGGACAACGACTGCTCACCGCGGCGCGGCGCACGTTCATCGACGAGGTCGGCATCCGGCTCGGTGAACCGTTGTCGAAGAGCGAGCTGCAACGTTTCGCTGCAACTGTCCACAAGCTACGCGCCCACCTCCACGAGCAACGAAGGAGCGCCTGACGATGACGACGATCCAGGACACCATGCGGGCCGTCGTGCTCGACGCTCCCGGCCCACCCGACGCGCTCCACGTCCGCGAACTCCTCGTTCCGATACCGCAGGCGGGTGAGGTGCTGATCAAGATCGAGGCGTTCGGCCTGAACCGCTCCGAGCTCCACACCCGCCTCGGTCTCGCTGACGGCGTCACGTTTCCTCGCGTCCTGGGCATCGAAGCCACCGGCACCGTCGCCTCGTGCCCGGCAGGCGAGTACACGGTCGGTCAACAGGTCGCTGCGTTGATGGGCGGCATGGGCCGCACCTACGACGGCGGGTACGCCGAATACACCTGCGTTCCCGTCCGCCAGGTTGTGCCGTTCACGAGCAGCCTCGACTGGTCGACGCTCGGCGCGGTGCCCGAGATGCTCCAGACCGCACACGGCTCACTCACGATCGGACTCGACGCCCGACCCGGTCAGTCGATCCTGATACGTGGCGGCACGTCGTCAATCGGGATGGCGACGGCGGTACTCGCCAAACGGCTCGGCATGACCGTGTTGTCCACGACCCGCAACCCCGACCGGGCCGACGCCCTCCGCACGATCGGTGTCGACCACGTCATCGTCGACGACGGCAACATCGCCAGCCAAGCCCGCCACATCTTCCCCGATGGCGTCGACGCCGCACTCGAACTGGTCGGTACGCCGACCCTGCCGGACACGCTGCGAGCGACCCGGGTCCACGGGGTCGTGTGCTTCACCGGGATGCTCTCCAACCAGTGGACCGTGCGCGACTTCTACCCGATCGAGTACCTCCCACGCGGGGTCCGCCTCACCGCCTACGGCGGAGACGCCAC
>VFJJ01000193.1 GCA_009886115.1 Actinomycetota bacterium
ACGCGCCCCGGGGCCCCACTCCCGCGCCCCACTCCCAAATTTGTGCAAAAATCGTCGCCAGGCGCACTTTTTTGCACAAATTTGGAGCTGGGTGGTGCGGCGGCCGGTGCGGCAGGGGCCCGGTAGCGAGACCACAGCCCGGTAGCATCCCCGGCGCATGACCGACCTCGCTCAGGGCCCGTCCGCGGAGCCCGCCACCCACGTCTTCCAGGCCCCGACGGGCACGCGCGACGTGCTGCCCGGCGAGTCGGTGCGCTGGCAGACGCTGGTGGCCACGTTCTCCGAACGGGCTCGCCGGGCCGGGTTCGGGCTCGTGCACACGCCGGTGTTCGAGCACTACGAGGTGTTCCAGCGCGTCGGCGAGGGCAGCGACGTCGTGCGCAAGGAGATGTACGACTTCCTCGACAAGGGCGGCCGTCGCCTGGTGCTGCGGCCTGAGGGGACGGCGCCGGTCGTGCGGGCCTTCGTGCAACACCACCCGCCGACGCCGTGGAAGGTCTGGTACCTGTCGACGCACCTGCGTTACGAGCGGCCCCAGAAGGGTCGCTACCGCCAGCACCACCAACTCGGCGTCGAGGTGCTCGGGGTCGACGAGCCCGAGATCGACGTCGAGGTGATCGCCCTGGCCGACGGGTTCTACCGCGATCTGGGCCTGTCGTCGTACACCCTCTCGCTCAACTCGCTCGGCGACGCCGAGTGCCGCCCGGCCTACCTGGCCGCGTTGCGGGAGTTCCTCGTTGCCCGCGAACCCGCGCTGTCGGCCGACGCTCGGGAGCGACTCGACGTGAACCCCTTGCGGGTGCTCGATTCCAAGCGTGAGAGCGACGCCGAGGTCACCGCCGACGCGCCGCTGCTCGTCGATCACCTGTCGCCGGCCTCACGCGAGCACTTCGACCGGGTCCGCCGCGGGCTCGATGCGCTCGGCATCGACTACGAGGTGGCGCCCCGGCTCGTGCGCGGGCTCGACTACTACACGCGCACGGCGTTCGAGTTCGCTTCGACCGCGCTCGACGCCGCGCAGAACGCCATCGGCGGCGGCGGGCGTTACGACAGGCTGGCCGAGGAGATGGGCGGACCCCCCACCCCGGGGATCGGCTTCGGCATCGGCATCGAGCGGCTCCTCATCGCCGCCGACGCCGAAGGCGTGCTGCCCGTCGTCGAGGCCCGGGCCGAGGTGTTCGTGATCGACGGGTTCGGCGGGGAGGCCGACGACGCGCTCGTCGAGCTGCACCGGCTGCGCGACGGCGGCTACGTGACCGAGCGCTCCACGGGTGGACGGTCGTTCAAGGGGCAGATGAAGGCGGCGGGGGCTTCGGGCGCCCGGTACGCGGTGATCGTCGGCCGACACGAAGCCGAGCGGGGCGCCGTTGCCGTACGCGACATGGACTCGGGAGACCAGGCCGAGGTGGCCCGCGCCGAGCTCCTCGACTGGATCGGAGAGCGGTACCGATGATGCGCACCCACTACGCCGGAGCCCTGCGCGCCGAGCAGATCGGCCAGACGGTCACCGTGTGCGGCTGGGTGGCGCATCGCCGCGACCACGGCGGTGTCGTGTTCATCGACCTGCGCGACGTCGAGGGCATGGTTCAGATCGTGCTCGACCCGTCGGCGGACGGCCTCGAGGCCGCCAAGCGACTGCGGCCCGAGTGGGTGCTCCGGGTGACGGGAGCCGTGCGGGCTCGACCTGACGGTACCGTCAACCTGGATCTGATCACGGGTGAGGTCGAGATCGGGGCGGTCGTGCTCGAGATCCTGGCGGAGGCCGAGCCGCCGCCGTTTCCCATCGACGAACGTGAGGGCGCGGCCAACGTCGACGACAACCTCCGCCTCAAGTACCGCTACCTCGACCTGCGCCGTCCGCGCATGGCCCGGAACCTGCGCCTGCGTCACCAGATGGTGTCGGCCATCCGCCGCACGATGGACGACCAGGGCTTCACCGAGGTCGAGACGCCCACGCTCACCCGGTCGACGCCCGAAGGCGCTCGCGACTTCCTCGTGCCGTCACGCCTGCAGCCACACCTGTTCTACGCCCTGCCCCAGTCGCCCCAGCTCTTCAAGCAGCTCCTCATGGTGGCGGGCCTCGATCGCTACTACCAGGTGGCCCGGTGCTGGCGCGACGAAGACCTGCGGGCCGACCGGCAGCTCGACTTCACCCAGCTCGACCTCGAGATGAGCTTCGTCGACCAGGACGACGTGATGACCGCCGTCGAGCTCGCCGTGCGGGCGGGCATCAGCGCCGTTCGTGGCGTCGAACTGTCCGAGTTCCCGCGCATCACGTGGGACGAGGCGATGAGCCGCTTCGGCTCCGACAAGCCCGACATGCGCTTCGGCATGGAGCTGCACGATGTGTCGGGGGTGTTCGCCGCCACGGGCTTCAACGCCTTCAAGGACAAGGCCGTTCTGGCCATCGGTGTGCCCGGGCGGGGCGACGCCT
The DNA here is from genome assembly GCA_009886115.1 of Actinomycetota bacterium. Classification (GTDB taxonomy): domain Bacteria; phylum Actinomycetota; class Acidimicrobiia; order IMCC26256; family VFJJ01; genus VFJJ01. The sequence goes on from VFJJ01000193.1 coordinate 2,435, forward strand.
CCCGGAGCCAGCTCGACGGTTGGACCGACCGGGCCAAGGCGCTCGGTGCCGCCGGTCTGGTGTGGATGCGGGTGCGCGGCCCGGTCTCGGGCGACGGTGCTCCCGAGGGTTCGGTGGCCGGTCTCGAGTCGCCCGTCGCCAAGTTCTGCTCCGCCGACGAGCTCGCGGCGTTGCGCGGCGCGGTGGGCGTGGCCGAGGGCGATCTGGTGCTCGTGATCGCCGACGCCGACCGGCGCAAGGCGCAACAGGTGCTGGGCCATCTCCGCCTCGACCTGGGCAAGCCCGAACGGATCGACGAGCCGTTGGCGCTGTTGTGGGTCACCGACTTCCCGCTGTTCGAGGCCATCGGCGCCGACGGCCGTCCCGTGCCGGCGCACCATCCGTTCACCCAGGCCCACGAGGCCGACTGGGACATCCTGGAGGCCGATCCGCTCGCCGTGCGCAGCCAGGCCTACGACCTCGTCATCAACGGGATCGAGCTGGGGTCGGGCTCGGTGCGGATCCACCAACGTGAGCGTCAGCAACGGGTGCTCTCGCTGCTGGGGATCGGCCCCGAGCTGGCCCAGGATCGCTTCGGCTTCCTGCTCGACGCCTTCCGCTACGGTGCGCCGCCGCACGCGGGGTTCGCCTTCGGGATCGACCGGTTGGCCATGGTGCTGGCCGGCGAGACGTCGCTGCGTGAGGTGATCGCCTTCCCCAAGACCCAGTCGGGCGGCGATCCCCTCACCGAAGCCCCCGCCGCCGTCGACGCCGAGCAGCTCGCCGCCCTCTCGATCGCCTTACGCCCCTTGAAGAAATAGTGCTTGCGTCGCCTCGGCGACCGAGCCAATTTCGGTGCTCTACGAAGTTGGGCCCTCAAGCTCGTCCAGCCGGGCGCGGATCCGTGCCAGCTCGGCTTCGGCGTTGTCGGCTCGGGCTGCTTCGGTGTCGGCTCGGGCTGCTTCGGTGTCGGCTCGGGCTGCTTCGGTGTCGGCTCGGGCTGTTTCGGTG
>VFJJ01000206.1 GCA_009886115.1 Actinomycetota bacterium
CTGACGTCACTCCGTCACTCCGTCACTCCGTCACTCCGTCACTCCGTCACACCGTCGCTCCGTCACTCCGTCACAGGTGCGCACCCGCGGAAGTCGAGCCGCCCGGCAGTCTGGAAGCCTGGAAGCCAGGAGCTCAGAAGAACCAGAGCTTGACGGCGAGCGCCACTCCCGCGGCGACCACGACGACCCGCAGCACACGAGGGTCGATGCGCCCGGCGAGGCGGCCTCCGAGGTGCCCGCCGACGAGGGCGGCCGGGGCCATCACCGCGGCCAGCACCCATTCGACCTCGCCCGAGAAGGCGAAGAACGCCGCGGCGATGCCGTTGATCACGAGCGTCAGCAACGACTTGAAGGCGTTGATCTTGCGCATCGGCTCGGGGATGAGCACGCCGAGCACGGCCAGGAACATGATCCCGAGCCCGGCTCCGAAGAACCCGCCGTACACAGCACCAACGAAGACCGCCAGCGGGACGGTCGCCCGGTGACGGCCCTCGGGACGGTGGTGATCGATCCAGCGCCGCATGCGGTCCTGGAACACCAGGAGCACGCAGGCCAGCAGGAGGAGGAACGGGACCACGAGCTCGAAGGTGTCGTCGGAGGTCGTCACCAGGAGCGCCGAACCGGTGAGGCCACCGAGCCCTGCCGCCCCGGCCAACGGTCGCAGCCGCGACCACTCGCCGGCGAGCTCGGCGCTCTGGGCCCGGGCGCCACCGAAGTACCCGGGGCACAGCGCAACGGTGTTGGTGACGTTGGCGCTCTTGACCGGGATTCCCAGCGCTACGAGCGTCGGGAAGGTGATCAAGGTCCCGCCACCGGCGAGGGCGTTCACGGCTCCCGCGGCGAACGCGGCGAGCGCGGCTGCGCCGTGATCGAGCACCGTGAGGTCCATCAGGGTCTCGCCTTCGACGTGCCGGGCCCGGTCACCAGCACATGATCGAGCGACGGTCGGTGCGCATCTCCACGCCGGCGACGACCCCCGCGGCATCGGCGGCTGGATACGGCGCCGCGAAGGCGATGTCGGTCGCCAGCGTGTGGGTCATGGCCCTCTTCTACCACCGCAGTTACGCTCCCCGCCCATGGTGACGCCCTTCGACGAGTACCCGGTGCACCAGACCGCGTGGCCGGTGTCGCGCCCCGCCACGGGTGACCTCGATCACACGGATCGGTCGTCGTTCTTCGGTGCCGACACCGATCGCGGGATCAGCTTCGCGGCCACCATCGCCATGTATCCCAACCGGCAGGTCATCGATGCGGCGGTCACGTTGCTCGTCGACGGTGTCCAGCGGTCGGTCTTCGCATCGGGGCGGATCCCCCTCGATCGGAGGCAGACCCGCATCGGCCCCATCCGGCTCGAGGTCGTCGAACCCTTGCGCACCATGAGGATCGTCGTGGTGGCCCCCGAACACGGCATCGAGGGCGAGCTCGTCTTCCACGCTCGAACGCCTGTGATGGAACGTCCTCGACCTCTGACCGGAACCCTCGACCGTCCTCTGGCCGACGCCACGCACTTCGAGCAGCAGGGCGAGTGGAGCGGGCTGCTCCGGGTCTGGGGGGGATCCGAGCCGACGCCGCGCCGAGTCGAGCTCGCGCCGTGGAACACCTCGGGCAAGCGCGATCGGGCCTGGGGCACCCATCGACCCGACGAGCCCGTCGGCGGCTCACCGGTGTCGCCGGTGGGTGTCGGGCCCATGTTCTTCCTGACGGCCTCGGCCGGTCTCGGCGACCACGGGTTGTCGTTCACCGTTCGCGAGCACTCCGACGGTCGCCGCTGGTTGTCGGCCGGAGCCCGGGTGGGGGCGCTGCGAGGCGAGCAGGCGTTGTTCGGCGTGGCCGGTGCGGTTGAGCAGCTCCGATCGTTCGACTACACGCTCGAGCTCATCCCCGGGACGCGGCGCGCTCGGCAGCTGAGCGTCACCTTCGTGCCCCAGCGGGGACGGTCGACCGAGACGCTCGTCTTCGAGCCGGTGACGTCGTTGCCGATGTCGGGGCTCGGATCGTTGCACCCCACCCGTTATCCGGGGTGTTGGCACGGCGAAGCATCGGTGGCCGGTGAGCAGACGGTCGTCGCCGACGTCGATCCCCAGAGCGCGTCGGCCATCCACCACCTCGTTTCGTGCCGGGTCGTCGACGGCAGAGGGCTTAGGGGGACGGGGTGCATCGAGCAGCTCGTGCTCGGCCCCCATGCTCCGCTGGGGCTGATCGGGCTCACGTCGGGGTCCGTCGCACCCGAACCCACCTGAGCTCGTTCTGACCGGGCGGTCCGGGGTTTCCTAGGCTCCCCGATCATGGACCGAACCAAGCTCGACCGTCTCTTCGACCTGACCGGCCGCGTGGCGATCGTCACCGGAGGAACCCGGGGGATCGGCCGTGCGGTGGCCGAGGGTTTCCTTGCCGCTGGAGCCCAGGTGGTCGTGGCCAGCCGGAAGGCCGACGCCTGCGCCGAGACCCAGGCCCACCTGGAGTCGATGGGTGGCGAGGCCCTCGGTGTGGCAACGCAGATGGGCTCGCTCGACGCCTTGGCCGCACTGGTGCAGTCGACGGTCGACCGCTTCGGCCAGATCGACATCATCGTCAACAACGCGGCGAACGCGTTGACCCAGCCGCTCGGCGAGTTCACCGCCGACGCCTGGGCCAAGTCGATGGACGTGAACCTCCGGGGCCCGGTGTTCCTCGTGCAGGAGGCGCTGCCGTATCTGAAGGCGAGTGAGCACGCCGCGGTCGTCAACGTGCTGTCGGCCGGGGCGTTCCTGTTCACGTCGGGCCAGTCGATCTACGGCGCCGCCAAGGCCGGGCTGATGTCGTTCACCCGGTCGATGGCTGCCGCGTACGCCCCCGACAAGATCCGGGTCAACGCTCTCGCACCCGGCACCGTCGACACCGACATGGTGCGCAACAACGGCCCCGAGGCCGCACAGCGGATGGCCAACGCGGCGTTCATGCGCCGAGCCGCCGACGCCGACGAGATGGTCGGGCCCGTGCTGTACCTGGCGAGCGACGCTTCGAGCTTCATGACCGGCCAGTGCCTCATCGTCGACGGCGGCCTGGTACCCCATTGACCCCACCAAACCCAAATGTGCGCGGAAATGCGCACCCCGTGAACATTTCCGCGCACATTTGGGAGAATCGCTGAGGCTCGCCCCATGAACCACGCCGACCCAGACCCCGCGTCACCCGTCGACCTGCGGCTCGGACCGGGACTGGTGCTCTCCGATCCGCGCCAGGCGCCAACGCCGGGTTGGGTCGAGATCGTCGGTGGTCGCATCCATCACGTGGGACCCGAGCCAACGCCGGCAGTGGCCATCGAGGCGGTGTCGCTGCACGACCGGATCGTCATACCGGCCTTGGTGAACACGCACTGCCACACGTCGCAGCAGCTCGGGCGGGGGCTCGCCGACGACGTCGATCTGCTCACCTGGCTGCACGATCGAATCTGGCCCTACGAGATCGCCCTCACCGAAGCTGACGCCGAGGTCTCCGCGGCGCTCTGCGCGATCGAGCAGGTGCGCAGTGGCACCACGACCATCGCCGATCCCGGAGGCCGTCACGTCGACGGTATGGCCCGGGGGCTCGAGGCCGTGGGAATACGGGCGTTCCTGGGTCGGAGCACGATGGACTCCGGCGACGGGCGCCCGGCCCTCGACTGCGACGATCTCGCCGAAGCGCTCGACCGCCAGGACGACCTGGCCCGGCGCTGGCACGGGCGGGGCCGCATGCGCTTCAGCTACACGCTGCGCACCATCTTCAACTGCTCAGACGAGCTGATCGTCGCCACGGCCGAACGGGCCGCCGCCCTCGGGACCGTCGTGCAGATGCACGTGGCCGAGGTGCCCGAGGAGCTCTCGTTCTCGCTCTCCACGAGGGGCGCGACGACCGTCCGGCACCTCGGCTCGCTGGGTGTGCTGGGCCCCCGGTTCCTCGCCGTGCACGCGACCTGGGTCGACGACGACGAGATCGCGCTGCTCGCCGCGACCCGCACGCCCGTGTCGCACAACGCCGGGAGCAACCTCAAGATCCTGGGCGTGCCCCGGGTCGCGGAGTGGATCGAGGCTGGCGTGGTCGTGGCGCTCGGGACCGACGGGGCCCCGTCGAACAACCGGATGAGCATGATCGACGAGATGTGGCTGGCGTCGCTCACCCAAAAGGGACGACGGGTCGACCCCACGGTCCTGCCCGCCGGTGAGGTGCTGGCGATGGCGACGACCGGCGGAGCGAAGGCGCTCGGTCTCGCCGACGAGATCGGCCGCATCGAGGTGGGGATGGCGGCCGATCTGGTGATCGTCGACCCCCGAACGGCCAACATGTCGCCGCTGCACGATCCGCACGCCGCGCTCGTGACGTCGATGAAGAGCGAGAACGTCGAGTCGGTCCTCTGCGAAGGCCAGTGGCTCATGCGCGACCGGGTGATCACCACGGTCGACGAGGCCGCCGTGATCGACGAGGCCCGATCCCGCGCCGCTGCCATCCGCTCCCGTATGTAGCCCCTCGCCAACCCCCTCCCGGGGGGTTGGGGTGGTGGTGGTGGTGGGGGGATCAGCGGCTCGCGACCTCGAACCAGGCAGTGGCGATGGTGCGGTGGCGGGCCAGCATCTCGTCGACGCCGGTGAGCGTGAGGCGCCCGTCCTCGACGATCGAGCGGCCGTGCACGATGGTGTGGCGCGCCGCGGTGGGTCCGCAGCGCAGCCAGGCCTCGATCGGATCCGACACGGCGCCGGCGAAGGCGATCCCCTCGAGCGGCCAGGCCACGAGGTCGCCGACGGCGCCGGGAGCGAGCACCCCGATCTCGCCGGTGCGACCCAGGCAGGCCGCGCCGCCCAGCGTCGCCATCTCCAAGGCGTCTCTGGCGCCCATGGCCTCGGGCCCTTCCCGCAGGCGGGCCAGGAGCAGCGCGCCCCGGGTCTCGAGCCACAGCGAAGCGCAGTCGGTCGAGGCCGAGCCGTCGCAGCCGATCCCGACGGGCACCCCGGCCGAGCGCATCTCGCGGATGGGCGCCAACCCCGCGCCGATGAGCTGGTTCGAGCTGGGACAGTGCGCGACCCCTGTCCCCACGCTCCGAGGCGGGCGATCTCGGCCTCGTTCGGGTACACGCAGTGCGCGACCCACGACCGGTCGCTGCCCCAGCCCACAGCCTCGAAGTGCTCGAGCGGACGACACCCCAGCGTGGCCTGGCAGTAGGTGTCCTCGTCACGGTCTTCGGCGAGATGGGTGTGGAGGCGCACGTCGAGCCGCTCGGCCAGCTCAGCTGTGGCGCTCATGAGCCGCGGCGTCACCGAGAACGGCGAGCACGGCGCCAGGGCGATGCGCACCATGGCCCCGTGCGACCGGTCATGATGCAGGGCCACCAGGCGTTCGGAGTCGGCGAGGATCTCGTCGTCGTCCTGCACCACGCTGTCGGGCGGGAGGCCGCCGTCCTTCTCGGACAAGCTCATCGAGCCCCGGGTGGGGTGAAAGCGCAGGCCCACCTCGGCCGCCGCGGCGATCTCGGCCGAGATCAGGTCACCGCCACCACGGGGGTGCACGTACAGGTGGTCGGTGGTCGTGGTGGCGCCGCCCAGTGCCAGCTCGGCCAGGCCGATCCAGGCCGAGACGTACGCCGCTTCCTCGTCGAGTCGGCTCCACACGGGATACAGCGTCCGCAACCAGTGGAAGAGATTGCCGCGCAACGCGGGCGCGAAGGCCCGGGTGAGGTTCTGGTAGATGTGGTGATGGGTGTTCACGAGCCCCGGCGTCACCAGGCAGCCGTTGGCCTTCACGGTCCTGTGCGCCCCGGACGGTTCCTCTCCGGGGCCGCCGACCCCCACGACCAGCCCGTCGGCGATCGCCACCCATCCGCCGGCGATCTCACGCCGCTCGGCGTCGAGCGTGGCGACCAGGTCGGCCCCGGCCACGAGCAGGTCGACGCGTGTATCGCTTTCCATCAGGCCGCTCCCGGTGAGATGCTGGCTCGTTCAGACGGTCGGATGACCGTGAAACGACGGCGAGGCTACGTGCGACGTCTCGTAACAATCTCGACATCGAACCGTCGACGATGTCGTGGCAGCCTGCCAGGCGTGGGCACCGAGGAGCGAGCCATGAACGAACCAGGAACGTGGAGCGAGCGGTGACCGCCGCCACCGACGCTCACCTGCGTCGACTCCCCAAGGTCGAGCTCCACTGCCACGTCGAGGGTGCGGCCCGGGCCAGCACCATCAAGGAGCTGGCCGACAAGAACGGCGTCACGTTCCCCGTCGACGATCCGGCCGACCTCTACCGCTTCAGCAGCCTCAACCAGTTCCTGTCGATCTATGACGTCGTGTGCGCCAGCCTCCAGACGGCCGACGACTTCCGCCGCATCACGTACGAGGCCTTGGAAGATGGCGCCGCTGCCGGAGTGCGCTACCGCGAGATGTTCTTCTCGCCCGGTTTCGTGATCCGCCTCGGCGTACCCGTCGAGACCGTGTGGGACGGGGTCCGCGCCGGCCTGCTCGACGCCCGCGCCGACCTCGACCTGAACGCCCGCATGGTCCTCGACTTCGACAAGCCGACCGGTCCGGCCCACGCGCTCGAGATGGCCGAGTTCGCGGCGTCGGTCGGCGATCGTGACGTGCTCGTGGGGATGGGCGCAGATTCTGTCGAGCGGGGCGTCGATCATCTCGCGTTCAAGACTGCCTTCGAGCACGCCGGGCGCCAGGGCCTGCGGCGCACCATCCACGCCGGCGAGGACGGGCCGGTCGACAACATCGCCGTCGCCGTGCGCGAGCTGGGGTGTGAGCGCATCGACCACGGCACGTGCCTGCTCGACGATGCGGCGCTCACCGCCGAGCTGGCGGAACGGCAGATCCCACTCACGGTCTGTCCCACGTCGAACGTGACCATCGCCCACATCGTCCCTGATATCGCGTCGCACCCGTTCGCCCGTCAACGCGCGGCCGGCGTGCTCGTGACGGTGAACTCCGACGATCCCGGGATGATGGCCTTCGACATCGCCGACGAGTACGTCGCAGTGGCTCGCGCCTACGGGTACTCGCTCGAGGACATGGAAGCGATCAGCCTGGCCGGTATCGACGCCTCGTGGGCCCCGGCCGACGAGAAGGCCGCGCTGCGCACGCGTTTCCTGAGCGAGTTCGACGGTCTGCGGGCCGAGCTGGGGTGCGCGCCGAGGGCGGGCTGAGTCGGCGAAGTCGGCGCGGTGCCGGCCCAGCGTCTTGCTGATCGCCGGTGGTAGGTTCCCGATCACACGTCACGGGGCTGGGGGAGTTGTCGTGGACATGTCGAGCTTTCTCAAGGCGATCCCGAAGGTGAGCCTGCACCTGCACCTGATGGGGTCGATCCAGGCAGCGACGGTCGTCGACCTGGCCAAGAAGCACGGGGTCTCGTTGCCCGATTTCGACGAGCCCGAAGACCTCTACGACTATCCCGACATCTACAAGTTCCTCCACATGTACGACAACAGCGCGTTGGCGATCGTCGACCGCGACGACTTCCGCCGGATCGCGTACGAGACGCTTGCCGAAGCGGCCGAGCACAACGTGCGCTACCGCGAGATGTTCTTCAATCCCACCACGCACATGGCGGCGGGGGTGCCGTACGAGACCGCGGTCGACGGCCTGATCGACGGCATACGCGACGCAGAGTCCGACCACGGCATCGTGTGCCGGCTCATCGCCGCGGTGAACCGCATGGAGACTCCCGAGCTGGCCATGACCATGGTCGACACGCTCGTCGAGCATCCCCGCGCCGAGGTGATCGGCATCGGGATGGACTATGCCGAGGGTGAGTTCCCGCCCGAGCGCTTCTGGAAGGCCTACCGTCTCGCCAAGGCCAACGGTCTGCGGCTCACCGCGCACGCCTCGGAAGACGCGCCACCCCGCAACATCGAGACCTGCCTCGACCTGCTGGGCTGCGAGCGCATCGACCACGGCTATCACGTGATCGAGAGCGAGGCGATCATGCAGCGCTGCGTCGACGAGGAGGTCGTGTTCACCTGCACGCCGGTGTCGACGGCCTGGGTGTACTTCGGTGACGACCTGGCCAACCATCCCATCAAGACCATGGCCGCCCGGGGCATCAAGCTGATGCTCGACTGCGACGACCCGCCGATGTTCAAGACCAACCCGTCGAAGGACTTCATCCTGGCCGCCGAGCACATGGGCTTCGGCCCGGCCGACTTTCGCCGCTTCATGCTCAACGGCATCGACGGCTGCTGGGTCGACGACTCGACCAAGGCCGCGTGGCGCACGTCCTACGCCGCCGACTTCGACGCCCTGGCCGCCCAGCTCGACGCCTGAGGATCGCAGCTCGGCGATCTGCGATCGCGGCACACCAACTCGTCCTGAGAGAGACGATCACCGAACCCAAAGGGGACCACATGACACAGCAGAAGCGTCCGATGACCGACCTCGAGCGTCTGGCTAGCGCTAGCAGCCAGATCAGCCGGCGTCGCATGATGAAGATCGGCGGGATGGGCGCCGCTGGCGTCGTCCTCGGAGGCGGCGTGCTCGCCGCGTGCGGCGATGACGACGACGACACCGCTGGCGGGGCCACGGACACCACCGCCGCGGCCACGGACACCACGGCCGCGGCCACGAGCCCGGCCACGAGTGGTAGTGCGCTCGACGCGGTGCAGGCGCACTGGGTCTACATCGGCCCGCCCGACGACAACGGTTGGACCCAGACTCACGACGACGGTCGCAAGGCGGCCGAGACCGGCCTGGCTGGCAAGGCCGTCACCGGGTTCACCCCCAACGTCGGCTTCGGCGCCGAGACCACCCAGGTGTTCCGCGACCTCGCAGCGGCCGGCAACAACCTGATCGTGGCCAACACCGAGTACGTCGACCTGATGCACGTCGTCGCGGCCGAGAACACTGACGTGAAGTTCCTCGAGTGCAACGGCCACGTGTTCACCGAGAACCTCGGCGCCTACTACATGGCGCACGAGATCCCCGCCTACCTGCTCGGTGTGGCTGCCGGCCTGCTCGCCCCCAGCGGCAAGATCGGCTACATCGGGGCCTTCCCCAGCTCCACCGGGTACAACGACGCCAACGGCCTGCTGCTCGGGGCCCGGTCGGTGAACCCCGAGGCCACCGTCAACGTGGTTCTCGTCAGCACGTTCTTCGACCCGGTGAAGGCGGCCCAGGCGGCCGAGGCGCTGCTCGCCGACGGTGTCGAGTTCCTGTTCGGGGTCATGGACGAGCCCACGTTCCTGCAGATCGCCGAAGAGGCCGGGGTATGGACCGGGTACTGGAACCTCGACTTCCGCTCGGCCGCTCCCACCAAGTACGTGAACAACTTCGACCTGTCGGCCTGGGGCCCGTACTACACCCAGCAGCTCCAGGCCGTGCTCGACGGTACGTGGACGGCCGGCACCGAAGCGACGCTGCTCGAATGCCCGCTCGGCGCGTGGGGCGACGAGGTGCCCCAGGACGTGCAGGATGCGGTGGCCGAGGCCAAGACGGCACTCGATGCGGCCGGCGGCGTGTACGTGGGCCCGATCTTCGACAACAAGGGCGAGGAGCGCATCCCGGCCGGAGAGGTCTGGACGTCGCAGCAGGCCTACGCCGTCAACTTCGCCGTCGATGGTGTGACCGGGCTGGACTGACCGAGACTGCCCAGCCGACCCGACGATCACCACCTCCTCGTGAACGCGGAGGCTCCTGGAGCACAGAACGCCGTCGAGGCGAGCGGCATCACCAAGTCCTTTGGTGGTGCCCTCGCCCTCGACGGCGTCGACCTCACGCTGGCGTGGGGTGAGGTGCACGCGCTCCTGGGTGAGAACGGCGCGGGGAAGACCACGCTGTCGAACATCATCGCCGGTATCTACCGGGCCGATGCTGGCCGGGTGGTCGTCGACGGGGTCGAGCACCAGTTTCGCAACCCGGCCCAGGCCATCGCCGCCGGGATCGGCATGGTGCATCAGCATTTCCGGCTGGTCGCTCCCATGTCGGTGGCCGAGAACCTGCACCTGGGTTCACCGCAGACGCCCCGTCTGGTGACCGAGAAGATTTTGGTGGCCCGGGCCCGAGCGCTCATGGACGAGCTGGGTCTGCACGTCGATCCGACAGCCAAGATCTGGCAGCTCTCGGTGGGCGAGCAGCAGCGGGTCGAGATCCTCCGCGTGCTCTCACGCGGCGCGCGCGTGTTGATCCTCGACGAGCCCACCGCCGTGCTCACCGCGCAGGAGGCCCACGACCTGTTCGGGGTCATGCGCCAGCTCGTCGCCGCCGGCCGCACCGTGGTGTTCATCAGCCACAAGCTCAACGAGGTGTTGGAGGTCTCCGATCGCATCACCGTGTTGCGGGGAGGCCGGCACGTCGTGACGCGCGACACGGCCGGGGCGACCGCTCGGGGGCTGGCCCGCCTCATGACCGGCGAGGAGCGCGAGCTCGACGTGACCCACCGACGTATCGACGGCTCTGCGGTTCTCACGTTGGCGGGCGTGAGCGCCCGGAACTCGCGTGGGTTGATCGCGCTCAGCCAGTGCGATCTCGTCGTTCGCGGTGGCGAGATCGTGGGTGTCGCGGGCGTGTCGGGCAACGGCCAGACCGAGCTGGCCGAGGTGATCACCGGGCTGCGCCCTCTCGAGGGCGGAACGATCACCGTCGACGGGACCGACCTCACCAACGCCTCCGCCCGGCAGATCGCCGCTGCCGGCGTCGGTCACATCCCCGAGGATCGCATCGGTGTCGGCATGGTGTCGTCGGCGCCGGTGAAGGACAACGCGGTGCTGCGCCACTACCGCACCGACGAGCTGTCGGCCGGCAAGCAGCTCAAGCGCACCGCCGTGGTGCGCTTCGCCGAACGCCTGGTGGCTGCGGCGAGGGTCCAGACCCGTTCGGTGCACACGCCGGCCGGCCAGATGTCGGGAGGCAACCAGCAGCGTCTCGTGGCGCACCGGGAGGCGTTGGTCGGCCGACGGCTGCTGATAGCTGCCCACCCGACCCGGGGGCTCGACGTGCTGGCGACCCAGGAGGTGCAGTCGGCGCTCATCGCTCGACGCGACGACGGTGCCGGCGTGCTGCTCATCTCCGACGACCTCGATGAGGTGCTGCTCATGAGCGACCGGATCGCCGTCATGTACGAAGGTCGGATCATGGGAATGTTCGATCGTGGCGACGCCGACCGGGCCCGCATCGGCCTCCTCATGGGCGGGCACGCCGAGGAGGCCTTCGCACCGTGAACACCATTCGCTTCGAACGTCGCGCCACCAGCGACGCACGTCGATCGGCGGCCTTTCGGGTTCTCGGCGCGGTCGCCGGAATCCTCGTTGCGGGGTTGGTGTTGCTCATCACGTCCCGCAACCCGTTCACGCTCCTCGGCGACGCCTTCGATGCCAATTTCGGCTCTCAGCGGGGGCTCGAGGAGACGGCGATCTACGCGACACCGATCCTCCTGAACGGCCTCGCCGTGGCGCTCTCGCTGCGGATGAAGATCTGGAACATCGGCGCCGACGGCCAGTTCCTCATGGGAGCCTGGGCGGCCACCGGGGTCGGCATCCACTGGGCCGGGCCCGACCCGCTCGTGCTCCTCGTCATGGCACTGGTGGGCGCGGCGGCGGGTGCGGCATGGATCCTCATCCCGGCTCTGGCTCGGGCCTACTGGGGTGTGAACGAGATCATCACGACCCTGCTCTTGAACTTCGTGGCGCTCCAGTTGGTCCTCTGGGCGACGTTGGGTTTCTGGCGTGACACGAAGTCTGCGGTCGTGCAGTCGGCGCCACCGGTGTCGGCGAACCTTCCGGTCTTTCCCGGGCTCGACTTCCTGCACATCGGGTTCATCGCCCCGCTCGTGCTCACCGCCGTGCTGTGGTGGGTGTTCCGATCGAGCACCTGGGGCTTCGAGATCGACACGATCGGCGGGAACCCTCGGGCGGCCGCGTTCGCCGGCATCAACGTTCCCGTCCGCATCGTGCTGGTGATGCTCTGCACCGGGGCCATCGCCGGGCTCTCGGGGATGATCCACCTGAGCGGCTATGCGTTCCGCCTCAACGGCGGAATCTCCACCAACTACGGCCTGTCGGGGTTCATCGTCGCGGCGCTCGCCGGGGGCTCGTTCATCGGGCTCCTCGTGGGCGGCCTCTTCATCGCGTCGATGCTCCACGCCGGGATCACCTTGCAGGCCAAGGGCCTGTCGACCTACATCATCCTCGCCATCTACGGAGCGATCCTCCTCGGCATAGCCATCGGTGAGGTCGCGGCCCGCTATCGGATGGTGCGGGAGCGCTACGACCCCGCCACCGAGGCCGTCCGATGATCGACAATGCGTTCTTGAGCATCATCAGCGTCGCCATCCCGGCCAGCACCGTGGTGGTGTTCTCGGCCACCGGGGCGATGGTGACCGAACGAGTCGGCGTGTTGAACCTGGGCCAGGAAGGCCTCATCGGCATCGGCGCGGTGTACGCCGTGATCGCCGCCACCGAGTGGGGAGTCGCCAGCCCGTGGCTGTGTCTCGGCATCGGCGTGCTGGCGGCGGCGGTCCTCGGCGCGATCTTCGCCGTCGCCGTGGTGATCTTTCGCGCCAACCAGGTGCTGGCCGGGCTGGCGATCGCGCTGGGCGGCGTGGGTCTGGCCAACCAGCTCGGCACGAATCGCAACGGTTCGCTGTACCCCTCCAAGTTCACCGAGGAGAGCCCGTTCGGCCTCGGTGGCGCCGGGCAGATCGGCGAGGCGTTCTTCCGGCACTACGCCATCGTGTACATCGCCTACCTCGTGGTCCCCGCCGCCTTGTGGTTCTTGTACTTCCGTACTCGGCACGGGATGAACGTGCGCGCCGTGGGCGAAAACCCGGCCGCGGCCGATGCCGTGGGCGTCAACGTGCTCGGGATGCGCCTCTGGTACACGATTCTGGGCGCAGCGATCAGCGGTTGCGGCGGCGCCTATCTCGTGCTGACCGTGACCCGCTCGTGGTCGCCCGACATCGCCCGGGGGCGGGGTTGGGTAGCGTTGGCCGTGGTGATCTTCGCCGCCTGGAGGCCGTTCCGGGTCGTGCTCGGCGCCCTCTTGTTCGGTGCCATGATCTCGCTCGACTTCACGGCTCAGGCCCGGGGCTGGGACTTGCCGTTCATGGGCGCGAGCGACCTGGCGTTCCTCCTGTCGATGCTGCCCTACCTGGTGACGCTCATCGCCATCCTCACTCCGGCGGGGCTCGCCCGGCTCGGGCTGCGAACTCGGGGAACCATTGCTCCCGGCGGACTGGCGATCCCCTACTTCCGAGAAGAGCGCTGAGCGCCGTCGACCCGATCGCGAATCGGGTCGAAAGAGCGCGCGGTCGTGGACGCCGGGTTTGACAGCATCGAGGACGTGACCATCGCCGGTGCCGACAGCGGAGCCCTTCACGCGGCCGATCACGCGGTCTCGATCGCCGCCGCCGACGCTCGGTGGACCGAGTGCGGCCACGACCCTGGTGCCGGGCTCAACGCGGTGTTGGGCGACGGCGAGGGGCCGGGTGCGCCGGTGACCGGACCGGGCCTCGTGCGCTGGGTGCTGCGGCGCCAGCGTGTGCGCATCGTGGTCGGCGCGTCGGCCGGCATCGGGTGGATGGGTGCGATGGCGCTGATCCCCGTGGCGTTGGGCCGGGCGATCGACCGGGCGGTCGACGGCGGGTCGCGCCGCGACATCGTGCAGTGGTGCGCGGCGTTGGCCCTGGTGCTCGCGGCCCAGGCCGTCTCGGGGGTCATCCGTCACCGCACAGCGGAGATGCTCGCCGAACGCACCCGATGGCTGCTCGAGCGGCTCGTCACCCGCCGGGTGCTCGATCCCCGAGGCGGGCCGCCGGTCGACGCGGGACGCGTGTGGTCGCTGGCGTCGAGCGACGCGCAAGCCGTCGGGGGCATCGCCGATCTCATGTGCCGGGGCTCGGGCGCCGTGGCGACCTTTCTGGCGGTCGGCAGCGGCATGCTGATCACCTCGCCCGCGCTCGGATCGTTGGTGCTGATCGGCCTTCCCCTGTGCATGCTGGTGCTGGTCCCGCTGTGGCGGCCGTACGAGCGACGGGCGACGGTCACCCAGGCTCGGCTGGCCGACGCAGCCGGGGTCGCGACCGACGTCGTGCAGGGCCTCCGGGTGGTCAAGGGCCTGGGCGGTGAACGGGCCGTGCGAGCCTGGTTCGCCGAGAGCACGAGCGAGATCGAGGGCTCGGCGGTGGCGCTGGCCCGCAGCGGGTCGGCTTGGACGGCGCTCTCGGCGGTGATCCACGGCGTGTTCCTCGGCGTGGTCACCTGGCGCGGCGGGCGTCTTGCGCTCGACGGCGAGCTCTCGCCGGGCGAGCTGGTCACGTTCACCGGTCTGGCGGTGTTCCTCGCCGTACCGCTGGCCACCTTCGCCGAGGTCGGCGACGTCTGGGCCCGGGGACTGGCGTCGGCCCAGCGGATCGCAGAAGTCCTCGCCGCGCCTGTCGCTGTCGACGACCCTGACGTCGAACGCGCACCGGCAGCTCCTCGCGCTGCCGACGGGCGCGCGCCCGGAACCCACATCTTGGGGCTCCGGGCGATCGAGCACGGTCGGCTCACCGGACTCGATGTCGTACTCGACCGCGGGTTGATCGGCATCGTCGTCGACGAGGTCCGCAACGCGAGCGCGATCGCGGCTCTCCTGGCGCGCCGCAGCGATCCAGACGCCGGCGTCGTCGCCCTCGGCGGCATCGACGTGCGCGAGCTGACGCTCGACGCGTTGCGCACGAGCGTCGTCGTCGACGGCGGGCACGATCCCTGGCTCACCGATGCACCTGCCGGCGAGAACATCGCGCTCGGTCGACCCGCCGCGTCCCGGCAGGAGCTGGTCGACGCGCTCCTCGCCGCTGCGGGCGACGACATCCTCGACCGGGGTGCCGGCCTCGACGAGCCGGTGGGCGCACGAGGATTCGGGCTCTCGGGTGGGCAACGCCAGCGGCTGGTCGTGGCCCGAGCCCTCGCCACGGCCGCGCCCGTGATCGTGCTCGACGAGCCGACCACCGCGCTCGACACGATCACCGAGCAACGGCTGGTGGAGCGGCTTCGTGCCGCACGCGAGGGTCTGCTGACGGTCGTGATCACCACGAGCCCCGGCGTGCTCGGGGCGTGCGACCGTGTGGTGCTCGTCGTCGAGGGAAGCGTCGCCGCCGACGGCCGTCACGCCGAGCTCCTCCACGACGCCCGGTATCGGGCCATCGTCTCGACTGCAGGCGCTGCGTCGACCGACGACGCCATGCCCGCCGGGGTCTCGACCGCAGGCGTCGCGTCGACCGACGCCGGGTCGACCGATGTGCCGCCGCCGGATGCTGGGTCCGCCGACGCCGTCTCGCCCGATGCGGGTGCCGCCGGTGGTGGTGCCACCCGCGGGGCCTCGACCGACGAGCTCGCAGCCGATGTGTCGCAGCACGGGCCGGCCAACCGCGACCGACGATCGTCAGACGGCGATTCGGGACGAGGTCCCGGCGAGGACGTGCCATGAGTGGGCCGGATGTCGCGGGATGGTCAGAGGATCGTCCGAGCTCAGATGCGACCGCTGCGACCCCACGGGCGGCCGCTGTGGTCGGGGCCGGCGACGGGAGCCGGCTGCCCATCGCGACCACGCGCGAGGCGCGAGCCCGCGTCGTGCGCCTGTTGCGCGATCGCTGGCGGCCCACGGCCGGGGTCATCGCGCTCACCGCAGGGGCGACGGCCGCTCGCCTCGCCGGCCCGGCCCTCATCGGCGTCGTCGTCGACGCCGTTGCCGCCGCCGACCTCGACAGCCGATCGACGATCGACCAGGCGGCCGTGGCGTTCATCGTGCTCGCTCTGGCGGGGTCGCTGCTTCAGTACTGGGCAGGGGTGCGGGCTGCGGTCGTGGGCGAGAGCGCGCTGGCCGAGCTGCGCGCTGAGGTCTTCGAGCATGCGGTCGGCCTTCCCATCGACGTGGTCGAGGGTGCGGGGACCGGCGAGCTCGTGAGTCGCGTGTCGGGAGACATCACCGTCTTGGCCAACACGGTGCGAA
Organism: Actinomycetota bacterium; assembly: GCA_009886115.1. Taxonomy (GTDB): domain Bacteria; phylum Actinomycetota; class Acidimicrobiia; order IMCC26256; family VFJJ01; genus VFJJ01. Next base: position 15,921 of record VFJJ01000206.1, read on the forward strand.
CCACCGCCCCCGTCGTCTTCTTCGCCGCGGTCGAGACGATCTTCACCGTGACGGCGCTGGTGATCGTGCACCCGCTGCTCGCCGCGGCGTCGCTGGCAGCCTGGGTGCCGCTGGGACTCACCGGCGGGATCTGGTTCACCCGCAACGCGCCGCCCCGATATCGCGCGCTACGACAGGTCCATGCCGAGCTCGCGGGCGCCCTTCTCGAGGCCTACCACGGAGCAATGACGCTCGTCGCCTATCGGGCCCAATCCCGTCACCGGGCGCGGCTGGCCGGCGTTGGGCGTCGGGTCGTCGACTCGGAGCTGGCGACGTGCTCGGCTCGGAACCGGCTCCGCCCGGCCGTCGAGATGGGTGCCGCGTGCTCACTGATGGTTGCCATCGGCCTGGGTGCCGAGCTCGTGTCGCGGGGCTCGATGACCGTGGGTCAGGCCAGTGCTGCTGCGCTGTACCTGCTTCGCCTGCTCGACCCGGTCGGCCGCCTGCTCGAGCAGGTCGACCAGGTGCAACAGTCGAGCGCCGCCGTCGCCCGTCTCGTCGGTGTCACCCAGATCCCCATCGACGATGTGGCTGATCGCCAGCAAGCGCAGGTGGCGCAGCATGCGCAGGTGGCGCAGCATGCGCCGCGTGGCGACGATGCCGATCCCGGCGAGCCTTTCGCACCCGATGCACCCGATGCACCCGATGCACCCGATGCACCCGACGCGACCGGCGCAACCCACGAGCCCGGCGTCGGCCGCGGCGGACGCCGCCCGGCCGTGGAGCTCCGTGGTGTGAGCTTCGGCTACGCGCCCGGCCATCTGGCGGTCGAGGACATCGACCTCGCGATCGCCGAGGGTGAGCATGTCGTGATCGTGGGCCCCAGCGGAGCCGGCAAGACCACGCTGGCCAAGCTGCTGTGCGGAGCGCACCATCGCTGGGGAGGGACGATCGCCCTCGCCGGCATCGACATCGACGAGTACGACAGGACTCTCCTGCTGCGCACCGTCGCCATGGTCGCCCAGGAGGGTCACGTGTTCGGCCGGTCGATCGCCGACAACGTCCGCCTCGCCCGTCCCGATGCGGGCGACCTCGAGGTCGCGGCTGCGCTCGACGCGGTCGAGGCCACCGAATGGGTTCGCCGCCTGCCCCATGGCACGGCCACGCTGGTGGGCTCGGGGCATCGCCTGCTCACACCGCCTGAGGCCCAGCAGGTCGGGTTGGCCCGACTCGTGTGCGCCGATCCCGCGATCGTGATCCTCGACGAGGCGACCGCCGACCTCGACCCCACGACGGCGGCGCGTACCGAGCGCCATCTCGAGACCGTGCAGGCCGGTCGGACCGTGATCACGATCGCCCACCGGCTCTCGGCCGCGCTGCGGAGCGACCGGGTCGTGGTGATGGACCGGGGCCGCATCGTCGCCCACGGCCCGCACGGGGAGTTGCTCGTCACGAGTGATCTGTACCGCTCACTGTGGGATGCCTGGACCCGGTCCGGCGCGTGAGGCTGACCCTCTGGGCTCCCCGGGGCAGCCGGCTCACCACCCCGCTGAGCCCGGTTCGCCCTTGATCGGTCCGACGATGTCGTTCGTGACCCACCCGCCGTAGAAGCCGCCGGGCTGGGGGCGCGCCGTTTCGCCGTCGACGGTGCAGGCGTCCATCAACGCCGGGTAGAACGCCACATGGTCGCGAATGGCCTCGTATCCCGGTGTGGGAGTGGGGTACGACCAGGCGCCGCCGGGCACGCGGCGATCTCCTCCGACGACCGTCGAGTAGCGGGCCGTGCCCTTCCACTCGCACCACGACGAGCCTGACGCGGCCTCCAGGCATCCGGTCGCCACGTGGGATGGCGGGAAGAAGTAGACGGGAGCACCGGCTGTCTCGACCACCCTGAGCGCGCTTCGAGTCTCGGCGACGAGCACGCCGCCGAGCGTCACCACCAGATGACGGCTCGTGGGCTCGACCCGGGGCGGCCGGGGGTAGTCCCACACCGACTCCTGCCCCGGACCCGGAGGGACGGGTACCGGTCGCGAACTGGTCATGCCCCCATGGTGCACGAACGAGCCGTGCTCGTCCACGACAAGGTCGTCCACGACAAGGTCGTCCACGACAAGGTCGTCCACGACAAGGTCGTCCACGACAAGGTCGTCCACGACAA
>VFJJ01000161.1 GCA_009886115.1 Actinomycetota bacterium
CGGTTCGGCGTGGCCTTCGACGTCGATGTTGGGCACGATGCGGTCGAGCCAGCGGGGGAGCCACCAGTTCTTGTCTCCCAGGAGCTCCATGGTGGCGGGCACGAGCAGGAGCCGGACGATCGTGGCGCCGCGGCGGCGGTGATGACCTTGGCCGTGGCGGCGAGGCCGTCAGCGACCGAGGTACGACTGTCGCCGGTGCCGGTGCCGGTGCCGGCGTCGAGCTCGGCGACGAGGCTGAGCGGCCCGTTGAAGCCGGGGCCGAACCCGTCGACCAGCAAGTCGTAGGCCTGCCTGGTGGTGGTGGTGTCGTCGGCGAAGTTGCTCTCGTCGGAGAACCCGAGACGCAACCCGAGGACGGGCAACGCCAAGACCAGCAACACGACCGTCCCCGCGGCAGCCGAGACCCAAGGATGGTGCTGGATGACTCGACTCCACCGGTACGCGGTCGTTTCCCGGAGCGGCTCTCGGCGAACTCCCGGCTCCTTGGGCATACGGGCTCTCCACCCGGTTGACGTCGTCGATCGCGGCGACCTCCTGGAAGAGGGTCTGCATGGCGTCGCGTACCGCAGGGTCGTCGACACCCTGTTCGGCCCGGAACACGATCGCGCCCGGCGGGCCGATGGAGAAACGACCGACATCGACAGGTCGGGGCTCACGCTTGCTCATCGAGAGGCGGGGCGGCAAGCTCCGTGCTGGGAGGTCCAGCACGGGACGGCAACCTGGTTGCACGACCGGAGCCAGAACGAGCCCATGGGCACCATCGGGGGACCCGGAGGCGGCGCAACGAAGTCGGCAAGACCGTCGGAGAACCGTGTGCGGGAACACCGCACGCACGCACTGAAAGGGGAATGGGGCAGGGGACCGGCAACGGCGCCTGCCCCGACTGCCAATGGACGAGCAGATTCAACAGGCCTTCGACTTGTCGGGTCGTGTCGCAGTGGTCACGGGGGCCGGTGGCGGCATCGGGCGCCAGGCGGCGCTCACGTTCGCCGGTGCCGGGGCCACCGTGGTGATCGCCGACGTGCTCGGCGACCGCCTCGACGAAACCGCCGCCGCCTTGAAGGACACGGGCGCCACGGTGTCGGTCGTCCCGACCGACATGAGCCGCAAGGCCGAGGTCGACGCGCTGGCCGAGGCCGCGCTCGCGCACCACGGCCGTCTCGACGTGTGGGCCAACGTGGCGGCGATCCTGCGGCACAACCTGATCCTCGACGTTCCCGAGGACGAGCTCGACGCCATCATCAGCGTGAACCTCAAGGGCGTCTTCTTCGGCTGCCAGGCCGCCGGGCGGGCCATGGTCGCTGCGGGGCGGGGCTCGATCATCAACATCGCATCGCAGGGCATGGACCACCCGTCCCCGCTCGTGGGCGCCTACGCGCTCACGAAGGCGGCGGTCGCCATGCTCACCCGCACCGTCGCCGTGGAGCTCGGGCCCCAGGGCGTGCGGGCCAACGCCGTCGCTCCCGGGTTCATCCCCACGCCCATGACGGCGTACCGATGGAACGATGCCGAGGGCAACGTCGACCCCGAACGCCAGCAGGCGGCCTTCGACCTCATGTCGTCGTTGGTGCCCTTGCGGTGCGTCGGCGAGCCCCTCGACATCGCCCTGGCCATGCTCTACCTGGCCAGCGATGCCTCGAAGTTCATGACCGGCCAGGTCTTGCGCCCCAACGGCGGCGGCTCGATGCCCTGACCGGCGCCCGGTGTCAGGGCCCGGTGTCAGGCCCCGGTGTCAGGGCTTGGTGCGGGGACGGTCCGGGAGCTTGGTGCGGTAGCTCAGCGGTAGCAGCTCCAGGAGCTGACCGTCGGGGTCGCGGATGAACATGGCGACGCCCAGGTCGCTCTCCTCGATGACCTGTCCGCCGTGCTCGGTGGCCTGCTCGGCCGTGGCCCGAACGTCGGCGACCGAGAACGACAGGTGGGTCAGCCCGGGCTCGTTCATCGTGCGGGGCCGGAACCCGGCGGTGGCGCCCGGCACCGAGTAGTGCAGGAGCTCGAGCACGAGCCCGTCGAGCGTCAGGTACGAGGCCGTGACCCCCAGGGGCGGCTCGAGGCAGCTGAGCTTGGCGGTGGCCGCGTCGGGCGGCGTGATCTCGTACCAGGGCTCAAATCCGAGCACTTCCTGGTAGAACCGCTTGGAGCGTTCCAGGTCGGTGACGACCTGTCCCGTGTGGTTGTACGTGGCCATCCGACCTCGCTGCCCTGTGCGCGCTCTGGGCCCGCTGCCCGCTGCGCCCGTCCGAACGAACCGGGCGTGGTGTTGCGTGTCGCCCGGCGGCGCCACGGTAGCCACGGCCTCGCCTCGTGGGCGTCGCCTTCTGGCACGATGTCGACGCCGCGGCCGCGACGACACCCGACGAGACGCAACCTCGCACCCAGAATGGAGCTCCGTGAAGCCGACAGCTCGGCAACTGTTCGGTCCCGAGGGGACCCCCCGGGTGGTGGTCGTGGGCGCCGGCTTCGGCGGGATCGCCGCCGGCGTGAAGATGAAGGACGCCGGGATCCACACGTTCACCATCTACGAGTCGTCGCTCGGCGTCGGGGGCACGTGGCGCGACAACACCTACCCGGGCGCCGAGGTCGACGTGGGATCGCACCTCTACTCGTACTCGTTCAAGCCCCACGACTGGAGCCGCACGCACGCCGGGCAGGCCGAGCTCCGTGCGTACCTCGAAGAGACCGTCGACGAGCACGGGTTGCGCCCGCATCTGCGCCTCGGCGTGGCCGTCGAGTCGGCCACCTGGGACGACGAGCGCCACCTGTGGATGGTCATCCTCGACGACGGCACGACCGACGAGGCCCACGTCGTCATCAGCGGCGTGGGGTTCCTGAACGTCCCCCGCTACCCCGACTGGCCCGGCCTCGACGACTTCCAGGGCCCCGCGTTCCACACGGCGCGCTGGGAGCACGGCGTCGACCTCACCGACAAGGTCGTGGCCGTGGTGGGGACGGGCTCGACGGCCACCCAGATCGTCCCGGCCATCCAGCCGATCGTCGAGCACCTGTACCTGTTCCAGCGCGAGCCCGGCTGGGTGATGCCCAAGGGCGAGCGCGACTTCACCGACGAGGAGCGGCAGCGGTTCTCGAACCGGTGGCGGCGCAAGCGAGAGCGCCTGCGGCTGTTGTGGATGATGGAGAAGAACATCTGGGGAGGGAAGATCTTCCGGGTCGACTCGGAAGCCAACGCCGCCCGCCGCCAGTTCTGCCTCGACTACATCGCCCGGTCGTTCGCCGACCGCCCCGACCTCCGGGAGGCCGTCACCCCGTCGTACCCCTACCCCGGGAAGCGTCCGATCTTCGCCACCACGTTCTACCCATCGCTCAAGCAGCCCAATGTGGAGCTGGTCCCGAAGGCCGTGGCGTCGCTCACTCGCACGGGGATCGTCGACGTCGACGGTGTCGAGCGCCGGATCGACGTCCTCGTGATGGCGACGGGGTTCCGGCCGGCCGACTACCTCGCCCGGCTGAAGGTCGTGGGCCGTACGGGCACGACCCTGCAGGAGTACTGGGCCGGTGAGCCGCACGCCTTCCTCGGGATCACCGTCCCCGAGTTCCCCAACTTCTTCATCCTCTACGGGCCCGGCACCAACGGCGGCGAGATCGTCACGATGCTCGAGAGCCAGTCGGAGTACGCCGTGCGGGCGATGGTGCGCATGAAGCGAGAGCGGGTGACCGCCGTCGAGGTCAGGCCCGGGTTCGACGCCCGGTGGAACCGCTGGCTCCAGTCGCAGATGGAAGGCACGTCGTGGACCATGAGCAACAACTACTTCACCGCGCCCACCGGCAAGGTCGTGACCCAGTGGCCCCGCGGCTGCTCGCTCTACAAGGCACTCACCAAGGTGTTCGGCCGCGTGAGCGAGACGACGCGGCGGCGACAGATCATCTGACGCCGGCAGCGGCACGATGGACGACATCGACCGTGACAGTCGGGCCGGTTGGCGCCGGCGTGCAGCCCGGACCTCCTGATAACGTGGTTCTCTGTGCTGAGTAACTCGCCTCTCCGGGGTCGAAGGTGGACTTCAGCGAGCCTGCCGACCACCAGGCCATTCGCGAGGGCATCCGGCGCGTGTGCGCCGACTTCCCCGACGAGTACGGGGCCCGGCTCGACCAGGCCCTCGAGTTCCCGTGGGACTTCTACGCCCGGCTCGCCGAGGGCGGATGGCCTCCCGCGGAGCTCCTGACGTGTCCACGGGGCGGGCACTGAGATGACGGCCTGTCGGGCGTACCACGGCATCGAGGTGACGCCCATCGCCGGGGCGCTCGGCGCCGAGATCGCCGGGGTCGACCTCGGCCGCGAGCTGAGCGACGAGCTCGTTTCGGAGATCAGGCGAGCGTGGCTCGATCATCTCGTGGTGTTCTTTCGCGACCAGACCCTCTCGTTGCCCGAGTTCCTGGCGTTCGCCCGGCGCATCGGCCGACCGGTCGAATATCCGTTCGTGAAAGGGATCGAGGGCTTCCCCGAGATCATCACGGTCACCAAGCTCCCGCACGAGACCGTGAACTTCGGTGGGATCTGGCACAGCGACACCGTGTATCTCGACCGACCGCCCATGGCCACGATGCTGATCGCCCGCGAGGTTCCCCCGTTCGGCGGCGACACCCTGTGGTCGAACATGTACGCCGCCTACGAGTCGCTCTCACCGGGCATGCAGCGACTGCTCGAGGGTCTGCGGGCGGTCAACAGCTCGGCGATGGCCGACGTCTCGAAGACGCGCGAGGACCGCATCCGCGACAGCGGCACGGCCGAAGACGCAACCAGGGTCTACGAATCCGAGCATCCGGTCGTGCGCACGCATCCCGAGACCGGACGCAGGGCGCTGTACGTGAACGTCGCCCACACGTCGCGCTTCGTCGACATGACCGAGGACGAGAGCCGACCCCTGCTGGCGTACCTGTTTGCCCACTCGACGCGTCCCGAGCTCACCTGCCGGTTCCCGTGGCGGGAGGGATCGCTGGCCCTGTGGGACAACCGCTGTGCGATGCACAACCCGATCAACGACTACCACGGCCACACCCGGACCATGCACCGCATCACCCTCGCCGGTGACGTTCCCGCATGACGGACCGGCGCCGAGCGAGACGAGGACGACCCGATGGTCGACGCGCCCAGTTGGCCCAGCATCCCGGCCATGGCGCTCCAGAGCGCCGAGCGCTTCGGTGCCGACGAGGCTGTCGTCGACGGTGACGTCCGGCTGAGCTTCGCCGAACTCGGCGTGCTCGTACGCGCCAGCGCCAAGGCCATGATCGCGGCCGGCGTCACCCACGGGGACCGCGTGGCGATCTGGGCCCCCAACTCGATCGGGTGGGTCGTGGCCGCGTTGGGTCTGCAGGCGGCCGGGGCCGGCCTGGTGCCCGTCAACACGCGCTGGAAGGGCGAGGAGGCAGCCGACATCCTCGAGCGCAGTGGCGCTCGCCTGCTGTGCACCGTGACCGGGTTCCTCGATGTCGACCCCGTCGGCATGTTGGCCCGATCGCAGAGCGAGCTCCCGTCGCTCGGCGGCATCGTGGTGCTCAGCGGCCCGACGCCCCCGGGCTGCACGAGCTGGGACGAGTTCCTGGCGGCCGGCGCCGACGTGGGCGACGACATCGTCGACGAGCGGCTGGCTGCGCTGGGCCCCGATGACATCTGCGACATCCTGTTCACCTCGGGCACCACGGGCCGGCCCAAGGGTGTGGTGATGCGCCACGGCCAGACGTTGCGATTCTCCGAGAGCTGGTGCGACTTCGCCGGTCTGCGCCGCGGCGACCGCTATCTGGTCGTCAACCCCTTCTTCCACATGTTCGGCTACAAGGCGGGCTGGATGCCGTGCCTCATTCGGGGCGCGACGTTGCTCCCTGTGCCGGTGTTCGACGTCGGCCGCGTGCTCGGCATCGTCGAGCGGGAGCGGGTCACGGTGTTCCCGGGCGCGCCCACCGTCTATCAGTCGTTGCTCGATCATCCCCGCCGGGCCGAGCACGACATCTCGTCGCTGCGGGTGGCCGTCACCGGCGCGGCTGACATCCCGGTCGAGCTGATCCGTCGCATGCACACCGAGCTTCCGTTCGAGGCGATCATGACCGGCTACGGCCTCACCGAGGCGGCCACCTGCACGGGCAGCCGGCCCGGCGACAGCTTCGAGACGATCGCCGGCACGGCGGGCCGGGCCATGGAGGGCCTCGAGGTCCGCGTCGTGACGGCGGACGGCACGGACGGCGCGGCCGGCACCGGCGGCACCGGCAGCGCCGGCAGCTGCGCGACCGGCAGCGACGGCAGCGAGGCGCCCCGAGGCGAGGCCGGCGAGATCGTGGTGCGCGGCTACAGCGTCATGACGGAGTACTTCGACGACACGGAGGCCACCGCGGCAGCGATCGATGCC
>VFJJ01000081.1 GCA_009886115.1 Actinomycetota bacterium
ACGGAGCCGGCGGCCGATCTTGGGATCGTTGCCGAACCCCACCCAGACACCGTTCACGCCGAGGTCATAACTTTTGAATTTGGGCGGGGATCAGAAAGGTCTCGACTATCGTGGTGACATGTCGTTGGTGGAAGATCTGATCACGTTGGAGGAGCTCGCCGAACACGAGGAAGACCCGGCGCGCCGTCGGACCCTGGACCAGGTTCGGGCCCGCTTGGCCGGCCGCGATCGTGGGGCCAAGGTCTCTGAGGCGGCTCAAGTCCTCGGGATCTCTCAGCCCACGGTGCGTTCGTGGATCGACGCGGGAGTGCTGCCAGCGGTTGCTGGAGCGACTCCAGTGCGAGTCGACGTCATGGGTCTGGCCCATGCGAAGCGAGCGGTCGACCTTCTCCGTGTGCACCGGGAGGACCGGCACCTCCTGGCGGCCGTCATGCGACTACTCCGTGACCGGGCTGTGCTGACTGGCGATGGCGCTCGGGAGGGCTTCGCCGACCTCGCAGCCAGTCGAGTTGTTCCGCTGACCGACGAGCTGCTCGACGCTCTCGGCTCCGCCTCGCAGGGGAGGAAGCGATCCGCGTCGATCTGACGGCCACAGCAGCGCGCCAGGTTCGCAATCTCCGCGGCCACCGCCGGAGGACATCGACCAGATTCGATGAACACCCCTGATATCGGAGTTCAACCCCCCTCGTGCACCACGAAAGTGCTGGTCAGATCAGACATGTCCGGCCGGCGTGCCGGATGTCGTGCAGCCGCCGGACGGTCAGAGCATCTGCACGACCTCGGCGAGATGGCCTTCGGGGTCGGCGACGAAGCCGACGAGCATGGGCCCGCCGATGCTCGGGTCACGGGGCGCCTCACGCACCGATCCGCCCGCGGCCTGCACCCGGGTGAAGAGCTCGTCGATGTCGGACGTGGTGAAGCCCAGGATGACCTCGCCTTGCGGCGGTGCGCCCCGGTCGAGCCAGGTGAGCAGGATCAGACCGCCGCCCATGGCGCCCTCCTTGCCCAGGATCATCTCGTCGATCGGCGATCCCTCGATCTCGGCCTTGACCCGCTGCAGCTCGGTGAGCCCGAACACGTCGCAGTAGTAGCGAGCCATCCCCTCCAGATCGTCGACGACCAGCTTGGTGAAGGCGTAGCTCGTGACTGCTCGATCGGCCATGACCGGTGCTCCTCGACTCGGGGTCGTCATCGTGATCGATGACCGGGCCCCGTCGCCAGATCGACCGATGCCGATTCGCGCTCGCTCGCGCCATGGGCCCGGCGCGCTCGCCGGATGTCGGCTCCCTGTCGAGCACGAAGCCGTCGCCCAGATCCGTGGCCATCGGCCATGATGACGGGCCCGATCAGCACTGGTGTCTGGCGTCGTTCCGGCACGAGAGCGGCGCACGCGTGGGCCGAGCCCGCCACGACCAGCAAGCGCCCAACGCAACTCGGAGGTCATGGTGAAGGCGAGGCTCGACGCTGCGGAGACCGATCGCCCGTACCCGGCTCGAACCGGTCGGCTCCCACGTCATCTCCACGTGCTGACGCCCGAGTGGTTGACGGGGTTGTTGGGGAACCGCTACCCCGGCGTCGTGGTGGACGACTTCGAGGTGGTCGAGGTCAAGAACAGCCACACCACCAAGCTGCGGTTGGCCCTCGACCTCAACGAGGTGGGTCACGCCGTGGGGATCCCGGCTCGGGTGTGCTTGAAGTCGAACTGGTCCGACGGTGTGCCGACGGGCGACATCTGCGAGCGCGAGGCGCGCTTTTACCACCTCATGGGAAATGCACTCGGTGTGCCCTTGCCTCGCACGTACTACGCCGATTGGGACGGTGACGGTGGCGGGCGGGGCATCGTGGTGATGGAAGACCTCGCGGCCGCTCCGGGAGACTTCGGTGCGAGCGGCGATCATCTCGGCGTCGACGGTGTGGCGAAGGCGCTCGAGTCGCTCGCGATCCTGCACGGGGTCCTCTGGGACAGCCCGCAGCTGGACGACGAGCGTTGGTTGCCGCGCTCGATGGACGATCCTGTCGACACCGAGCAGGTGATTCAGCTCTACAACTATCTCGTGTTCAACATGGAAGACCCGGCTTACCGAGCGGTCGTTCCCGACTGGGTGTACGAGAATCCTGAGCGGTTGAACCATGTGCTCGACGAGCTCTCGGCCTTCGAACGTGAATTGGACGGACCCCGCTGTCTGGTCCACGGTGACGCCCATCAGGGGAACAGCTTCTTGCGGGCCGATGGGGAACGGGTGTGGCACGACTGGCAGCTCGTGCGCAAGGGCAGCCCTTGGCGTGACGTGAGCTATCTCATCGTGGGGGCGCTCACGGTCGACGAGCGGAGTGCGTCGGCGCGTGACCTCCTCGATCACTACCGGGAGGCTCTGACCGCAACGGGCGCAACCGGTGTCCTCGGCAGAGACGAGGCCTGGGAGCACTTCCGGCGGTGGCCGGGGTACGGGATCCAGTCGTGGCTGAGCAACGTGAGCAAATGGGGTCAGGACGGCGTCGAGATGGTTCGACGCTTCTACGCGGCGGCCGACGACTACGACACGGTCGCCCTGCTGACCGCAGGCAGGACGCCACGGAGGAACCCGGCGCTCGGTGAAGGGGCATCGTCGATCTCAGCCGAGCTGCGCCGGTCGATCAGCGGAATCGACTGAGCGGATCGGTGGTTCAACGCCGTCGGGCCGTGAGGATCCACGAAGGGAGCGAGTATGACCGGCTCCGCGCGGTGCTCCACGACGCCGCCCGGAGGGGCCCCGATCGGGCGAACCGGTACGGCCACGCTGATTTCCGATCGCACCTCCTCGGGCGCATCGGCTGGGTCGGCGCCGAGAACGACGCCCGAGCCGCAAAGCTCTACAGGGCATTCGCCGCTATCGATTGGTAGTGCCGGAAGACGTCAGCGACCGAACGCCTGAACGCCAGCGGCAGCTCGGCCGTATCTCCGTCCGATCCGACACACGGGCGCTTGCCCCGAAGACTCAACGGAGGAAGACCATGTTGCGCAAGGTGTTCGTACTCATCGGCCTCGCACTAGCCACGCTCGTTCTCGCGGCGAACGCTGCAGGAGCGCTCGTCGTCGACACCGACCATCTCGTCATCAGTGATCCGGAAGGGCGTTGGAGCATCGCTCAGCACTGGCTCGGAACTCAGCCGGCGGTCACCTGGAAGCGGGAGACTGGCTTCGACCAGGTGACCATCCAGGCCCATCTGAACGAGGCCCTGTTCAACAGCTCTGCATCGTGCGCCGAGGTCAGGGTGCGCTCGACCCGCACTGACGGCACCACGGCGACAACTCGCACTCGTACCTGCACCGGTCAGGACATCAACATCACTCACACGGCCCAGGGCCGTCAGCTGAGCTCGGTGCGGGTGCAGCTGTTCGAGATCCACATCGACTGCATCGCCAACAACCTGACCGTCGAGAGCTGTTACGGCGGGCTCGGTGGCGGCTACGGCGGAGTGCTGAACCGCCTCGTTGGGTCGGTCACACGCTCGATGGGCGACTGACACGCCGATCGCATGGGCCGATCGCTCTCGATCCCGCAACTGTCGGCGTGGCGCCCCGGATACGGGTCTCACGCCGACAGTTGGTGTTGGAGGGCTCATCGGCGGCGTCACTCGAGGTGGATGCGCGCGGCTGAGATGTCGGGGACGGGCATGCGGCAGGTGACGCCGCCGTCGACGGGGATGATCGCCCCGGTGATGAACGCGGCCTCGTCGGACGCGAGGAACAGCGCAGCGTTGGCGATGTCGTCGGGCATCCCGAGACGGGTGAGGTGCATGGCGCGGGTGGCGCCGCCGATGACCGGATCGTCCATCATCTTCCAGGCCCCCGGGCTCGTGAGCACCATGCCCGAGACGATGCAGTTCGAGCGGATACCGTCGGCCGCGTACTCGACCGCCATCGAGCGGGTCAGCGTGTTCAACGCTCCCTTGGCCATCGTGTAGGCGTCGAGGCCCGGTGTGCCGAGGATCGACGCCGCCGAAGAGATGTTGACGATCGAGCCGCTTCCCCCCGACGCCATCTCGGGGATGGCGTGTCGACAACACCACACGACCGCCTTCAAGGCGACGAGCATGATGGCGTCCATGGCCTCGTCGGTGAGCTCGGTCACCCGCCGGTCGGACCGACCGGGACCCATCAGCTCGGTGGGAGCCGCGTTGTTGACGAGCGTCGTGAGCGAGCCGTACCGGTCGATCGCCATACGTACCATGGCGATCACGTCGGCCTCCCGGGCCAGGTCGGTCTGGACGTAGACCGCCTCGCCGCCGGCGTCGCCGATCTCACGCTCGACGGCCCGCCCGTCGTCCTCCGAGCGCCCGGTCACCACGACCCGGGCGCCCTCGGCCGCCATGCGGATCGCCGTCGCTCGTCCGATCCCCCTCGTCGAGCCGGTGACGATCGCCACCTTGCCCGCCATCCTCGAACCCATCCGCCCTCCGATCGCCGCGATGTGGGTAGCTTGATCGTGCACGACGTCTTGGGCAACAGCTTCGGGATGGGCGGTTCCGTTGAACGGTCACGAGCGCGAGATCGCCGAGCTCCAGGACCGCTACGACCCGGGGTACGGACCGATGGTGGCGACTCGTCTGCGCGTGGCGACCTGGAACCTATGGGGGCGCTACGGCCCGTGGCGGCAACGCCATCGCTCCATCGTCGAGACCTTGCGGACGATCGACGCCGATGTGATCGCGTTGCAGGAGGTGTGGGAAGACGCCGAACGGAACCAGGCCGCGGCCATAGCGGACGAGCTCGGCTACCCCGCTCACGTCTACGCCCACAACCTCGAGCGTGACGGCGTGCGCTCGGGCAACGCGGTCCTGGCCCGTTGGCCGATCGTCCGTACCGAGACCCGAGTGCTGCCCCGGGCAGCTGCGAGCGTCGCCGACGACGAGGGCGAGGAACGCCTCGCCGTCTTAGCCGAGGTCGACGGGCCCCGGGGGCCGATCCAGATCTTCTGTGCGCACTTGAGCTGGAGGGCTGACCACAGCGCCGTGCGTCAGGCTCAGGCGGGCGAGATCTGCCGGTTCGTACGGGAGTGCCGACCCCGGCGCTTCCCTGCCATCGTGGCCGGAGACCTCAACGCCGAGCCATCGAGCGACGAGATCAGGCTCCTCACCGGCCGCGCTGCATCACCCGTCCCCGGGGTGGTGCTCCGCGACGCCTGGGAGGCCGCCGGCCGGCGCGATCCGGGCCACACGTGGTCGAACGAGAACCCCTTCGCCCGTGCCAGCCTCGACCTCGATCGTCGCATCGACCACATCCTCGTCGGGAGCCCCAAGCAGGGCGGAGCGGGGCAGGTGCTCGAGGCCTGGATCGCTGGCGACCATCCCGTGGACGGTTGGTGGGGCTCCGACCATCTCGCCGTGGTCGCCGAGCTCCGGTACTGACGGCGGCGTTTCGTCCGTTTCGATGGACGTGGAGGGGTCGGTCTCGCTCTCGGTTCTGCACCTGTCGGCGTGGCGCCCCGGATACGGGGTCTCACGCCGACGGTCGGTGTTGGAGGGCGGGGAGCCCGTACAGGGCGGCGGCGTTCGCGCCCATCATCCGGGCGATGGTCTCGCCGGGGACGCATTTGCCTTCCAGTAACGCCAAGGCCTCCTGGGGCGAGGAAGCGTCGTGGTGGGGAGAGCGGGAGCCCCAGTTGACCGCTGAGCTGTACACGTCGTGCAGCTCGGCGACCGACTCCTCCCAGGCGTCGAACGTCACCATCGTGGAGCGCTCGAACCAGAGATGCTCGGGCTCGAGGCTGACGGGGATGGGGCCGGCCGGGAACAGCCACAGGTACGTCTCGGCCTTTTCGAGTGCCAGCTCGAGCCACGAGGCCCCAGCGTGGCACATCGACAGTCGTACGCCGGGGTACTCCTCGAGGTGTCCGTAGTACATGAGGCACAGGATGGCGAACATGTTGTCCTGCACGGGCGCCACCGACTCGGCGACGGGGTGCCCGATCGCCAGGTTGCCGGCCACCCGCTCGAGGAACGGGCCGTGCGACGTGAACTCGGGATTGGTGCTCCCCGGCGACGGATGCAGGCACGCCACGATCCCCATCTCTTCCAAGGCCGCCCACACCGGGTTGAAGTCGGAGTGGTTCAAGAAGCGTCCCTGGTGGAAGGCCGGTCGCAGGTTGACGGCCCGGAAGCCCTTGCTGGCCAAGCGATCCAGCTCCCGCAAGGTTGAGGGGATCGATTGAAGCGGCAGTACGCCCACCGGATGCAGACGGTCTGGGGCAGCCGAGCAGAAGTCGCCGATCCAGTCGTTGTACGCCCGGGCCAGGATCGCTGCTGCCAGTGGACTCTCGACGACGGGGAGATGCTCGTTGAACAGCGTCGGGAAGATGATCTGCTGGTCGATTCCGAGGACGTCGAGGTCGCGCAGGCGGGCCACCGGGTCGGACGCGCCGGCGACCGCCGTGTGCAGCGAGGCAGGGTCGAGCGATCCGATGTCGTCGACGGTCATGCCCGGCTCCCAGCAGGCGTGGCGGTTGATCCTCGACCGATTGAGGTTGACGGCTCTTCTGCCGTTGACGACGGTCACCTCGCTCCCACGGGGCCCGTCGTCGTGGAAGAACGCGTCCTGCGCGAGGAGTCGCTCGGATTCGGACAGATACTCGGTCCAGATCGTGAGAGGTTCCCAGACGTGCGAGTCGGCGTCGATGATCGGAAACTCCGCCGCGGGGCGGTCGTGGTCGCTCATCGGTAGACCGCCCCAGTCGGGGAGCCGGCGGTGGTGCCGTTGCCGTTGCCGTTGCCCAGGAGCAGCTCCTGCAGCTCATTGCCCGTGCGCCGGGGATCCTTCGAGAGCTCGGCGAAGCGAGCCAGCGACTCCCCCTGCGGGAACCATTCCGGGCGATCGATCGGTGGGGCCTCGGTATCGACGAAGGTATGGGGCTCGATCCGATACGCCCTGCGTGCGTTGCCGCCGAGCAGCTTGGCCTGGACATCCTCGGGAACACCGGCGGCGATCATCTCCCGCATGGCGCTCCACGCGTCGGCTCCGTCGGTGTGATAGGCGTCGCTGCTCCAGATGCCCAGGTCTTCGTAGAAGCGCCACTGCCGAAACGTCGGCACCTCATCCGACTCGAAGGCGATCACGCACTGCTCGGCGAAGGCCTCCGACGGCAGCCGCTTCGCGGGCGCCGTACGCTCCTTGGCGTACAGCTTGAACAGGCGGTCGCAGTGGGCGACGACCGAGCGCAGCCACGACGAGTTCGACTCGAGGACGGCCATCTTCAGGTTCGGGTACCGGTCGAGGAAGCCCGACAGGAGCACCTGCACCAGCCAGGTCTGGGCCTCGAAAACGAACGACAGGGCCTGGGTCTCGATACGTTGGCCGGTCGCCGGGTCGGCTGCGTAGTTCGCGAACTCGCCGGGCGACACGACATACGGGAGGCGTTGGCCGTTGTAGTAATCGGCCGGGACCGGTGCGGGGAAGGTGTGCACGCCCAGCACCATCCCCGTCTCCTCGAAGGCCTTGAAGATGTGGTCGTAGCTGGCGCCCGCTGATGCGCCCGCCCCGGGGAGGATCCTGTTCGGGTAGTCGTGGCGGGCGTCGATCGGACGGATCAGTCCGAGCTGGAAGCCCTGAGCGGCGCGTCTGTGGATCTCGTCGACGGTCGCGGCCGGCGATTGCAGCGGTAGCCATGCGGCCGGGTACAGGCGATCGGGCTCGTGATCGCAGAAGTCCCGAGCCCAGTCGTTGTATGCCCGGGCCAAGATCCGCGCCCCGGCGGGCTCCTCGGCGAAGGGGACGTGCATCACCATCATGGTGGGGATGATCATCACCTGGTCGATTCCCATGAGGTCCATGTCGACGATCCGAGCGGCCGGATCGACCGCACCTTCGTGCTCGACCTGCTCGACCTGCTCGGGCGTGAGGCGACCCATGATGATGTCGAACAGGAGCTTGCGGATGATCGGCTTCGACATCTGGGGCCCGGCCATGTGGATGGGGTTGAAGATCGGGCGGAAGTAGTGGCTCTGCCCACCCATCACCCGTGACCGGCTGTTGACGATCGTCTCGCGCTCGTCCTGCCAGTAGAAGCGCCGCACCGTGTCGCGATCGGCCTCGGCAACGTAGTCGCGCCAGATGGAGAGGGGGTCGTTGATGTGGGCGTCGCAATCGAACACCGGGAACGACTTGCTCAGCCGCTCACCCAGGGCTGCCGAGGGATCGAACGTCGTGACCGGTTCCGACATCGGGACCTCCTCGAGACCGAACCCGACGACAGCTCGTCAGGTTCTCGGCCGGCCCCATGCTCGATGCCTCGGGCCACGCCGTCAAGCGCGTCGACCGGCACCCCGCACAGGTGAGCGTGACGCGCGTCGCCGTCCTGTGTGACGATCGCACGGTGAACTCATCGACGCTCCGTCAAGCAGCCGCCGGCCTCGCCCGGGCTCGCACCATGGTCGATCTCCGGCAGGCCGAGGGGAACCGTTGGGAGCGGGGTCTGCGGCGGGCCCGCAACATCGCCGACGTCCGCGAGCTCGCCCGTCGGCGCCTGCCCCCGATGATCTTCGACTTCACCGACGGCGGCGCCGAGGACGAGGTCACGCTGGGGCGGAACTCGTCGGGATTCGGTCGGTGGCGCTTCCAGCCCCGGTCGCTCGTCGACGTGAGGACGGTCGACACTTCGACCACGGTCATGGGCCAGCCCATCTCGCTGCCCGTGGTGCTGTCCCCCTGCGGCTTGGCGCGCCTGAACCATCCCGACGGCGAACGCGCCGCAGCACGCGCGGCAGGGAGGGCTGGAACGGTGTTCGCGCTCTCGACGGGGGCGAGCTGCTCGATCGAGGATGTCGCCGAAGCCGCAGCCGGTGGTCCGTTGTGGATGCAGCTGTATGTGTGGCGCGACCGGGGTGTCGTCAAGGAGTTGATCGCCCGGGCCCGCGACGCGGGGTACGTGGGCTGTGTGCTCACGGTCGACGTTCCAACCGTCGGCAACCGTGAACGCGACGCCGCGCACGGGATGGCGCTGCCGCCGCGCATCACCCCGCGCAACGTGGTGAGCTCGGCGACCCGTCCAGGATGGTGGTGGCCTTTCATCACGAGCCCGGAGGTGACGTTCGAGATCGTGCGCGACAAGGCCGCCGGCAGTCGCGACGCAGGAACGCTCGGCGCCTACGCCAGCAGCCAGATCGACCCTGGCGTCACGTGGGACGACCTGGCATGGATGGTCGATGCGTGGGACGGGAACTTCGCCATCAAGGGCGTGATGCGCCCCGGCGACGCCGTGCGGGCGGTCGAGGCCGGCGTGCAGGCCGTGATCGTGTCGAACCATGGTGGCCGTCAGCTCGACCACGCGGTGTCGCCGATCGACGTGCTGGCCGATGTGGTCGCAGCGGTCGACGGCCGGGCCGAGGTGATCCTCGACGGCGGGGTGCGCCGAGGGACCGACGTCTGCAAGGCACTGGCCTTGGGAGCACAGGCGGTGATGGTCGGGCGTCCCTACATGTGGGGGTTGGGTGCTGGTGGCGAAGCGGGCGTCGATCGGGTGCTCGAGATCCTTCGCGGCGAGATCACCCGCACGCTCACGTTGCTCGGCTGCCCGACCGTCGCCGACCTCGACCGTTCGTTCGTGGCCACGCTGCCCTGACGTCGCCCGTCGTGGCGCTCAGCCACCGAAGCTCAGCCAGCGGCGCGTTTGCGGGGATCGGAGGGGAACGCCCGGGCGGCGACGCAGGCGGCCGACCACTCGGCGAGCCGATCGATCGTGGGGTCGAGATCGTCGCCGATCGCGTCGACGATCGACCGCTGGAGCTCGTCGGTGCGGTCCTCGAGCGCCACGCGCGCCTGATGGCCCTTGGTCGTGAGCTCGTCGGCTGCGACGAGGCCCCGCATGCCCAACGACGCGGCGGCGGCCGCGATCGCCTCGGGCGCCCAGCCCCGCGTCGCGGTGTAGGTGCCGAGCGGCATCTCGCACCACAGCTCGGTGAGGATGTTCAGCTCGACGGCACCGAAGCCGGCGCCGAGGCCGGCCAACAGGTGCGAGTCACCCCGGTGCTCACGCAGGAGCTCGCAGGCCCGCCACAAGCGCCCGACGGGCGACGCCGGCGCCGACGTGGAAGCCAGCCCTGCGAACAGGGCACGGGCCGAGACCTCGGCCGCGGCGATCCCCCGTTCGAGCACGGTGACGACATCGACGATCGACTCGGTGGGAACGGCTCTCAGGATCTCGCTCAGGCTCTCCTCGGCGCCGCGCTGACGGGCGTCGAGGATGTCGGTCAGGCTGACGATCGCCCGCGCGGCCACGTAGGCCTCCCGGAGATGCGTCGGCTCCATCACGCCGAACGCCGCCACGACGACACCGGGCGAAGCGTCGCCGAGCCCGGCGGCACGCCCCCAGACGTACCCGCTGAAGAAATTGAGCCCCAGCTTCCGGTAGCCGTCGTTGACGGGCCGCGACCAGAACGCGTGCGCCCCGATGGGCTCGATGGCATCGCGCAGACGTCGGGCGCTGGTGGCTGAACGCGTCGGGGCCGGCGCGGCGATCTCGTCGGCGGATGGGCTCAGGTAGGCGGTGGCGACGACGTCGTAGTCCATGCTCGGAGCATGACAGAGCCTCCGAGTCGCGAGCGAGCGTGTGGACACGAGGGCCCGATCTTGACCGTGGTCCGGCGAGGCATCTACGTTGCTCGTGAGTGCCCTACCGACCGTTTGATTGAATGACCACGACGGCGGCATTGGGTGGGGGCGGCGACGGCGAGCTGAGGGGGATCACCGTGCGACTGAACGGACGGACCGCTGTCATCACCGGCGGGTCCAGCGGGATCGGCGAGGCGACAGCGCGTCGCTTCGTGGCCGAAGGAGCCGAGGTCCTGATCGCCGACCTGGCGTTCGACCGGGCCCAAGCGCTGGCGAAGGAACTGGGCGACGCCGCGTTCGCGGTCGCGTGCGACGTGCGTCGAGAGGCCGAGGTTGCTGCGGTGGCCAAGGCTGCGCTCGATCGCTGGGGCCACGTCGACATCCTCGTGAACAACGCGGGCTCCGAGCTGAACCGCACCTACGACGAGACGACCGTCGAGGAGTGGGACCGCGTCCTCGACACCGATCTCAAGGGCCCGTGGCTGATGTGCAAGCACATCGTCCCGAGCATGGTGCAACGAGGGCAGGGCAGCGTCGTGAACATCTCGTCGCTCAATGGCCTGGTGGGTTTCCCGCTGTCGACGGCCTACGGCAGCGCCAAGGGTGGGCTCGTCGTCTTCACCAAGGACCTCGCGATCGAGCTGGCCGCCACCGGGGTACGGATCAACTGCGTGTGCCCCGGCGTCATCCAGACGCCGATGATGGAGCGCTGGACGGCCCTCATGCCCGACCAGGAAGAGGCCAAGGAGATGCTCCGCAACACGATGCCCGTCGGGCGCATGGGCCGCCCGGACGAGATCGCCGGGGCCATCCTGTTCTTCGCCTCGGACGACTCGACGCTGTGCCAGGGCTCGATCCTCTCGGTCGACGGCGGGTTCGTCGCGCAGTGACCGTCGGCACTCCGGCTCGCGCCGGAGAAGGTATCGCCGATGATCTCGGCGAGGCCGTCACCACCGTCGTGGCCTGGTTGGCCGCGGGCAAGGCTGCGGTGTGGAACGTGTCGAATGCCGGCGAGGCGCTGCGCCCGGCCATCGATCAGGCCAATGAAGACGGCATCCCGTTCATTGGCACCTACGCCGGCAACGAGGTGGGTTCGATCGACATCCGCGAAGCCTCTTGGCCCGACATCGTCCGCCGCGGGGTGCTCATCCTCGCCGTCTCGGCGTCGGGAATCCTCAACAAGCTGTTCCGACAAGCATCCCGCACGGGAGGGAACCCATGAAGGCCGCCGTCGTGTACGAGTACGGTCAGCCCATCGAGACGGTCGACGCCCATCTCGGCGAGGTCGGCCCCAACGACGTGAGGGTTGCGATCAGGGCCTCGGGCCTGTGCCACAGCGACGTCTCGGTGCAGACCGGCGCGTTGCCCTTCCCCTTGCCGATGATCCTGGGCCACGAGGGCGCCGGCGTCGTCGAGGCCGTGGGGGACGCGGTCACGACCTGCGTCCCGGGCGACCACGTGGTGCTGTCTGCGCTCATCCACTGCGGCATCTGCGACAACTGTGTGAAGGGCCGCCCCAACCTGTGCTTCTGGGGGCTCAACACCATCTTCGGGGGTCGCAACCCCGACGGCTCACTGCGCGCTCGCGATGCACAGGGACGGGAGCTGTACCAGTTCTCGTCGATCGGCACCTTGGCCGAGGAGCTCGTCTGTCACGAGAAGCACGCGATACCCATCCCGAGGGACGTGTCGTTCGAGGCGGCATGCCTCACCGGTTGCGGCGTGCTGACCGGGCTCTCGGCCGTGCTCAATCGGGCCCGCGTCGAGGCCGGGAAGTCGGTCGTGGTGATCGGCTGCGGCGGAGTCGGCCTGAACGTGATCCAGGGTGCTGTGCTCGCCAGCGCCGGGATGATCGTGGCCGTCGACCTCAACGAGACCAAGCTCGACATGGCCCGGCGCTTCGGCGCCACCCACACCCTCAACGCTGCGACGGTCGGAAGCATCCCCGACGCCGTCCGCGAGCTGACCGGAGGATTCGGCGCCGACTACGTGTTCGAGGTGGTCGGGGTACCCGAGCTGGTACGCCAGGGGTGGGATTCACTGCGCATCGACGGCACCCTCACGGTGATCGGCGTGCACCCGTCGACCTCGGAGGCGATCCTGCCGGCTGGGGAGTTCGCCACCAGCGAGAAGACACTGATGTCCTGCTTGTACGGGACCTCCCGGCCCACCAAGGACATCCCGCTGGCCGTCGAGCTGTACCGCCAGGGCCGACTCAAGCTCGACGAGCTCGTCACCCACCATTTCTCGCTCGACCAGATCAACGACGCCGTCGCCACGATGAATCGCGGGACCGATGCCCGGGGGGTCGTGGTCTTTGACGGGTGAAAGGCGCGGGACCGGCGTGACGGGTGGTCGGAGACGATCGGTCGCCCGATGTCTACCGAGCGGGCGTGGGGCGGTCGGTGTGGGGGAATTCGGTCGGATAGTCGGAGGGGAGGTCGCTGACGTGCCAGATGTTGGTCTGCCACCAGCGCCACTCGCCCGCCAGCACCTGCTCGACGGTGGCCGTCGGATGCGGCGTCAACCAGTCGAGGTCGCTCGACACGATCTGGAACAGGCAGCCGAAGCCCGACTTCGGTCGCACGAAGGTCTCGCTCCAGCTCGACAGGCGCAGATCGGTGTCGACCGTCTCGAACCCGGTGGCCGTGAGCTCGGCGATGGTGGCCTCGACGTCGGGCACGAAGATCGTGGCATGGTGGAAGCCCTCGCCTCGGCGCTCGATGTGGCGGTGGAGGTACGAATGCTCGTCGAGCGGCTGCATCAGCTCCACCTTGACTGCCACCGGGAGCTTGAACATGAGCGTCCGGGTGCGCAGCAGCAGATCGTCGCCCCCCTTGATGAACACGCCTCCGAGCACATCGCGGAAGAACGGGATGCCCTGCTCGATCGAGCGCATCGCGATCGCCACATGGTCCCAGCGCACGATCTTGTCGGCGCCTGTGAGCGACGGTGTCATCTGGTCTCCGTTCCGGTGTCTGTGCTATCTACCAAACAACCGGTTGAACAGCAAAGCGCCGACGATCGCCCATGGGCGGGTCGAAGGGGCCCGTCCCGCTGCCGAGTCGCATTCGTTCACTGCCTCACCTACACGAAGGGATCTCCATGGGCCGCAACGTTCCCGGCGATTTCGCCACCCGCTGGACCCCGCCCGCCTACACCGTCGACGATGACGGCAAGGTCGTCGGCGGCTACACCCCGCCCGGATTGAACAACTGGGGACGCTGGGGCGCCAACGACCAGCGCGGCACCCAGAATCTCGTGGGCCCAGCGCAGATCGCGCGCGCCGCAGGGCTCGTTCGTGACGGCAAGGTGTTCTCGATGGCCCTCACGATCGACGCCGACGCCCCGCGCTTTCCCACCCGCCCCGCGCCGCAGCACTACTTCCTCTCGACCGGGGCCGACGCCGTCGCCGGATCGCCCGTGCAGATCGCCATGCCGGGATACCAGTGGAACGACGACATGATCACCATGGCGCTCCAGGGCTCGACCCAGTGGGACGGCTTCGGGCACTTCATGGCCCACGACACGATGTACAACGGTTACTGGGCTGGAAACGTCACCGCGGCGGGTGGGGCGGCCGTGCTCGGGATGGAGCACATGTACGAGAGCTTCATCGGGCGCGGTGTGCTGCTCGACCTGGCTCGGCTGCGCGGGGTCGAATGGCTCCCTGAGGCGTCCGAGGTGAACGCGGCGATGCTCGACGAGTGCCTGGCCGCCCAGGGCGTCGCCTTGGAGACGGGCGACATCGTCCTGCTGCGGACGGGCTTCCTCCAGAAGTGGGAGCGCTTGCAGACCTTCGACGAGCGGGTCGCCTATTTCGGTGACACTCCCGGCCTCATCGAGGATTGCGTGGAATGGCTCTACCGAAACGACGTGTCGGCCCTGGCTGCTGACACGGTGGGCATCGAGGTCCTGGCCCCGACCACACCGCAGAGTCGGGTGCTGCCCATCCACCACGGCTGCCTCGTCGATCTCGGCCTTCCTCTCGGCGAGTTCTGGGACCTCGAGGCGCTCGCGGCCGACTGCGCCGACGACGGACGCTACGAGTTCATGCTGGTGGCGCCGCCGCTGCGCGTACCCCATGCGGTGGGCTCGCCCCTCAACCCCATTGCCATGAAGTGACGAGGGTCCCCAGGTGACGACACCGGCTCCGTGGACCTTGGGTCCTGACGAGCCGCGTGTGATCGGCGACTGGATCCGGCACAAGGCGCTGCGCAATCGAGAGAAGGTGGCGCTCGACATCGTTGGCCGCGAGAAGACCTATGTCGGTGTCGACCGCGACAGCGACCGGGTCGCCGCGGGCCTGTCCGCCCTCGGGCTGGGTCTGGGCGACAACGCGTCGCTGATGATGAAGAACAGCCTCGAGAACGTCGACGCCTGGTTCGCCATGGCCAAGGCCGGCATCGTGGAGGTTCCGATCAACCATGCCAATCGGGGATATCTCCTCGAGTACCTGATCGGACACTCGCACTCGAGGGCGATCGTGATCGACGAGGAGTACCTCGACCGCATCGCCGAGGTCGCTCCGAACCTCACCGGGCTCGAGCACGTCATCGTGCACCGCGAGGGTCTCGGCTTGGGAACCCCGTCGCTTCCCGGGCACGTCACCGTGCACGAGCTGAACGACCTGTATCTCGACGTTCCGCCTCCTGCTCCGGCGCTCGACCGGCTGTCCCGGTCGGTCATTCTCTACACCTCGGGCACGACCGGGCCGTCGAAAGGGGTGTGCCTCTCACACGAGGCGAACCTCAACTTGACCCGTCACACGCGGTGGCTCGTGGGCTACGACGCCGACGACGTGCTCTACACGGCCTTCCCGCTGTTCCATGTGAACGCCAAGTACACCAGCGTGATGTGCGCCATGGAGGCCGACGCCAAGCTGGTGATGGACCAGAGGTTCTCGGCCAGCCACTTCTGGACGATGTGTCGCGACAAGGGCATCACCGCGTTCAACTACCAGGGCGGGCTGCTGATGATGCTCTGGAAGCAGCCCGAGCGCGACGACGACGCCGAGCACTCGGTGCGGCACGGGTTCGGGGCTCCGTGCCCCGTCGAGATATGGGAGCCGTTCGAGGACCGGTTCGGCGTGGAACTGGTCGAGGTGTACGGGATGACCGAGGTGGCCGTCGCCACCGAGAACCCCGTCCAATCTCGGCGCATCGGCTCCGCCGGACGCGAATCCGACAACTATCACGTCACGATCGTCGACGAGAACGACCTGCCCGTTCCGCCGGGTACGGCCGGCGAGATCGTCGTGCGTCCGAAGAAGCCGGGCATCATGATCGGTGAATACTTCGACATGCCCGACGCCACCGTGCACGCCTTCAGGAACCTGTGGTTCCACACGGGTGATCGGGGGCGCTTCGACGACGACGGGTACCTGTACTTCATCGACCGGATGAAAGACTGCGTGCGACGTCGGGGCGAGAACATCTCGTCGTTCGAGGTCGAGGCGGTCATCAACACGCACGATGCCGTGCTGGAGTCGGCCGTGTTCGGCGTCCCGTCGGAGCTCGGCGAGGAAGAGGTCATGACCGCGCTCGTTCGCAAGCCCGGGCATACGCTCGACGAGGTCGCCCTGCTCGACCATTGCACTGGGCACATGGCCCACTTCGCCGTGCCGAGGTACGTGAGGTGGATGGACGATTTGCCCAAGACCCCGTCGCAGCGGGTCGAGAAGTACAAGCTCCGGGCCGAGGGTGTCACCGTCGACACCTGGGACCGCGATGCCAACGGGTACAAGGTGAAGCGATGACCGGCATCGCCGAGCACGAGCGCAGGTCGGGAGCCAGGTCAGCGGCCGCACCAGCTGATGTGATCGTCCTCGAGGAGTCCGACCTGCAGGAGCGGTTCCACGCCGAGGGCTGGAGCGACGGCTTGCCCGTCGTGGCCCCGACGCCCGACCGGGTCGACGCCATGTTGGCCGCGGCTCGTCTCGACCCCGATCTGGTGGTGGGGATCGTTCCCCAGCGCGACCGGGTCGTCACCGCGGAGAAGGTCGCCGTCAACGCGGTCATGGCCGGATGCCGGCCGGAGTACTTCCCATTGGTCGTCACGGCGATGGGGGCCATCCTCCAGCCCGCGTTCAACGCCCACACGGTGATCACGTCCACGGGTGGGGCAGCCCTGTGCCTCGTCGTCAGCGGTACCGAGGCCGACCGGCTCGGGATGAACGCCGCGCACAACGTGCTGGGCTCCGGCAACCGGGCCAATGCCACCATCGGTCGAGCCGTCAGGCTCGTCGCCCGGAACGTCCTCGGGGCGAGCTCCCCCGGGCTCGATGGATCGAGCTTCGGCCATCCCGGCAAGTACTCGTTGTGCATCGCCGAGGCGCCACCGCCGGCGGGTTGGGAGCCGCTTAGGGTCGAGCTCGGCTTCAGTGCCGACGACAGCACGGTCACGGTCGCGCCCACCGAAGGGCCGTGGCAGATTGCCAACCACCTGTCGCCTGCGGCACGCGACATCCTCCTCACCTTCGCCGCCGCGATCAGGTGCCCGGTCACGTTCTCGGTGGGCAAGGGCGGCCACGAGGTCGTGGTGCTGTTCGGGCCCGAGCATGCGCAGGCTGTTGCCGCCGAAGGCTGGACCCGTTCGGATGTGTGCGAGTTCCTCGTCGCGCACACGCGGGTCACGCCCGAGGAGTTGGCTGCGGCCGGCGTGCACCTGGAGGTGGGAGCCCAGCACGACATGACCCCAGACGCCGATGGGCGACTGGCGACCCTGGCGTCGCCGGCTTCGGTGTACGTCGTCACCTGTGGCGGCGCCGGGGCGGGGTGGTCGGCCTACCTGCCAACATGGGCGCCCAGCATCCACGCCCGGGCCGTGACGCTGCGGATCCCGAGACCGCACGAGCGCTGGCCGTGCACCGATGTCCACGGCCGTACGATCGACTGGTTGGTGTTCGCGCCGCCCTCAGCTCCCCAACCCCCGCGCCGCCTGCAGCACGTGCATGACCCAACGCGCGCCGCTTTCGCGTGAGGCGCCAGCACCGACAGATCGAGGAGCAGACCATGGCCCAGATCACCGTTCACCGTCCCGACGTGGCCGACGACCGTCCGCAGGCGTCGTCGCTCGCCCGCCGGGTCTCGCTGCCAGCCGGAGCGGTCCTCACGCTCATCGAGAACGGCAAGCCCAATGCTCGGGCGCTCATGGTGAAGGTGGCTGAAGGGCTGCGGTCTCGGCTGGGAATCGCGCGTGTAGACATCCATTCCAAGCCCAGCGCCGCCTCGGCCATCGGCCCTGACGAGGCCAAGGCGATCGCCGCGCGCTCTCATCTCGTCATCACCGGCGTCGGCGATTGAGGCGCCTGCACAGCGTGCAGTTTGCACGACGCCGTGATGATCGAGTCCCTCGGCACGCCAGCGACGCTGGTGATCACCGAGCCCTTTGCCCCCTTGGCTGCGAGCTTCTCGCGTACCCTGGGCCTGGCGGAGGCGTACCACGTCGCTGCCGTCGCCCACCCTGTCTCCACGAAGGACGACGCCGAGCTCGGCGCCCTCGCGGCGACGATCGTCGATCTCGTGGCGGCCCAGCTGACCATCGATCCGACCGATCCGACCGACCCGACCAACGACTCGACACGGGGAGCAGAGCAGTGACCGACGACCTCGAAGCACGGATCCGCCGGCTGGAGGACCGCGCCGAGATCAGCCTCCTCGTGGCCGAGTACGGCGTCGCCGTCGACGACCGCGACATGGCGACGCTGGGCGATCTCTTCACCGACGACGCGGTGTTCAGGCACGCCGACGGGTTCGCCGAGATGCGCGGCCGCGACACCGTCATCGACTTCTACCAGAACCGCTTTCGGCTGTTCGGGCCGAGCTTTCACTATCCGCACAGCCATGCGATCTGGTTTCCCGAGACGACCGGAGCCGGCGATGCGACGACCGCCACAGGACGGGTCACCGCCCATGCGGAGCTGGGGACCGAGGGAAAGACCGTCATGGTGGCCTTGCGCTACCACGATCGCTATGTGTGCCAAGGACGCTGGCGTTTCGCAGAGCGGGTGTTGTCGTTCCTGTACTTCATGGATCTGGCCGAGCTGGCCGCTGGCGGGCTGACGGCCCCGATGCGCAAGATCTGGCCTGGTCCGACGATGGCCACCGACCTGCCCGAGACGCTGCCGACCTGGCGCTCGTACTACGGGCTGGCGTGAGCAACGCCACCGACGAGGAGATCACGATGAGCACCACCATCACTGAGCGGGTCGACGAGCTGCCTCCGGCCGAGCAGGCGATCGTCACCGAGATCGCGACGGCCTGCCGCATCTTGGCGGCCCACGGCTGCAGCCCCGGGATCGGTGGCCACGTGAGCGTGCGCGCTCCGGGGCAGGACGCCTTCTTCATCAACTCGTTCCACCTCACGTTCGACGAGATCACCCCGGCCGACGTGATGAAGCTCGGGTTCGACGGCAGCGCGCGTCACGGTCGCCACCGGGTGAGCCCGGGATGGGAGTTCCACGCCGGGATCTACCAGCAGCGCCGCGACGTCGACGCCGTCGTGCACACGCACGCCTTCTGGGTGACCGCGTTGTCGTCGCTCAACCGCCCGCTCAAGATGCGGCACAACCTGTGCACGTTCTTCTTCGAGAAGATGGCGGTGAGCCCCGACGACACCTTCGAGCAGATCGGCCCGGCGCTGGCCGACGCCAACTCGATCCTCATCCCGTTCCACGGCGCGGTCACCGTCGACCGCTCGCTGGGCAGGGCCGCCGCGCTCATGCTGAACCTCGAGGACATGGCCCGCCTCGACGTGACCCTCGAGGCGACCCAGGCCCCACCCATGCCTGACGAACGCTGCCCCGCGCTCCGGACTCTCGTCGACGAGGTGGCCGGTTATCTGGAGCTGACCTGGGAGCTCCACCGCCGCAAGGTGATGCTCCCGTGGTGACCCGCGCCGGAGTGGGCCCGGGGCGCGAGGCCGAGCTGGCCGAGGCTCTCGTGGGTCTGGTCGACGGCGATCGCGACCCCTATCCGGTGTACGCCCTGCTCCGCGACGAGGCCCCGGTGCTGTGGTGCGACGCGCTCTCGGCCTGGGTGCTGACCCGTTGGGACGACGTCACCCGGGCCTTCGAGGACGCCGAGCACTTCGGGCAGCTCATGGGCACGCCCGGGACGTCGTCGATCCACGGGCGGGCGCTCCTGCAGATGACGGGCGACGAGCACCGCCGCAAGTCGGCCATCGTCTCGCGCCGAATTCGCAGTCCCCGCCTGCTCGAGTCGGCGCTGGCCGAGATGGTCGCTCGCCTGATCGAGCACTTCGGCGGGGCGCTGCCGTTCGCCCCCGAGGTGGCTGACGTGAAGGGCGGGCTGACCACGCCCGTTCCGCTGTCGGTCATCGGTGAGCTGATGGACATGCAAGAGGCCGCCCGTTTCGCCCACTGGTACCACGCCATCGTGGCCGCGGGAGTGGCGAACGTGCGGGGAGACCCGGACGTCCACGCCCGCGGGCTCGAGGCGCGCCAGGAGCTGTACGACTTCGTCACGCCGATCATCGAGCAGAAGCGGCTCCACCCGGGTGACGAGTTACTGTCCGATCTCTGCTCGATGGAGTACGAGGGCGAACAGCTTTCCGACGACGAGGTCCGGAGCTTCTGCAGCTTTCTCCTTTCGGCTGGTATCGAGACGACCGACCGGGCACTCACCAGCCTGTTCAAGCAGCTGGCCCTGGAGCCGGCGTCGTGGCAGCGGGTGCGCGACGATCGATCACTCGTCTCGTCGGCCTGCGCCGAGATCCTCAGGTTCCGCGCACCGGTGCAGGGAACAGTGCGCGTCGTCGCTCGCGATCTCGAGCTCCGGGGCCGGAAGCTCCGCGCGGGTGACAAGGTCATCGTGTTGGTCGGAGCGGCGAACCACGATCCCGAGGCGTTCGCCGAGCCCGACTGCTTCGATGTCACCCGGTTCCTGGGCACCGAACGGCCGCAGTTCACGCCGATCGGGCCTCTCCGCGCGTTCGGCGCTGGCGCCCACACCTGTACGGGGAGTCTCTTGGCCAAGCTGGAGATGGAGCGAACGCTCACGTACCTGCTCGACCGCTGCGAGCGCATCGAGCTCGTCGGCCCGGCACCAGCCGACGCCGGGTTCATGCTGCGATCGGCTCCGAGCCTCGAGCTGCGGCTCCACCCGAGCGCGGCGGTCCGCTGAAGACAGCGTTTCGACCTTCGACGAACGACATCACACCAGGAGGGGAGTCATGAGCGGACGCTTGGCAGGAAAGGTCGCGGCGATCACAGGCGCGGCGAGCGGGTTCGGAGAGGGGGCCGTCAGGCGCTTCGTGGCCGAGGGAGCGAAGGTGGCCATGGGTGACCTGCAAGACGACAGGGCCAAGGTGCTCTTCGACGACCTGGGCTCGGCCGTCGCCTACCTCCACTGCGATGTGACCAAGGAGGCCGACGTCGCGGCCCTCGTCGATCTGGCCGTGAGCCAGTTCGGCCGCCTCGATGTGATGTACAACAACGCCGGGATCGTCGGGGCAGTCGGGCCCATCGACACGACCCCCGCCGCCGAGTGGAGCGCCACGCTGGCGGTCCTGCTCGATGGCGTGTTCCACGGCATGAAGCACGCAGCCCGGGTCATGAAGCCTCAGCAGTCCGGGTCGATCATCTCGATGGCGAGCACGGCCGGCCTGTTCGGCGGGCTCGGGCCCCACGCCTACGCGTCGGCCAAGCATGCCGTGGTGGGCCTCACGAAGAACGTGGGGGCCGAGCTGTGCAGGTTCGGCATCCGGGTGAACTGCATCGCCCCGGCCAGCATGGCGACGGCCATGGTGGCCAACGTGATGACGGGCGACCCGACTGCGATCGAAGAGACCAAGCGGCTCCTGGCCGAGGCGTCGCCCATCCGCAACCGTCCCGGTCTGGTCGAGGACGTCGTGAACGCCGCCCTTTGGCTGGCGAGCGACGAGTCGGGTTACACGAACGGGCATTGCCTCACGACCGATGCCGGTATCACCACCGGTTCGACGGCGGCCGACCCGGCCTTCGCCGAGTACGCCCCCATGATTCGCGAGGCCGGCAAGGTGGGTCTGTAGCCCTCACACCGCCGGGTCGCTCCGGCTGGACGTCGCTCGGGCGGGTTCCTCGCGGGGGGCACACCCGCCGGCAGCCTGCCCGAACGTCACACCGTCGTCATGCCGCCGTCGACCGGGAGGATGACACCGGTGACCCATCCCGACTCGTCGGAGGCGAGAAAGAGGGCCGCTTGGGCGATGTCGGCTGTCGTGCCGAGTCGCCCAAGGGGGAAGCGCACCCGAGCGGCGTCGAGCAACGCTTCGACGTCGACCGGGCCCTCGGTGCCGGTCGCGAATCCACCACGCGCCTCGTAGGTGGTGCGCACGAGTGGCGTGGGGACCGTCCCGGGACAGATGGCGTTGACCCTGATGCCCCGCGACGCGTAGTCGGCTGCCATCTGACGGGTGAGGCCGATGACCCCGGCCTTGGCCGCTGCATAGGGTGCGATCCCCGGGACCCCGATGAGCCCGCCCACCGAGGCCTGGTTGACGATCGAGCCCGATCCCTGAGCCAGCATGGGAACGAGGCTGTACTTGGCCGAGAGCCACACGCCCGTGAGGTTGACGGCGATGACCCGGTTCCAGTCATCGAAGGCCACGTCGCCAGCCGAGCCCGAGCCGGGGATGCCCGCGTTGGCGTAGAGCACGTCGAGCCGACCGAACGCCGCGACGACGGCGCCGACCATCTCCTCGGCACTCCCTGGATCGGCGACGTCAGCGGCGACGGCGACGGCCCGGCCACCCGCGGCGGTGATGCGCTCCGTCACCGCTCGGGCACCGTCGAGGTTCATGTCGGCACACCCCACTGCGGCACCCTCGGCCGCGAAGAGCTCGGCCGAGGCGGCGCCGATCCCCGATCCGGCGCCGGTGATCAGCGCGACCTTGCCAGCGAGTCGTGTGCTCATGTGTGCCTGCTCTCTCGGTGCTCCGGAGTCCCGTCCCATGATGCGCGGGTCGAGCGGATGGTGCGACGCCGCGCCAGGACGTGTCAAACGATCGTTCGATCTCTGGGTCGACGCATGGTGGAGTGGTGGAGTGGTGGAGTGGTGGAGTGGTGAGGCGATGTTCTCCTCGGCGCGACGCCCGACGTCGACCCGGGAGTCGCGAACGACGCGTCGAGCAACCCGCCGTCGAGCTCCGACGTCGTGCGTGCCGGCGCCCACCCTCATGAGGCCGAGGAAGGCACTCGAGATCATCTAGCCTGTCGCCTTCTCCCGACAGACCCGACACGTTCGGCTGCCCCGACAGGTTCGACATGGCGACGCGTCCCCGAAAGCGTGTGAGCGACACCACCCCTGTCGCACGACGAGCACATTCCAGCGCGTCGATCGACGAAACCGACCTCGCCAACGGCGCGGGCCAGCAGCGTCGACGCGAGGAGATCTTCGCGGCCGCAGCCGAGATCTTCCACAGCAAGGGGTACGACGGCACGTCGATCCAGGACATCGCGTCTGCCGTCGGCTTGCTCAAGGGATCGATCTACTACTACATCGACTCCAAGGAAGATCTCCTCTTCGGGATCGTTCAGGAGTCGCACGCCGCGGCGCTCGACGCTCTCGCCGACCTTCGGGCCGACAGCGCCCCTCCGCTGGCGAAGGTGGTGGCATTGGTCCGTCGCCACGTCGAGGTGTTCACCTCGACGCGGATCGAGTCGGCGGTGTTCTTCCGCGAGTTCCGCTCGTTGTCGCCCGAACGCCAGGACATCATCCGGGAAGAGGGCGGGCTCTACACCGAGTACCTCCGCGAGCTCATCCGTACCGGGCAACGCCGCAAGATGATCGACCCCGCCCTCGATCCGAAGCTCGCGACAGAAGGCATCACGGGGATGCTCAACGCCATGTCGTTCTGGTACCACCCCGACGGTGCGGCCACGCCGGTCGAGATCGGCTGGGAGTTCGCCCGAATCGTCGTGACCGGCCTGGCATCCTCCGCGTACGTCGCCGAGATCGGCGGTCGCGATGCTCTCCTCGACGAGCTCGGCTTCCCGACGCCGGCCCGGAAGCGGGGCCGCGTGCGGCCGGGGCCGAGCCCATCAAACGGTCGGTAGATACACTCGAGGCTCGCCCGCGACCGCCGGGAGCGTCCTCCGCCCCAGCGAGACACAAGGAGCCGACTCCATGGCCGAGGCCTACATCGTCGACGCCGTTCGCTCTCCGATGGGGAAGTACAAGGGCGGCCTCTCGAGCCTGCATCCGGCCGACCTCGGCGCCACGGTGTTGCGAGCGATGTTCGGCCGGATCGACGTCGACCCGGGGGCCGTCGACGATGTGATCTGGGGCTGTGTCGGCCAGATCGGCGCCCAAGCGTTCAATGTCGGCCGCAACACGTGGCTCTCGGCCGGGTTCCCCGACACGGTGCCGGCCGTCACCATCGACCGGCAGTGCGGATCGTCGCAGCAGGCCGTGCACTTCGCGGCCCAGGCGATCATGGCCGGCTCGATGGACCTCGTCGTCGCCGGCGGTGTCGAGGTGATGAGCCTGGTTGCTCTGAACAGCCAGGGCGACGTGGGACCACAGCTCGGGATGCGCTATCCGTTCGACGGCGACCTCTGGAACGAGCGCTTCGGCGACCAGGAGATCCACCAGTTCCGGGGCGGGAACCTCATCGCCGAGCGGTGGGGTGTCACGGCGCGCGAGATGAACGAGCTGGGCCTGCGCAGCCATGAGCTCGCGGCTCGCGCGTGGGACGAGGGCCGCTTCGATCGCGAGGTCGTCGCCATCGGTGAATGCCGTACCGACGAGGGGATCCGGCGCGACTCGACCATGGAGCGCCTCGAGAAGCTCAAGCCCTTCGTCGAGGGCGGCGTGCTCACCGCCGGCATGTCGAGCCAGCTCACCGACGGATCGTCTGCGTTGCTGATCGCTTCCGAGCAGGCGGTGCGTGACCACGGGCTCACACCCCGGGCCCGCATCCACACCATGTCGGTCGTCGGAAGTGACCCTGTTCTGATCCTCACGGGGCCCATCCCGGCCACCAAGAAGGTCCTCGCTCGAGCCGGCATGGGTGTCGACGACATCGATCTCTACGAGTGCAACGAGGCCTTCGCCTCGGTGGTGCTGGCTTGGGTCAAGGACTGCGGGGTACCCCTCGAGAAGGTGAACGTGAACGGCGGGGCAATGGCCCTGGGTCATCCGCTCGGGGCCAGCGGTGCACGCCTCATGACCACGCTGTTGCACGAGCTCGAACGCACGGGTGGTCGCTACGGCTTGCAGACCATGTGCGAGGGCGGCGGGCTCTCGAACGCCACGATCATCGAACGGGTCTGACCCGACGAGCTCGACGGAACCGGTCCGACCGGACGGGTCGGAACCGGGACGGCTCAGGTGGCCGGGCGCAGGCTCACCCATCACCCACAATCGGCTTCTTGGAGGAAATCCATGGGTATTCACATCGACCACATCTCGATCCTGGTGAAGGACCTCGCCACGGCCGAGAAGGACTGGCGGGAGATCCTCGAGGTGCTCTCGCCCGAGCACCTCGAGTCGGTGACTCGAGGCCACGGGGCCGACGAGGCCGATGGCACGCCGATGAAATGGGTCACGTTCCAGAACCCCGACCCCACGGGTATCTCGATTCAGCTCTGGGCGGCAGCCGAATCGGGGCACTGGCCCGACAAGGTGTTGGCCAAGAAGGGCGAGTACGTCCACCACATCGCGTTCTGCTCCGACGATTTCGCGGCCATGGCCCAGCGGGTCAAGGCCGCGGGTCTGCCGTTGGTGCAGGAGCAGGCGAGCAGCCCCGACACCCAGCCCTGGCTCAAATGGAACTTCATCCCGCCGGCCAAGACCCACGGCCCGCTCCTCGAGCTGGCGACCCGGTATCTCACCGTCGGCGAGGCCTGGCTACCGCACCCGGCCAACGCCGAGAACGCCCCGCTCGCCGATGAGCTGACCCACCGGTTCGTCAAGGAATGACGGCGCTGGCGGTCGGCATCACCCTTCCCGTCGAGGACGGGCTCTCGGCTCGCGACCTCGTCGGGCTGATCGTCGAGGCCGAGCGTTGCGGGTACGACACGGCCCTGTGCGGAGAGGTCGCGGGTCCCGAGGTCTTCTCGTTGCTGGGGCTGGCGTTGGCTTCGACGACGCGCATCCGGCTCGCGTCGGGGATCGTCGCTGTGTACACCCGGTCCCCGGCGCTCACCGCCATGGGCTTCGCGACGTTGTCGTCGTGGGCGCCGGGCCGGATCGTCGCCGGTCTCGGATCATCGAGTCCGATCGTCGTCGGCTCGTGGCACGGGCGGGAGTTCGACGCCCCGTTGGCGACGACCGAGGAGTTCGTGGAGATGTTCCGACGTGCGCTCTCGGGGGAGAAGCTCGCCACCGACGGTCGCCGCTTGCGTTCCAACGGGTTCCGACTGGCGATCTCCCCGGGCTCGCCGATCCCCGGATCTGCGGCGCCTGTCGTACCCGTGTGGTTGGCTGCGATCAACCCCGGGATGCTGGCGCTCGCCGGTCGGGTCGCCGACGCCGTCTTTCTCACGTGGTGCCCGCCCGCCGAGGTGGCGTCGAAGATCGTTTCAGTCGCGGCCGGCGCGTGCTCGGTCGACCGCGCGCCGGATGCGGTCGAGGTCGTCACGTCCTTCTGGGGCTACGCCGGTCCCCGCCCTGAAGTGGCCCGGGAGCGTCTCCGACGATCGGTGCTGGGATACGCCATGGTTCCGACGCATCGAGCGGCGTTCGCCCACGCATTCCCGGGTCTCGATCAAGCTGGCGCCGCATGGGATGCGGGTGATCGCACCGGCGCGCTTCGCCATGTCGACGATGGCGTCGTCGACATGTTGTGCGCCATCGGGCCCGAAGCCGTGCGAGACCGGGTGCTGGAGTATCGGGAGGCTGGTGTCGATCTTCCGATCGTGCTCGTGACCGGCGCCGAGCCGGGCGACACCGACGGCCCTCGAGCAACGATCAGGGTGGTTGCCGAGGCCCTCGGCCTCGATGCTGCTCGCTCGGACCATGGTACCTGACGGGTTGCTGCGCTCCAGGCTGCCTCCGAGGCGAGACGTGCGGTAGCGTCCGCTCCAGGTTTCACCAAACGATCGTTTGGTGGACGATGGTGATCGAGGCCTGACACGCGTGTCGGGTGCGGGTGCACACGGCCGTCCGGGAGAGTCGATGGCGAAGTACGACGTGGTGGTGATCGGAGCAGGCGCAGCCGGGCTTTCGGCCGGCGCCCTGCTCGCCAAGGAAGGCAAGACGGTCCTCGTCGTCGAGCGGTCGCCCCATCTGGGGGGACGGGCTCTCGCCGTCGACGACGAGGGCTTCAAGGTCAACCTGGGCGGCCATCTGATCGAAGACTCCGGCTCGGGCATCACGAAGGTCTTCGAGCACGTCGGCAAGGAGCTCGTGCACGGCGTCACCTCGCGTGAGATGCCGGTGTGGGACAACAACACGCGCACCTGGGGCTCGATCCGCGACCGCAACCCCGACAAGGCCGAGTTGAAGAAGGTCATCAACGCGCTGACCAACTCCACCTGGGACGAGCTCGAGGAGTGGGACGACCGGCCGATGCGCGAGTGGATGGCCCAGCACACCACCAGCCAGGGCGTGTACGACCTCTTCGAGTACCTGGCCGTCCTCGAATGCCTCACCGACGAGTGGTGGGATCACTCGGCCAGCGACAACCTCTGGGTGCGAAAGATGCACTACGAGGAGAAGCGCATGGCCGCGTACTCGTGCTGGCCCGGGCAGGGTTGGGACGGGATGTGGCGAGACCTGGTCGACGCCATCGTCGAGCACGGCGGCGAGGTGCGCACGAGCTGTGAGGTCGACCGCGTCGTGATCGAGAACCACAGGGTCATCGGGGTGGCGCTCGGACGCGATGGGCGTGTCGTTCCCAACGACTGGGAGGCCGGCGAGGTCGTCGAGACCGATTGCGTGATCTCGACGCTGCCCGTGTGGAACGTGCTCCGGGTCGTTCCCGAGTGGGAGCTGCCCGACTGGTACGCCAACCAGATCAAGTACCTGGCCCAGGACCAGTATCGGGTGTCCTGGCTCAACGTCTACATGGCCACTGAGGAACCCGTGACCATGTTCGACCCCAAGGAGCTCTCGACCTGGTTGGCCACGCCGCACAGCCCGACGCCGGGATACATGTACGACCAAGCGGCCATGGACCCGTCCTCGACGCCGGCCGGTATCCACCTGTACTGCATGGGCGGGGTGATTCCCGGGGCCAAGGGCCGCGACCGGCGATATCTCGCAGACATGTTCGACCGCTTCGAGGCGGGCATGTTCGAGATGTACCCGGGCTTGCGTCAGCACGTGTGGCGCCGGCGTGGTCTCGTGTTCGATCCCCCCTTCGGGGTGGTGCAAAAGCCCATGCTGGTCGGGAAGTTCCGACCGCACTGGCGCGCGCCGAACGTCGACGGGCTCTATTTCGCCAGCGAGACCTTCCGGAGCCGGGGTGTGGGCACCGACCGGGCCGCCCGGGCCGCCGTCACCTGTGTCGAAGACATCATCGGCCATCGGATACCCACCTTCGGCGACGGCTGGCGGTACTGACAGCTTCGACCCAGCCGTTCACTGCCAGTCGACAGACCCGTACGAACGTCCCGCTTCACTGGAGGCCCCACATGGATTTCGCCCTGACCGACGAGCAGGAGATGTTCCGCGAGATGGTGCGGAACTGGGTCGAGAAGGAGTGCCCCAAGAATGTCGCTCGCGACATCGAGGCCCAGGAGTTCCAGTACCCGCAAGAGCTGTGGGACAAGATGTCGAAGGCCGGTTTCCACGCGATCGGGCTCCCGGAGGAGTACGGGGGCTCCGGCGGCGACGTCATCACGCAGATGATCCTCACCCGCGAGCTCGCTCGGTCGCTCGCCGGGCTCACGTGGATCTACGGCATCGCATCCTTCTGTGCCAAGTCGATTGCCAAGTTCGCGAATGAGGAGACGAAGGCCCGGCTGATACCGCTCCTGGCCGACGGCGACATTCGCATCGCGATCTCGGTCACCGAGCCGTCGGGGGGCACCGACCTGATGGGCTCGATGAAGACCAGGGCCCGCAAGGTCGATGGCGGTTGGAGGATCACGGGTCAGAAGATCTGGTCGACCGCCGCGCACGTGAGCGACTACCTGTTCCTCATGGCCCGAACCGAGGACATCGTCGACAAGCCGGCGCGTGGAGTCACCCTGTTCCTCGTGCCGAACCCGGCCGAGGGTCTTGAATGCCGCCAGATCCCCAAGCTGGGGATGAAGGCCGTCGGCTCGTGCGAGGTGTTTCTCGACGACGTCTTCGTGCCCGACGACCTGGTCGTCGGCGATCCGGGGGCGGGCTTTTACCAGATGCTCTCCACGTTCAACAATGAGCGCATCATGGTGGCGGCCCTGTGCACCGGGATCATCGATGGCGTGCTCGAGGACGCAATGGCGTACCTCAACGAGCGCGAGGCGTTTGGCAAGAAGATCGGACGCTTTCAGGCGTTGCAGCATTTCGTGGCCGACATCGCGATGTGGGGCAAGCAGGCGGAGCTCCTCACGTACTACGCAGCCTGGAAGTCGATGACAAGCGACGACTGCGGCATCGAGGCGAACATGGCCAAGGTCCAGGCCTCTGAGTACGCCGGCCGGGCCGCCGACCTCGGCATCCAGATCCTGGGCGGCATGGGGTACTCCAACGAGACCAACATGCAGCGCTACTGGCGAGACGCCCGCCTCTACCGGATCGGGCCCGTCACCAACGAGATGGCCCGGAACTCGATCGCCGAGATGCTCGGCCTCCCCCGTTCGTTCTGAGCGGCGGGCTTGTCGAACGTGGGGGTCTTCGACAGTCGCGTGGTGCTCGTCACCGGGGCCGGCCGAGGCATCGGCCGGGCCATCGCCGGCAGGTTCGCGCGCGATGGCGCCGCGGTCGTCGTCAACGACCTCGACGCGGCCTCGGCCTCCGAGGCCGTGGCCGAGATATCGGCTGAAGGCGGACGAGCTGTGGGCATTGCCGGGTCGGTCGCACATCCTGATGATGCCGCGGCGATCGTGCAGGCGTGTGCCGATGCCTTCGGGAGCCTCGACGTGCTGGTGAACAACGCCGGCGTCACTCGCGATTCGATGCTGCACAAGATGTCCGACGACACCTGGGACCTCGTGCTCGACGTCGTGCTCCGAGGTACGTTCAACATGTGCCGTGCCGCCGCTCCGCTGCTACGCGGCACACGCGACGAGCCGAACACCTATCACCGCAAGGTGATCAATGTGGCGTCGATCAACGGCATCTACGGCACGGTGGCCAATGCGAACTACTCGGCAGCCAAGGCCGGGGTCATCGGTCTCACCAAGACCCTGGCCCGCGAGTGGGCACCCAACAAGGTGAACGTGAACGCGGTGGCACCAGGTTTCATCGGTGGAACCGCGATGACCTCGGTGCGCGAGCCCGGCGGCACCACCGGGATACCGGCCGCGACGCTGGCCCGGATCGAGAGCTCGATACCGATCGGCCGAGGTGGGACGCCCGACGACGTGGCCGGCTGCTGCGCGTGGTTGGCTTCGACCGACTCCGACTATTGCACCGGTCAGGTGATCGAGCTGCACGGCGGACGTGAGATCGTGGAGGTCGTGTGAGCCCTTGCCCGAGCCCCAACCGGCAGCCTCGGAGCGCGACATGGCCCAGGTGAAGCTGACGTCGGTCGCTGAGGCCATGACGCTCGTGGGCGACGGCGACGTCGTGGCCATCCAGAACATGGCCACCCAGGCCGCTCCCATGGGGCTCGTGCGTGAGCTCATCCGCCAGGGACGACGCGATCTCGGCGCCGTGTGCCTCGTTGGTGGGATACCGATCGACTGGCTGGCCGCGGCCGGGTG
Organism: Actinomycetota bacterium; assembly: GCA_009886115.1. Taxonomy (GTDB): domain Bacteria; phylum Actinomycetota; class Acidimicrobiia; order IMCC26256; family VFJJ01; genus VFJJ01. The sequence continues at coordinate 30,384 of VFJJ01000081.1, forward strand.
CCTGAACCGGCTCATCGGCGCCGCAGTCTCCATGGAGCAGTTCGGGCTCTGCCAGCGTTACCGCAAGGCCGTGGAGGCACAGCAGATCCGGGTCGAGGAGCTCTCGGAGACCGCGCTCAACGCCCGTCTGGGCGCAGGGGCCCGCAACCTGCCGTTCCTCCCCACCCGGGGTCTCATCGGGACCGACCTCATTGCCATCAACGACAACCTCGTGATGCTCGACGACCCGTTCGGCGGCCTGCCCGTCGTCGCGTGCCGGGCCCTCGTGCCCGATGTGGCTCTCATCCACTGTCACCGGGCCGATCGCTACGGCAACGTGCAGTACGAGCCCACGGCGCTCTGGCCCGATCTGGGAATCATGCCCAAGGCCGCGACCCGGGTGATCGTGAGCGCCGAGGAGATCGTCCACACCGACGTGCTGCGACGCAACCCTGATCGGACGGTGCTTCCGGGCTTCATGGTCGATGCCGTCGTCGAGATCCCCTGGGGAGCGCACCCCACCTCGTTCAACCCCAACTACGGCTACGACACGGGTATGCACCTGGCGTGGACCAAGGCCGCCCGCGACGACGACGCCACCGCGGTGTTTCTCGAGCGGTACGTGACCGGCCCGGCGAATCAGGTCGAGTACCTCGATCGGGTCGGAGGGGCGTCGCGCATGGCGGCCTTGGCGCGTTGGGAGATCACCGCATGAGCGTCAGCCCGACCGCAGCGGCTGCCCCGTCGGCCGGCGCCGCCGACTGGCGGTCGTCACCCCCGGCCAACGACTACACCGTCGACGAGTTGATGATCGTCGCCTTGTCGGAGTGCTTCGTCGATGGTGACCAGGCCTGCAACGGGATGGCGTCGTTCATTCCCGTCACGGCCTTCCAGCTCGCACTGCGCACCCATGCCCCCGATCTGGTGTGGCTGGCTGGGGCCGTGGGCCTCGACCCCCAGCCCGACCGGGTACCGGCGTCCACGCTCGAGGCCCCGCTGTGGCGCAACTCGGTGATGTACGTCGAGCAGTACGGCGATTTCTGGAACTTCGCGCTCAACGGACGTTGGCTCCAGAAGTTCTGCGTGGGGGCCGCCCAACTCGACAAGTTCGGCAACGGCAACAACTCGGTGATCGGCGCCGAGTATCACAAGCCCCGGGTGCGCCTGCCGGGGACGGCCGGGCTCGGCGACATGGGCTCGATCGGCAAGCAGCTGTATTACTGGAACCCCAACCACAACCCGCGTGCGATCGTCGACCGGGTCGATTTCGTCTCGTGTGCCGGTTGGCTGGGCGGCGGCGACGAGCGGCGTGCGCTCGGGCTCGCCGGCGGACCGGAGCTGGTCATCACGAACCTCTGCGTCATGGATTTCGAACCCACGAGCCGCCACATGCGGTTGAAGTCGCTGCACCCAGGTATCTCGATCGAGCAGGTCCAAGCGGCAACGGGTTTCGAGGTGCTTGTCCCGGATGGTGCCATCGGGCTCACCCGGGTGCCGACCGAGCACGAGGTACACCTCATCCGTCACGTGATCGACCCTGACGGCATGCGACTGCGAGAGTTCGGCAAGTAGAGCGAGAACCTCATCGGGACGTGCCGGGCTCCGAAGGAAGGTCGACGAATGGATATCGAGATCGGGGTTCCCGGGCAGATCATGCCGCCGGCCGATCGCGCCGTGAGCATGGCCCGGCGCAACGAAGCCGACGGCTTCGACGCCGTGTGGTGGCCATGCCATCTCATGGGCTGGCACTCCGACTCGGTGTGGACCGAGGACCTCACACCGCTCGCAGCCGTTCAGCCCAATCCACACGTCTACTTCGACCCGCTCATCATGATGGGCGCGGTCGGCGCGGCGACCGAGCGCATCAAGCTGGGTGTGGTGGTCACCGACCTCATCCGCCGGCATCCGGCGATGGCGGCCAACATGATGCTGACGGTCGATCATCTGTCGCGGGGACGGGCGATCTTCGGTCTGGGCTCGGGCGAGGCCATGAACCTCACTCCCTACGGCCTCCCGTTCGACAAGCCCGTGGCCCGACTGGCCGAAGGCATCGAGATCATCCGAAAGCTGTGGGCGGCTGACGGCCCCATCGACTTCGACGGTCAGTTCCACACGCTGCACCGGGCCGTTCTGGGACTGTCGCCCTACAACGGGGTGGCGCCTCCCATCTGGACAGCGGCGCACGGGCCGAGGATGCTCGAGCTCACCGGCCGCCTGGCCGACGGCTGGCTGCCCACCAAGCTCGACGTCGACGTGTACCGGTCGTCGCTCGAACGCATCCGGTCGTCAGCTCGTGATGCCGGGCGCGACGCCGATGCCATCACGCCGGGAATCCTGGCGTACGTGCTCCTGGCGCCGGATCAGGCGACCCTGGAGCGCATGCAGCAGCAACCGCTGCTCAGGGCGCTCATGGTGATGCTGCCGCCCGAGATCTACCGGAAGCTCGGTGTCGAGCCCCCCGTCGCCGGCTTTCATGGAATCATCCCCGCTGCGGTCGAGCGCGACGAGGCGCTCCGCATCATCGATGGGATCCCGCCCAAGGTGGTCGATTACTACACCTTTTGTGGAACTCCCGAGCAGATCGCCGAGGAGGTCGCCGAGTACCACAAGGCTGGGCTCCGACATCTGATCATGTGGAACATCACGGCGTTCGGTGATCCCGCGCTGGCTGGCTGGTCGTTCAAGGCGATGAACCAGATCAAGGATCTCCTGCGGGCGATGTGACGACGAGAGTCGAGACGAGGAGCGACACGTGACCAGCCCCGCCCGAACCGTGATCGAGAGCTACTTCCGGGCGCTCGAGACCGAGGATGAAGCCCTCCTGGCGACGGTGTTCCATCCCGAGCTCGAGCTGGTGCCCGTGGGGTCGAGACCCCGCACGGGCTGCGACAGCGCTATCGCCTTCTTGCGCAAGGTGTTCGAGCGATTCCCCGATCATCACGACACGCCGACACGAATCATCGAGGCCGGAGACGTCGTCGTGGTCGAGATCGCCTTTCGGGGTACCACGGCCGAGGGTCGATCGGTGACCTTCGATGCCCTCGACGTGTTCGACCTCCTCGACGGGCGCATCGTGAAGCTGGTGCAATGGTTCGACACGGCCGGTCTGGCCGCGCAGCTGGCGCGCCCCGTTGGAGGGTCATCATGAGCGAGGGTCCCGAGGACTGGGTCGAGGTCACGACGTTCGGCGACCTCCTCGTACGGGGTGCAGCGTTGTACGGCGACGCCGATGCCCTGGTGTTCCCCGACCAGCGGCACACCTACCGGAGCCTGGTTGCAGCAGCCACCCGTGCCGGCCGGTCGCTCCTCGGCATTGGTGTGGGGCCCGGCGACGCCGTCGGGATCTTGATGCCGAACTGCGTCGACTTCGTGGAGGTCATGTTCGGCGCCACGATGATCGGCGCCGTCGTCGTTCCCATCAACGCCCGCTTCAAGGGGCGGGAGCTGGCACACGTCGCCGAGAACGCCGATCTCAAGGTGTTGGTGACGAGCGACATCGTCGACCAGCACACCGACTATGTGGAGATTCTCCACGGCTGCCTGCCCGGGCTGGCGTCGGCCACGGGGCCCGCCGTGACCGATCTGACGCTTGCCGTGGCGCCGTCGTTGCGGTGCGTCGTGCTCCTGGGCGACACCTCGCCCGCGGGCATGCTCGACCGGGCCGGCTTCGAGGCCCGAGCTGAGCTCGTCGACCCGGCCGATGTGCACCTCCGGCGCTCCCGGGTGGCGCTGCGCCAGATCGCGATGATGCTCTACACCTCGGGCACCACAGCCATGCCCAAGGGTTGCCCGCTCACCCACGAAGCGCTGGTCCGCACGTCGGTCACGGCCTGCAGCTCGCGCTTCGAGCTCGTGTCGTCCGACCGCTTCTGGGATCCGTTGCCCTTGTTCCACATGAGTTCGATCCTGCCGATGATCGGCTGCTTCCACGCTGGTTCGGCCTACGTGACCCTCACCCATTTCGACCCCGCGGTGGCGATCGCCCAGCTGCGCGACGAGCGGTGCACGGTGTGCTTTTCGACCTTCCCGACGATCACCCAGGCGCTGCTCAACAACGCCGACTGGGACTCCGCCGAGTTCGCACGTATCCGTCTCATGAACAACGTCGCCCCGCCCGATGCGCTGCGGGCCATACACGCCAGGCTCCCGACCGCTCAGCACACCTCGGCCTACGGGCTCACCGAGTGCGGCGGGGTCGTGGCGTTCTCGAACCCCGACGACCCACCCGACAAGCGGGCCACGGCGTGCGGCACACCGTTCCGGGGCATCGAGGTGGAGATCCGCGACCTGGAGACGGCCAAGGTCGTGGGCCCCGACGCTCGCGGCGAGATCTGGGTGCGGGGCTACAACCTGTTCGAGGGCTACCACAACGATCTTGACAAGAACGCCGAGTCGTTCGATGCCGATGGCTGGTTCAACACCGGCGACATCGGGTCGCTCGACGCCGACGGTCGCGTCTCGTACCTCGGACGGTCGAAAGACATGCTCAAGGTCGGTGGGGAGAACGTGGCCGCGGTCGAGATCGAGTCGTGGTTGCAGACTCATCCCGCCGTGGCGATCGCGCAGGTCGTCGCCATCCCCGACGAGAAGTACGTCGAGGTTGCTGCCGCGTTCATCGAGTGCAAGCCCGGATCGACCGTCACCGAAGCGGAGCTCGTGGCGTACTGCCAGGGCGAGATGGCCAGCTTCAAGATCCCCCGCCACGTCCGTGTGGTCACGGAGTGGCCCATGTCGGCGACCAAGATCCAGAAGTTCCGACTCCGTGACGCGCTGGTCCAGGAGCTCGGCCTCAGCTGACCCGGAGACACGCTGACCAGGAGTCGTCGTCGACCGACCGTTTGGTAGAGGATCTGCGCATGGACAAGGTCACAACGATCGAAGAGGCGGCGGCGCTCGTCCCCGACGGGGCGACCGTCGCCATCGGGGGCCTGTCGATGAACAGCGCTCCCATGGCCATGGTGCGCGAGCTCGTCCGCCAGGCAAAGCGCGACCTCACGGTGGTGGGCATCGTGGCCGGGATGCCTGTCGACTGGCTCATCGCCGGAGGCTGCGTGAAGACCGTGGTGTCGGGGCTCGTCAGTTTCGAGGGCCTCGGTCTGGCGCCGAACTTTCGAGCGATGGTGCAGGCCGGGACGGTGGGGATCGAGGAGTACAGCGAGCACCTCCTCATCTGTCGCCTCCAGGCCCAGGCGTACAACCTGCCGTTCATGCCCACCAAGGCGGGCCTGGGCACCGACGTGTTGGCTTTGCATCCCGACACGCTCCGCCAGGAGGTCGACCCGACGACGGGTGAGCACTACGTGGCCTGTACCCGCCTGCCCGTCGACGTGGCGCTCGTGCACGCCCATGCGGCCGACGCGCGGGGCAACGTGCGGGTCGAGCCAAAGTTGCTGTGGATGGACAGCGAGATCGTGAACGCGGCCGCCGTCACCATCGCCACCGTCGAGCGTGTCGTTCCCGGTCGCGAGTTCACCGATGCTCCCGAACGCACCACCTATCCCCGGTTCATGATTCATGCCGTCGTCGAGGCGCCCTACGGCGCGTTTCCCACCTCGCTGTTCCCGAACTACGGGCATCGCAGCGCGTTCTTCGACGACTACAGCACAGCAGCGCGCGATCCCCAGACGTTCAAGGCGTTCTTCGCCGAACGGGTCACGGGACCACCGACCTGGCGCGACTTCCTCGACGCCAACGGCGGCGCCGGTGCGCTCCTCGACATCGCCAGGAGGACGGCATGACCGCGCCGGTCCCCGGTTACGACTGCACCGTCGACGAGCTCATGGTCGTCACCTTCTCACGGGCGATGAGCAATGACACCTTGGCGTTCAACGGTGCGGTGTCGTTCATCCCGGTCTGCGGTTACCTGCTCGCCCGGCGCACGCACGCCCCCGAGCTGGTCTGGGCGGCCAGCTCCATCGCCATCGACGCCGACCCGGCGACCATTCCCGAGTCGACGCTCTCCGACGGCCTCTGGGGCGGCGCGTCGATGCTCTCCAACTCCCCCTTCGACTTCTGGACCTACGCTCAGGGAGCCCGATACAACACCTTTGCATTCCGGGGCGCCCAGATGGACGCCTTCGGCAACGTCAACAACACCGTCATCGGTCCGTACGACGCGCCCAAGGTTCGTCTCCCGGGCGGCGGAGGGATGGCCGATCTGGGAGCGATGATCCCTCGGATCTTCCTGTGGAGCAGCACCCACAACGCCCGCACGTTCGTGGAACGACTCGACTTCCGGTCGGGGATGGGCTGGGGCGACGGCGGTGATCATCGGCGGCGGCTGGGCATGCCCGGCGGCCCGCAGCTGTGCATCACGAACCTGTGCGTCTTCGACTTCGAGCCGGTCACGAAGCGGATGCGCCTGGCTTCGCTGCATCCCGGCGTCTCGGTCGAGGACGTGAGAGCCAACACCGGCTTCGAGATCGTCATGCCCGCCGGCGAGATCCCGGTGACGGCCGCACCTACGGCCGACGAGCTCCGCATCCTGCGAACCGAGGTCGACCCCACCAACGCCCGTCACCGCGAGTTCTGAGCGCGCGCACGGTGATCGAGCGATGACGTACGAGGTGTTCCTCATCGAGCGCGGCGACGACGGGGTTGCGATCGTCACCATGAACCGTCCGCACAAGCTGAACGCCATGCACCGGCTGTTCTTCGAAGAGTTGCTGGCGGTCATGGCCGAGCTGACCGCCGACGATTCGGTGCGAGCCTGCGTGCTCACCGGAGCGGGCCGGGCGTTCTCGGCCGGCGGCGACATCGAGACGTTCCCAGCCCTGGCCGACGTGGCTGCAGCCCGCAAGCACGTCCGGCTCGTCTTCGACGCCTTCCACGCCGTCGAACGGGCCAGCATCCCGGTGATCGCCGCCGTCAACGGCATCGCGCACGGTGGGGGTACCGAGATCAGCCTGGCGTGCGACTACGTGATCGCATCGGCCGAGCACGCCTCGTTCGCCTTGCGGGAGGCCGGCCACGGGCTGATGCCTGGATTCGGGCTCACCCGCGGGGCGCAGAAGCTGGGCAACCCGACCATCTTCCGTCTTGCGGGGACGGCCGAGGTGATCGATGCCCGACGGGCGTACGACATCGGCCTGGCCCAGGAAGTGGTGCCCCACGCACAGCTCATCGACCGGGCCCTGGAGCTGGCGCGGGCTTTCGCCGTGAACCCTCCGACCGCGGTGGACGCCATCAAGCGTTTCCTCAACCGCTACACCGACCAGGGGTTGAACGAGGCCGTCGAGACCACGGCACTCCTGTTCGGCACCACCGACAGTCAGGAGCGGGTGCAGACCTTCCTGTCGCAGCGCTCCTCGGCGAGTCGCCCAGCCTGAGCCTGTCCCCGACATCTGCGAGCAGTGCGACAACTCCATGGCCGGCCCCGAGTTCCAACAGCACTCCAGCCGGTAGACCGGAAGCGCAACTGACCGACATCCTCGAGCTCCGCGACGACGCCCGCGACCGCCAAGGGGAGTCCGATCCGAGACCGCCCGCCCCACCCCGCACAACCAGTCCAAGTGGCCCGACAGACGCGCGCGGTGACGACTGCGGATCCGTCCCCTAGAGAAGTGCGGAGTCGTCTCTACCTGTGTTGCGGATCCGTCCCTATCCGCGCTGCGGATTCGTCGCTCCAACCTTCGCCGGGCTGACGCCGGGATGGTGATGGTTTCGGCCAACCGCTCGCGCTCAGGCGAGCATGCCGCCGTCGATCACCAGCACGGTACCGGTGATGTAGCTGGCGGCGTCGGAGGCCAGGAACGCCACGGGGAGCGCCACTTCCGCGGCCGTCGCCCAGCGGCCCATGGGCGGCGAGATGCCGGCGTCGGCCTCCACGGTGGCCTTGTTGAAGTGGTCCCACGCGCTGGTGTCGATGAAGCCTGGGGCGACGGCGTTGACGCGAACGTTTCGCAGTGCCCATTCCCGAGCCAGCGCCTTGGTCTGTTGCAGCAGCCCACCCTTGGCCGATGAGTACGCGGCCATGCCCGGAAGGTGGCGGAGCCCGGCCAACGAGGCGACGTTGACGATCGCTCCACGGCCGGCTGTGAGCATGCCCCGGCCGAACGCCTGCGAGAGCAAGAACGGCGCCGTCAGGTTCAGTGCGACGGTCTTGTTCCAGCCACTGAGGTTGATGTCGGCGGCCGGTGAGACGAAGCGTGCGCCACCGGCGTTATTGACCAGCACGTCGATCGTCCCCAAGGCTGCGGTCACCGCTTCGGCCGCGGCGGCGACCTCGGTCGGGTCGGTCACGTCGCAGCGGACGACGAGCGCCCGTCGCCCGAGAGCCCGGATCTCGGCGGCCACCTCCTCGAGCACGTCGGCTCGCCGGGCGAGCACGGCCACGTCGGCGCCGTGCTCGGCCAAGGTCAACGCGATGACCCGGCCGATGTCGCCGGTGGCCCCGGTGACGACGGCGATCCGCCCGTCGAGCCCGAAGTCCTTCAGCACCTTTGGTCTCCGGCGGAGGGCGTGTACGTGACCGGGAACGAGGCCATGCCCCGCGAGATCAGCGTGGGGTGCCAGAGTTCGGGCTGGGGTCCGACAGCGAGGTCGGGGAGGCGGCTGATCACGGCGTCGATGGCGATGGCCCCTTCGAGACGGGCGATCGCCGCGCCGATGCAGTAGTGGATGCCCCACCCGAACTCGATGTGCCCGTTGGGATCGCGCTCGATGTCGAGCTCGTCGGGCCGGGCGAACGCCGCGGGGTCCCGATTGGCGCCGTCCTGCACCAGGTACACCATGTCGCCGGCGCGCAGCGTGCGCCCGCCGAGCTCGGCATCGGCGTTCATCATGCGGACCTCCATCTTCGATGGTCCGTCGAAGCGCAAGAGCTCCTCGATCGCCGACTTCATGAGCTCGGGCCGGGCGCGGAGCTTGGCCAGCTGCTCGGGATGGCGCAGGAGAGCCAAGGTGCCATTGGCGATGAGGTTGGTCGTGGTCTCGTGGCCGCCGAAGAGCATGAGCACCAATGTCGACAGCACCTCGTCGTCGGTGAGGAGATCGTCGCCTTCCTGGGCGGTGATCAACGTGCCGATGACGTTGTCGGCCGGCTCGGCCCGGAACGTGCGGATGAGCGTCCGCAGATAGTCGGCCAGGTCCATGAGCCCCTTCTGGGCCCGCTCCCTGCGCCCCTCGACACCGCGAGCCCCGAACACGAGGATCATCACGTCATCGGACCAGCTCTTGAACAGGTCGCGTTCCTCGGCCGGTACACCCATCATCTCGGCGATCACGATGGCCGGGATCGGATAGGCGAAGTCGTGCACCAGGTCCATGTGGCCCTTGGGCGCCACGTCTCGGATCAGCTCCTCGACCGCGGCCTCGGCGAGAGGACGCCAGGCCTCGACGGCCCGAGGTGTGAACGCTCTGCTCACCAGACGGCGCAGGCGCGTGTGATCGGGTGGGTCGCGAAACACCATCCAGTTCTCGAGGATCTTGTACGTGGGGCCGCGCTCGATCTGCTGTTGTGGTGTGAGCTTGTGCTCGAACACCGGGCGGATCCGGTCGGACGAGAACTCGGGATCGCGCAGCCCGGTGAGCACGTCGTCGTAGCGGAGCACGAACCACGCCTTGTACCGCTCGCTCCAGTGGACGGGGTCATGCTCGCGCAAGCGTGCGATGAGCGGGTACGGATCGGCCAGGTTGGCGTCGGAGAGGAAGTCGTCGTCGTTCGGGATACCGCCGTTTGAGCTCACGGTGCTCGTCTCGTCATTCGTGGTCACGATCGTCCGAGCACGGCCACGACGCAACCGTTGCCGTCGACCCCGGCGGCGCCGCCACCCATCGTCTCGACCACGCCCACTCGGGCATCGTCGACTTGGCGGGCGCCTGCCTCGCCCCGCAGCTGCCAGACGATCTCGGCGATCTGGGCCAGGCCGGTCGCCCCCAGCGGGTGACCTCTCGAGAGCAAGCCGCCGGACGGGTTGACCGGCTGCGGCCCTCCGATCGAGGTGTGGCCCGACTCCACCAGCCGTCCTCCGCCACCGAGCTCGCACAGGCCCAGTGCCTCGGTGGTCACGATCTCGCCGATGGTGAAGGCGTCGTGCACCTCGAAGACGTCGACGTCGCTGGGCCCGATCCCCGCCTGCTCGTAGGCCAACGCAGCGGTCTCAGCGACGATGTCCCATCCCCAGACCTTGCTCGAACGCTGGTCCCAGAGCTTCCCGGAACGAAGGGCCGACGACCGGATGGGCACATCCCGCGGGTGCGACGGGCTCCGGCGCGGCCCGATGATCGCCGCCGCGGCGGCATCGGCGATCGAACAGCACTGGTAGAGGGTGAGCGGGTCGGCGATCATGCGCGACGCGAGCACCTGCTCCACCGTGACCGTTCGAGAGTGCTGGGCCCTGGGATTGCCGACCGCGTGACGATGGTTCTTCACCGACACCAGTGCCATCTGCTCGGAGGTCACGCCGAACTCGTGCACATAGCGGGTGGCGCTCATCCCGTAGATGCTGGGCATGGCAAACCCTTGCGCCCCTTCGGCATCGGAGCGGATGGGAGCGATCGCACCGTCGAACACAGCGGTCATGGTCTCGATGCCGAGGGCCAGCACGCGCTCGTAGCGACCGCTCTCGACGGCCAGGCGGGCCTCGTGGAAGGCGGTCGTCCCGCTGGCGCAGGCGTTCTCGATCGTGATGATGGGCACGCTGGTGACACCGATCGACTGGAGCGCCCGCTGGGCCACTCCGGGATCACCGAAGACCGTGCCGGCATACACGGCGTCGATGGCCGAGGCTCCGGCCAGGCCGGCGTCGTCGATCGCCTCTAACACCGCGACCCAGGTGAGCTCGGGCGCCGAGAGCTGCGGCTGCTTGCCGAACAGCGAGGTGCCCACGCCCCAGACCGCGGTCTCGGTGGTCATGGAGCGTCCTCCCTGTCGGCTGGCGAGGGTCGTACAGCGGGATCGCCGTGCTCGGTCCAACCGGCAAGGTGTACCCGACCTCCGGGCCGAAGCGGCAGCACCGCGACACCGTCACCGTCACCGTCATCATCGGACGCGCTGTCGATCACGTGCACCAGGATCCGAGGGCCGTCGTCGAGGTCGATGTAGGCCAGCCCGTACGGCGGCTCCCGACCGGGGACGGGAATCCGCAGGATGGTTGCCGTGAACACGGTGGCTCCCGGGCCGAAGCTGGTGCCTTCCATCGTGTCGCCACCGCACACCGGGCATCGGGGTGGAACGACGGCGATCGCATGACCGCAGGCAGCGCACCGGCTTCCCGAGGCCAAGACGACTCCGTCGACCAGCGTGAGACGGGGACGCGGGTCGGCCGGACCGAGCTCGGGAGGTTCGAGGGTCAAGCGGTCGCTCATGAGGTCGCCAGCCTCGCATTCAAACGTGCGTTTGGTCCAACGGAGACGAACGCGTCGGTCGACCGGCGAGGGGTGTGCTTGCTAGCCTCGGCCTCCCAAACGATCGGTCGAAATCCGGCTGACCGACACCGCCGGCCAAAGAGGAGCGCAGTCGCGTGAGCGCATCCGAGACGCCCGAGCTTCTCGACATCTTGTCTCCAGCCTTTGACGCCGATCCCAACCCCACATACGCGCTCTTGCGCGACGAGCACCCGGTCTTCTACCACGAGGGCATGCAGTCGTACATCCTGAGTCGCTACGAGGATGTCGAGAACGCCTTCAAGGACAAGGGTTTCACCAGCGAGAACTACAGCTGGCAGCTCGAGCCCGTGCACGGTCGCACCATCCTCCAGATGGAGGGCCGTGAGCACTCGGTTCACCGAAACCTCATCACCCCGGCGTTTCGCGGCAGCGAGCTCACCTCGAAGTTCGTGCCCGTCATCGAGAAGAACTCCGCCGAGCTGATCGACGGGTTCCGTCTGGCAGGCCGAGTCGACCTCGTCGACCAGTACACGATCCGCTTCCCGATCAACGTGATCGTCGACATGCTCGGCTTGTCGAAGGCCGATCACGCGCGGTTCCAGAAGTGGTACCACTCGATCATGGCTTTTCTCTCGAACCTCACCGGAGACGAGGCCGTGATGGCCCAGGGGGTCGAGACCAAGGACGAGCTCGAGGCGTACCTGCTGCCCATCATCGCCGACCGTCGGGCCAATCCGGCCGACGACCTGCTCTCGACGCTGGTGACGGCGGCCATCGACGGTGAGCAGATGAGCGACCTCGACATCAAGGCCTTCGTGAGCCTGCTGCTGGTGGCCGGAGGGGAAACCACCGACAAGGCCATGTCGAACATGTTCTTCCAACTCATCTCGAACCCCGACCAGATGGCCGCGGTGCGGGCCGACCGAAGCCTCATCGCCAACGCGTTCGCCGAGACGCTGCGCCACTCGCCGCCCGTCCAGATGATCATGCGCCAGCCGTCGGCCGACGTGGAGATGCACGGAACCGTCATCCCCGCCGGCTCCACGGTCACCGCGCTCATCGCGGCAGCCAACCGTGATCCCCGGAAGTACTCCGACCCTGATGGATTCGACATCTTCCGGTCCGACCTCGACATCGACAAGGCGTTCTCGGGCGCGGCGAACCACACGGCGTTCTGCCTCGGCCGTCATTTCTGTGTGGGAGCCATGCTCTCCAAGACCGAGGTCGAGATCGGCACCAACCAGTTGCTCGACGCCATGCGCGACATCGCGTTCGACGGACCGGCGCCGCCTCGATCCGGGGTGTTCACTCGGGCTCCGAAGTCGATGCCGCTCACATTCACCCCGGCCTGACCGTCATGTCGCATCTCGCGGTAGCCCGCGAGCGATCCAGCCACCGACCCTGCCGCATCACCCCGTCGAAGGAGTCCCGTCATGGGCGTTGAAGGTCTGCGATTCGTCATCACCGGCTCGGGCTCGGGCATCGGAGCAGCCACGGCGAAGCTGGCGGCGTCCAAGGGCGCCAAGGTGATGGTGTCCGACATGAACGACGACACCGGCAGCGCGGTCGTCAAGGAGATCCGGGCCGCGGGTGGCACGGCCGAGTACCAGCACTGCGACGTGACCGACGTCGGACAGGTCCAGGCTCTCATGGCGGCGGCGGCGGCGGCGTTCGGCGGCATCGATGTGCTGCACAACAACGCGGGCATCCACGAGACCGGGATCACCGACAAGGTCTCGCTCGAGGACATGCCCATCGAGGCGTTCCGCAAGGTGGTCGAGATCAACGCCGTGGCTCCGTGGGTCTGCTCGAAGTACGCCCTGCCGCATCTCAAGGCGTCGACCAACGGGTCGATCATCAACGCCGCTTCGACGGGCTCGTGGGTGGGCTATCCCTACAACTCGGCCTACGGCACGTCCAAGGGTGGAATCCACCTCCAGACCAAGAACCTGGCCGTCGACCTCGCTCCGTTCGGGATCAGGGTCAACTGCTACAGCCCAACGGCCATCGCCACCGAGATGGTCACGAACTTCGTGGCCGTGCAGCCCGACCCCGCCGCCTTCGAGAAGGCGCTCATCTCCACGAGCCTGATCCCGCGCCTGGGTCAGCCCGTGGAGGTGGGCGAACTCGTCTGCTTCCTTGCCAGCCCCGAGGCGGCGTTCATCAATGGGGCGTGCATCGTCATCGATGGCGGGTCGCTGGCGTGGCGGGGCACCGTCGACCAGATCGGTATGTAATCGAACCGAGCCGTTCTGCAGTCCAGCAGTCCCGTCGTCGAGCAGTCCTACCGAGTCAACACACCAACCCTGGGGGAGACCAATGGCCGACAAGTGGGCAGCGTTCGAGATGATCAGCCGCACCGGAACCGCATACGACGCACACGACCTCGACGGAGCGATGGACTGCTTCACGAACGACGCTGTGATGAAGATGTCGATCGCCGGCGGCGACGTGATGCAGTTCGCTGGAGCCGACGCGATCAAGGCGCTCTACGGCGGGTCGATGACCTCACAGACCGACCAGCGTCGACACATCATCACCAACGTCAGCTTCTCGAACGAGACCGACAACTCGGTCGACGCGAAGTCGATCCTGCTGCTCGTGGCGGTCGAGAACGGCGCGCTCAAGGTGCTGTCGTCTGGCCTCTACACCGACCACATCGTCAACGACGGTGGATCGTGGCGCTTGAAGGAGCGGTTCTTGGCGCTCGACCTTCCGTATTGATGCAGGCGAAGGCGCCAGCGGCGCCCGCCTGCGGATTCAAGACCTCGCTGCGCTCGGCGGTACGTCAAGGTCAACAGCATCTGTGATGCGTGAGGGGTTGGCGGGTCTATGAATATCGGGTTGATACCGGCGAAGTGGGCTCGGTTGGCTCCGGGGCGGGAGGCGATCGTCGATCAGCCGTCGGGGCGGCGGATCAACTTCGGCGACTTCGACCGGCTCGTACGCAAGCTGGCGAATGCCTTGCGGGGCTTGGGGCTCGACCAGGGCGACCGGGTCGGGATCCTCTCGATGAACAGCATCGAGTATGCCGCGCTGTACTTCGCGTGCGGGCGGGCCGGGCTGGTCACACAGCCCATGAATTGGAGGCTCGCCGCCCCCGAGTTGAAGAAGATCATCGACAACGGCGAGCCGCGGGTCTACATCACCCAAGGCCAGTTCGCGCCCATGGCCAAGGAGTTGCAGGCGATCGTCGAATCGGTCGAGCACTGGCTCGAGTACGGCCCGGGCGGCGACGGTAGCTTCGAGACCCTCGTCGACGGAGCTTCCGACGCCGAGCCGGTGTGGTCGTCGTCGGTGGGTGGCGACGACCCGTTGTTCATCCTCTACACCGGAGGTACGACCGGCGAATCGAAGGGTGCACTGCACTCGCACAAGAGCGTGTGGTTCGGGATGGCCAACCAGACCGTGGCCGAGCGCATCGTGCCGACCGACGTCTACATGCTCACGGGGCAGATGTTCCACATCCCCGTGGTTCTCGCCATGAACTACCTGGCCCATGGTTGCCCGCTGGTGCTCATGAACTTCGACGCCAAGCTGGCTCTGGAGCTCATCCAGGCCGAGCGGGTCTCGGCCTTCCTGGGTGTCACCACCATGCTCAACTGGATGATGGCTGTCGACGACTTCGACAGCTACGACATCTCGTCGCTGCGGAACATCCAGTACGGCGGGGGCCCCATGCCGCCCCGAGTCATCAAGGAAGCGCTGACCAAGTTCCCGTGCACGCTCATCCAGGGATACGGCCAGACCGAAGGCACGACGATGACGTTCTTGTCGCAGGAGGACCACCTCAACGCCGCGCTGCACGACGTCCATCCCGAGCGGCTCAAGTCGTGCGGTCGGGAGGGCTTCGTCACCTCGATCATGGTGGTCGACGACGACGGCAACCCCGTGCCCTGTGACGGCGCGACCACCGGACAGATCATCGTGAAGTCCGAAGCCAACATGCTCGGCTACTTCCGCCGCCCCGATCTCACCGCACAGACCATCCGCGACGGGTGGATTTGGACCGGCGACATCGCCACATGGGACGAGGAACGCTACGTGTTCATCGTCGACCGGGCCAAGGACATGATCATCTCGGGGGGCGAGAACATCTACTCGGTCCAGGTTGAGGAGGCGATCTACAAGCACCCGGCCGTGCTCGAGTGCGCAGTCATCGGTGTGCCCGACGAGGTGTGGGGCGAGTCGGTCAAGGCCTTCGTGGTGCTCAAGCCCGGCGAGTCGGCCACCGAGATCGAGCTCGTCGACACGGCCAAGGAACACCTGGCGTCGTTCCAGAAGCCCAGATCGATCGAGTTCCTCGATGCTCTGCCCAAGGCCGCGACCGGGAAGATCCTCAAGCGCGTCCTCCGCGAGCCGTTTTGGGCCGACAACGACCGTCAGGTCTGACAGGGGACATCGATGCGCATCGGATACTTGATCGACACGAACCATGGTTCGTACGACCAGCCCTTGCCCAGCAAGGAGAACGTGACCCGGGCCCTCGACGCGATGATCGAAGAGGGAATCCTGGCCGAGCAGGCAGGCTTCCACTCGATCCAGGTGCCCGACCGCCACGGCCGCACCGAGTCGTACTTCGGCTCGCCCTTGAACCTGTTGACGATCCTGGCCCGCGAGACCGAGCGCATCGCGCTGGGCTCGTACTGTCTCGTGAACACCCTGTATCACCCGATGCACGTTGCCGAACAGTGCGCGCTGATCGACAACATCTCGCGAGGCCGGCTCTACATGACCTGGGGGCGAGGCTTTCACCCCGGGTACTGGAACCAGTTCGGCGTCGACACCGAGCGCATGCTCGGCCGATATCTCGAGAACGTACGCATCATCGAGCAGGCCTTGCTCACCAAGGGCGAACGCTTCAGCGTCGAGGGCGACTTCTACCAGGTTCGCGACGCGCTCCTGTCTCCGCAGTGCTATCAGGAGCCCCGGTTCCCGTTCTGGGGCGGCGGTCAACTCCCGGCAGCCATCGAGCGCTGCGCCACCTATGCCGAGTCGTGGACGTGCGACGACTTCCCGATCCTCCCCGCCGTGTGGGAGCAACAGGCCGGTGCCTACCGGTCCCGAGCCGAGTCGCTGGGGAAGAAGCCGTTCGTGGTGCTGATGCGCAACGGTTGGGTGGCCGACAGCTTCGAGCAGGCCGCCGCGGAGTTCGGCACGCACTATGTGTCGGAGATGCGCTTCTACTGCGAGCAGGGGATCCTCGCTCACCACCCCGAGTTCGACTCGCCCGAGAAGATCACCGCCGACAGCGCTCGCGAGCACATCGTGATCGGGACGCCCGAGCAGTGCCGCGAGCGCCTCGAGCGTTATCACGAGGAGCTCGGCGTCGATTACTTCACCATCCGCTTCCGCATGGTCACCGGTCCCTCCTTCGAGGCCACCCGCGACCAGATCCTCCGGTTCGGCGAAGAGGTCGTGCAACCACTCCACAAGAAGTACCCGGCGCTCGACCATCCGGCGATCCCGCAAGCCTGTCGCTGGTAGCTGGCTGACCAGGCAGATGGCCATCGTCGCGCTCGAAGCGCTCGAAGCTCTCGTGGGGAGGCCGTTCCCCGGTGGCACGTACACCGTCGAGCCCTACCAGAACTGGCTCACCAACGATGTGGTGCTGGCCCCTCAGCGCGATGACGACCTGGCTCATCCTATGTACTGCTATTACGCCGCGCTGGCCGGGATGGGCATCTCGCTCGACGAGCTCTTCGCGCTCGCACACGCATCCGCTGACGACGGCGTGATGTTCGGCGAAGCCGAGATCGAGCTCGTTGGCCCGATGCGCGTCGGTGTCACGTATTCCGTGAGGGGATCGTTCACCTCGGTGGTCAGAAAAGAGGGCAAGAAAGCCGGCGTGTTCGACATCCTGGCGTTCGCCCTGGAGCTGGTCGACCCTGCGGGCGACGTGGTGGGTGTCTCGACGAACTCCTTCGTGTTCCCTCGGAGGGACGGGTGACGCCCGCGCGTGGAGTGGCGATCGGCGACGAGCTACCGCAGCTGGTGATCGAGCGTGTCGACGCCGAGAAGATGAAGACCATGGCGGCGCTGTTGCGTGATCCGAATCCCATCCACCTCGACCCGACCGTCGTCGTAGCCCTGGGGATGGGCACGGCGGTGGTGAACCAGGGCCCCAACAACATGGCCTACGTCGTCAACATGCTGGCGGCCTGGGCTGGTGGACCCGACCGGATCGCGAAGCTCAGGGTCCGTTTCCTCGCCAACGTGTTCTCCGGTGACCGATTGGTGGCCGGCGGCACCGTCACCGGTATCGACGGAGAACGGGTCATGTGCGACGTGTGGCTGGCCCGGGACGGCACCGAGCCCGTCCTCGCCGGTACCGCCGTGACCCGCCCGTTCTTTGTGTCCACCGCCGCGCCCGGCGCGGGCCTGGACACAAAGAACGAAACTACGTGATCGCTGGGGTCCCGTAGCAGAGCTCGACGATGGCTTGCTCGGTGACATCGTCGCCAGAGACCTCACCCACGATGCGGCCCTCGCGCATCACCAGCACGCGGTGACAGGCCCCGACGAGCTCGGAGAACTCCGACGAGATGAAGACGACGCCTTTGCCTTGGCCGGCGAGCTCGCCCATCACGTTGTAGATCTCCTCCTTGCCGTCGACGTCGACACCATGGGTGGGTTCGTCGAAGATCAGCACGTCGGCCCCTTGCGAGACCCACTTCCCGATCACGACCTTCTGCTGGTTTCCGCCTGAGAGCAGCTTGACCGTCTGTCGGTCGTGTGGGGTCTTGATGGCCAGACGTTCGATGAGACGCGCGGCCTCGACCCGCTCGCGCGAAGACGACGGCGCAGCGACCTTGGGGGCGATGCGGTGCTTGTGGAGTGACGCCAAGGTGAGGTTCTGGCGGACCGTGAACTCCATCACGTTGCCCTGGGTCTTGCGATCCTCGGGGAGGAGCGCCAATCCCGCCCTCATGGCCGACTCGGGGGACTTGACGTTGATCTGCTTGCCCCGCATGGCGATCGTGCCCGCGCTCCGGCGATCGGCACCGAAGATGGCCCGGACCAGCTCGGTCCGCCCGGCTCCCACGAGGCCGGCGAGCCCCAGGACCTCGCCGGCTCTGACCTCGAAGCTGCAGTCGGTCACCCCGGTTGCGGCAGTGATGCCCTGAGCGCGAAGCAGTACCTCGGTTTCGGGTGGACCGCCGATGCCCTGACTACGTCGACGTTCAGCCGCGGTCTCGGCATGCTCATGGCCGGTGATGTGGCCGATGAGAGCACGGCGGTCGAGCGCAGCGGTGGGCTCGTCGGCGACGACCCGCCCATCGCGCATCACGACGACCCGATTGGTGAGCTCGAAGATCTCCTCGAGACGGTGCGAGACGTACAGGACCGTGATTCCCTCGCTGCGGAGCCGACCCACCACGCCGAACAGATGCTTGATCTCCTCGTCGGTGAGGCTGGCTGTCGGCTCGTCGAGCACGAGCATGGTCGCATTCTGCGCCAGGCCCCGGGCGATGGTGACCAAGCGCTGGTCGGCCACGCTCAGATCGCCGACCGCGGCCTTGGGGTCGATGTCGACCTCGAGCCGGGCGATCACCTCGGCGGCGCGACGGCGCAGCGTCCGCCAATCGACGAACAGACCGGCCCGCTTGGGAAAACCCAAGCCCAGCATGACGTTCTCGGCCACCGAGAGGTCGGCGACGTCTTGCAGCTCCTGGTGCACGAAGGCCATGCCGGCATGGTTCGCCTGCAACGGCGTGGCGAGCTCGAGCCGGGCACCGTTCAGGAACAGTTCGCCCGAGTCGGGCCGCACCGCGCCGGCCATGATCTTGATGAGCGTCGACTTCCCGGCACCGTTCTTGCCGACGAGGCCCACGATCTCGCCCGCGGAGAGCGCGATCTGCACGTCGTCGACGGCCAGGACGCCCGGGTATCGCTTGGTGATCCCGCGGAGCTCGAAGAACGACGAGTCCACGTTCATCGCTGCTTGGTCCCCAGACGGTTCAAGAGCATTGCCGCAATGAGGATCGTGCCCTTCACGATGTTCTTCACGTCCTGCTCGTAGCCCATGAAGGTGAGGCCCGACTCGACGACCTGGAGGAAGATCGCGCCGAACACGGTGCCCAGGATGTTGAACTGGCCCCGTTTCGAGAGGGTGGCGCCGAGGAACGCGGCAGCGAAGGCGGGCAAGAGCAACGATGCGCCGTTCCCACGGACGTGCGATGCGGTGCGGGCCGATTCGGTGACGGCCGCGGTGAGGGCGCACAGGGCCACGACCACGAACCCCGAGGCCCGCAGCAACCGGGTACGGATGCCCGACAGGCGGGCGGCCTCGGGGTTGCCACCGATGGCGTACATGAAGCGACCGACCTCGGTCTTGGCCAACAACGCCCACAGGACGATGGTGAGCCCGAGAGCGATCCACACCGGCGAGCGCAGCGACAAGAGCGGCTCGCCAACCCCGAGGTTGCGGTAGGCCTTGGGGGTCTTCTCTGCCCCAGAGATGAACTGCGTGCTGGCGCCGC
The DNA here is from genome assembly GCA_009886115.1 of Actinomycetota bacterium. Taxonomy (GTDB): domain Bacteria; phylum Actinomycetota; class Acidimicrobiia; order IMCC26256; family VFJJ01; genus VFJJ01. Next base: position 50,174 of record VFJJ01000081.1, read on the forward strand.
TGATCGCGACCTCGACTCCCGTGAGGACCACGCCCATGGCCAAGGTCGTGATGAACGACGGCGTACCCACGTAGGCGATGAGGAACCCGTTGAGCATGCCGACCGCGATGGCCACGAGAGCGCCGATGGCGATGGCCAGCCCCCAGCTCACGTCGTGGCGCACGATCAACGACACGATGGTGGCGCTTCCCACGGCGAGCATGCTGGCGACCGAGAGATCGAAGTCGCCCATCACCAGCACGACCGTCAGCCCCAACGCCATGATCAACAGGGGCGCCGCGCCCTCGAGCGTGGTCTGCATGTTCTTCGTCGTGTGGAACTGGGCCTTCTGCAACGAGAAGAAGATCACGCACCCGATCAGCGCGAAGACCACGCCCAGCCGGGCGATCCACGCCACCCAGTCGA